>DGXE01000030.1 GCA_002395525.1 Ruminococcus sp. UBA4240
GCCGGCGCTGCCAACATCGTTCCCAACTCCACCGGTGCTGCCAAGGCTATCGGTCTTGTTATCCCCGAGCTCAAGGGCAAGCTCATCGGCTCTGCTCAGAGAGTTCCCGTTCCCACCGGTTCCACCACTATCCTTACCGCTGTTGTAAAGGGTGCTGACGTTACCGCTGAGGGCATCAACGCTGCTATGAAGGCTGCTTCTTCCGAGAGCTTCGGCTACAACACCGATCCTATCGTTTCTTCCGACGTTATCGGCATGAGATACGGCTCTCTCTTCGATGCAACTCAGACTATGGTTTCCAAGATCTCCGATGACTTATATCAGGTACAGGTAGTTTCCTGGTACGACAATGAGAACTCCTACACCTCCCAGATGGTAAGGACTATCAAGTACTTCGCTGAGCTTGGCTAAGTTTTACTCCACGCAAAACAAAGAGCGGTTCCCACGGGAGCCGCTTTTTTTGTTAGGTGATAGGGTCAAGGGTTCCCCTGGACATACTGACGTAATGCCAATGGCTTGCCCCCTCTGTTTCCACAAAAGCGGAGCCTTTGCAGGAACAGAGGACGGCAAGCCATTTCTTATTACTTATACTAAGAGGGTATGGCATCATCCTCATTTCCCCATAATTCACCATTGACATTTTAGCTAAAATATTGTATACTAATGTTAGCTATATGGAGGTGTTTTTATGGTCACTGCAACAGCAACGGATATACAGAATAATTTTGGTCATTATCTGCAAGCCGTCCAGCAGGGTGATGAAATCATTATTCTAAAGAACGGAAAGGAGGTCGCAAGACTTGTTTCCCGTGAATCAAGCGTATCCTTTCTTACCGATTCACTGACGGGTGTTCTGAAAAACGATTATGACGAAAAGGCTATGCGTGCAGAAAGGATAGAGGCGCATGAAGATCTTGATTGATACCAACGTCATCCTCGATGTGCTCTGTAACCGTCTGGAATTTCTCGAGGCCTCGTCAAGGGTCTGGAAATACTGCGAAGTAGGTCAGATCGAAGGATATATTTCCGCACTGTCTGTGCCGAATATCGTTTATATTCTCCGCAAGGAGCTGACCCCGCTGAAAACGGTGCAGATCATTCAGCAGATCACAATGATCTTCAAGGTGATCGACCTTAGAGCAGCTGACCTGAAAGCGGCCGCCAAACTGCTCACATCTGATTACGAAGATGCCTTGCAGATGTGTCAGGCAGGCAGGATCGGTGCAGAATACATCGTTACAAGGAATATCCGTGATTTTAAGGACAGCAAGGTACCTGCCCTTAAACCGTCGGAGCTGCTTGAAAGGATCTGACCGTAAAGCTGTCGGCTGTTGCTGGCAGCTTTTTACTATGCAGCCAGAGTCTTGTGCTGTTGGATAGACAAGCATAAAGCCAATGGCTTGCCCCCTCTGTTCCACAAAAGCGGAGCCTTTGCAGGAAAGAGGTCAGCAAGCCATTTCTGTTACTTATTACCTATTACTTATTACCTATCCTCAGCACCTTGTAAGTACGAAAATATCATAGATCGCACGCACTGCCTGCTCGAAGTCGCATTCGTCAACGCCGATGATGACATTGAGCTCAGATGAGCCCTGGTCTATCATGCGCACATTTATGCGGGCATGGGCAAGGGCAGAGAATATGCGCCCTGCGGTGCCCCTTGTCTTGCGCATACCACGGCCTACCACAGCAATAAGGGCAATGCTGTTGTCGATCTCGATCTTGTCGGGATGACAGCGGAAGGTTATCTCGTCGATGACCGCCTTCTCCTTGCCGATAAGGCTCTCGGAGGATACGATGACGCTCATGGTGTCTATGCCGGAGGGCATATGCTCAAATGCCACGTTGTTCTTTTCAAGGGCACGGAGAACGTTGCGGCCGAAGCCTATCTCGGCATTCATCATGTCCTTTTCTATCTGTATTACGGAAAAGCCCTTCTTCCCCGCTATGCCTGTGATGGTGTAGGGGCTGGTCTCGGCAGTCTCGGACACGATGAAGGTGCCTCTGTCACCGGGGGCGTTGGTGTTCCTGATGTTTATGGGGATACCTGCACGGCGCACAGGGAAGATAGCGTCCTCGTGCAGCACCGTAGCGCCCATGTAGGCAAGCTCCCTCAGCTCCTTGTAGGTGATGGTGGTTATGGGGAGGGGGTTGTCGATTATCTTGGGGTTTGCAATGAGGAAGCCGGACACATCCGTCCAGTTCTCGTATACAGCCGCATTCACCGCATTGGCAACGATGGAGCCTGTAACATCCGAGCCGCCACGGGAGAAGGTCTTGATGGTATCGTTGGGCATGGAGCCGTAGAATCCGGGGATAACGGCGTGCTCCGAGGCTGCAAGCCTTTCGCCAAGAAGGGCACGGGTGGTATCCAGGTCAAAGGCGCCCTGCTCGTCGAACTTGATGTACTGTGCGGGATCCACAAAGTCAAATCCCAGAAACTCCGCCAGGATAAGGGAACCCAGGTATTCACCCCTTGATGCGGCGTAGTCACGGCCTGCACGGTGGGCAAAAGCGTTCTTGATGGCGGCAAATTCCTTGTCCAGGGATATGGAAAGCCCCAGATCCCTGATGATGCCGTTGAAACGCTCCTCTATGGCTGAAAAGGAAAGGCTGAAATCCTCCCCCTTGACGGCTATGGCATAGCAGCCGTAGAGCATATCCGTCACCTTTGTATCATCGGAGTAGCGCTTGCCGGGGGCGCTTGCAACCACGAACCGCCTTGCAGGGTCTGCAAGGATGATATCCTTAACCTTGCGGTACTGCCCTGCATCCGCAAGGGAGCTTCCGCCGAACTTGACTACTTTTGTTTCCATTATAACAACTCCATACTCAAAAACCGTGCCGAAACGGGAGACGGCTTATTGTTTCGTGTGTTTGCGCCGCAAATGCAAAAAGGCAAGCAGACACTTGCCTTCCTTGCAAAAAGCGGCAATATATATAATATCTCATTTGGCTCCAAATTTCAATACACATTCAAGACAAAAAAAGGGGCTTTTGAAAGTGTACGTTTGTGGAATACGATTGTATCTCACACAGATACAGCCATAAGAGGTCAGAAAACAGCTGCGACTATGCAGGCTGTTGTTCTCTCTGCTTGCAGTCTATCCTCTGAATGCTGTCAGCACAAGGGCTGCGCCCAGTGCTGCCCGTATCAGCGCCTGTATCAGCAGATGTGAGGGGGAAATGAGGAACCTCTTCCCCTCCAGATAGCGCACCACTATCACATCCCCCGGCTCCGGGGCATTGCGGAGGAAGAAGCTGTACCTCTCCTCCGACTCCAGAACGTTGTCCGGCTCCTCCGCAAATGCGCCGTCTATGCGGAAATACGGTGCCTTCCTGTGGCGGCGGTGGGTATGCCGTGACAGCACCCTCAGCTCACGGAAGGCGCTCCTTGTATACCTTATGTACTTTACTATGCTCATTACGGCAGTCACAAATGCCAGTGCCGCCACTGTCAGAAGCAGATATGTCTTCATTTGGTCCTTAAACTCCGCTGTCAGATGTTAAGAAGCCGGATGTGACGGAGATACAGGCTGTTGTCCTCTCTGCTTATCCGGCTTCTGCTTTTTCACTTACGATATGGCAGTAATGATCTCGGACAGCCTGTTGATGCGCTTTCTCACCTGTAAGGTGATCATCTCGGCTCTGCCGCTGTCAATATACTTTCGGGCTTTTTCATCATCAAATATGCTGAATATATCATCTTCAATACCGTCAAGCGCAGACAGATCAAGCCAGCCAAAGGATGTTACAAGGCTCAACTGTTCCCCGTGAGTTTTTTTGAAGGGCTTGCATATCAGGTCTGCTGTCGGAATCTGTGATGTCAGCCTGTCGTGCCAGAGTGAAGTACCATTGTCAAATATGGGAGCGGCTCCTATCCACTCAAGCGTTTCGGGATCACGCAGCAGTCCGAAATTACCGTAATGCCTGTCTTCGTTTGCAATAATATAATCAAAAACTATCATTCTGTCAAGCATGGGTACTATGTCGATACCAAAGCTCTTGCAGATGTTCACAAGGTGAAGATAGCCGTTTTCGTCATTAGCCTTCGGTCTTATCTGCATAACTCTTGCCGCACTGATAAGCTCTGAAGTCTTTGTTACAAAGTCATTGCATACACTGTACGGCTTATCATCCATCCATGCAAGAGTATAGGGTATATGCTCAATACCAAGTCTTTCAAGAATAAGGGAAGCTATGACCTCATTGAATGGCTCCTGCCTGAAGGGTGAGGTGCCGGATTTCATAAGGCATCGCTTACCGTCAGCGATCTTCCAGCGCTTCTGCAGATTGCCGTCTGATGTGATATCAGGTGAGGAATAGTTGAAGTTTACACTCTTAACAGACGAGCCAAAAAGGACATCTCCCATATCAGCGGAAAAATCGTTGTCAAAAAAGTTCACGCTCTCCCATGTCATATCGGAGCCGGAAGGCTCTACCCAGTAATGATCCGAAAGGCTCAGACCAAGGCATTTTGTAAGCAGCATCTCAGTATTATATATCCCGAGTGCTTCAAGGGCATCGCTGATACCTGCCCTGCTTGCCGGGATAGAACGTCCCGTCCACCATTTGTTGAGCACTGCCTTATCAACGATCTCTCTGTGCTGCATGATGTGAACAGTACCAAGGGGAAGGTGCTCCTTCGCATAGACATCACCTATGCGGGAAATCACGCCTGTGTCTTCATCTATGCCGATATCCGCAACACATATGTTTTTGTGCATAAGCGTGTAGTCCATATCTTCCCCCCGGTTTATTCATCAATGTGACAGATGTTTGAGATCAGATGTGACGGAGATACAAGGCTGTTGTCCTCTCTGCTGTCCGCCTGACCTCTAACTGCTGATCAGTCCTTAAACTCCGCAAGGTCAAATTCGATGTCAAATTCCTCCGGCTCCTCAAGGCCGTTTTCCACGGTGGCAGGGCGGTAGATGTGTGCCTTTACCCTGTCCCCGGGGGCGTACTTTTCCTGCATACGCTTTACCGCATCATCGGAGGTGAGGTTGATGTCCTCTATGCTGACGATGATGTCATCGGGCTTTAAGTCGGTGTTGGCAATGTCGCAGTCCTCGTTTACCTCGCTTACAAGAAGCCCCGGCTTTATGCCAAGCTGTGCGGCAGTCTTTTCATCTATGACACGGCACATGACGCCTATCCTTGTGCGGCCGCTTACATAGCCCTTTTCAATGAGATCCGCCCATACGTCCCTTGCCACATCCGTGGAAATGGCAAAGCCCAGGTTCTCTATGTCCCCCTCGCTGCGCTTGCTGACGATTATACCCACAACACGGCCGTAAAGGTCGATGACAGGCCCCCCCGACTGACCCTCGTTAAGGGCGGCATCGGTCTGTATACATTCCACGTTGTACCCCGCATAGGTCTGTATCTCACGGGAAACTGCGGATACGCAGCCTACTGTGGCAGTGCCCACATAGCCGTCGGCTGTGCCGTAGGAGATGATGGTCTCCCCGTGGGAAAGGTCAGAGGACTTGCCTATGACAGCGGGGGTGAGCCCCTCCTTGTCGATCTTCAGCACGCCTAAGTCGGTGTGCTCGTCAACACCTATTATCCTTGCCTTGTACTCGTTGCCGTCGGAAAGGACAACGGTGGCATTGCCGCTGTTTTCCAGCACATGGGCGTTGGTGCTGATGTAGCCGTCCTCGGAGAGGATTATCCCCGAACCCTGCACATAGGGCACTACGGCGGTGTCGTCGGAATAGATGTACACCGTCACCACAGAGGGCTCGATATACTTGACTGCCCCGGTGACAGTAAACAGTCCCTTGTCCTTGTCGGCATAGTCCTCGTCCTCCCCTGTGCGCTCCACTGCCTCAATGTTCACCACCACGTTCTGTGTGTTGTCTCTGTCAGCAGTGTCAGATCCGGTGTCGGAAACGGTATCGGAGGACGATGTGCTGCCGCCTGCGGAGTCAACAGCTGTCTCATCCGAAAAGGCAATGAGGATGAGCACTGTGGTTATGCTTGCCAGCACGATAAATGCCAGCAGCCCCAGAAGCAGGGGAGATGCCTTTTTCTTCCCCTTTTCCTCCGTCTTGTCCACCGCCGGGATCACCGGGGGCGGGGGCGGGTTCCTGTAGGCTGTGTAGCCGGGAGTTCCGTAGGGATATGCCCCATACTGGGGTGTCCCATATTGAGGTGTACCATATTGGGGGGCACCGTACTGGGGTGCGCCGTACTGATTTGCGCCATATTGGGGTGCCATGTTCTGAGGAGCCCCGTACTGGGGTGCGCCGTACTGATTTGTGCCATATTGGGGTGTACCATACTGAGGTGTGCCGTACTGAGGTGCCATGTTCTGAGGAGCACCGTTCTGAGGTGCGCTGCTCTCAGGTGCCGTGCTGCGGGAAATGCCCTCATCAGGAGCGCCCTCGTTGGGAGTGCCACGGCTCACATCTGCTGCGGAGCCGGGAGCTTCCCCGCCGTTTCCGGAAGGGGTGTCCGTCTTAGGAGCGGATATCTCAGGCATTACCGGGGGCTGTGTGTTCATCCCCTGCATCTGCGGGGGAACAGCGGATGTCATGCGGGGAGCATAGCCCTGTCCATAGGGAGATACAGGCTGATAGGGCTGACCGTAGGGCGTGCTGTACAGCGAGCCGTAGGGAGAGCCGAAGGGCTGCTGTGTGTAAAGCAGATCGTTTCCGGGGTAGCCGTACTGCCCCTGCATGGGAGCATAGGGGAGATGCCCGTACTGTGGTGCGTTCACCCTGGGCGGTGGGGGGATAAATCCCGCCTTCTCATCATCGCTGCGCATATCCTTTTCATCAAAGAGATTGCCGTTTTCGTTCCTCATACCCGCATAGGGGTCGGAGGAGCTGCCAAAGGGCTGGGGTGAGGGGGGCACCTGTGACGGTGCAGCCTGCTGCTCAACATTGTGAGGCTCTGCAAAGCTGCCCTGCCCCTCCTGTGAAAAGCCCGCAGTTGCCTCCGGGGCAGGCTCCTCCCCGGAGGGAGGTATCTCCTGAGCCGCACTGCTTTCGGGCAGACCTGTCTCCCCCTGCTCGTCCGTCACTGCCTGTGCCGTATCAGGAGCCGTGTCGGGAGCCGTTTCCTGTGTCATGTCCCCGGGCTGTCCGTCCTCAAATGCGTTGGGGGAATTGATAAAATCGTCCATAACATAACCTCTGTTCAAAAAACTTACTTTATGCACTATACAATGAGGGCAAAAGCCCCCGGTATCCATCCGGCTGTACACTGTACACCAGTTCAGCAGCCGCCGGAGCAGCGGGCAAGCATCATTATGCCTTACGCATTATTCATTCTTCAATATACTGCGCCCTTGCACCGCCTATGTACTTGGGGCGGGTGCGGGCAGCAGTAACGTGCGCCTGCCCGATGGCATTGTTTTTCAGGCGCACGGGAACAGCCACCCTTTTAAGGTGCATACCGATGAATGTGTCACCTATGTCAAGGCCTGCATCGGCTCTTATCTCCTCTACCGCCACAGGATGCTCAAAACCCTCATAGGCGGCAGTGGCAAAGGAGCCCCCCGCCTTGGGAACAGGGCGTACATTTACGATCTCCGCAAAGGGCACCGCATCCCGCTCTATGATTATGGCACGGTTGAGATGCTCGCAGCACTGTGCCGCAAGGTACAGACCATGCGCCCTGCACACGCCGTTTATTCCCTCAAAGAGAGCCTTTGCCGCCTCCGGACTGGAATCCGTGCCTATGCGGCTGCCGCAGACCTCGCTTGTGGAGCATCCCACCACAAGGATACCCCCCGCAGGCACTCCCGCAGCGGCAATAAGCTCTTCTGCGGCGGCTGCCGCCTGTATTTTAAGCTGTTCATTTTCCATAATAACACCCCATTATTGTACACCGTACACTCGAACCACGGCTGCCAAAGAGGCAAGCAAGCTGCCATCTCCGCAAGGCTAACCTTATCACTATTCACTATTACCTATTACTTATTTCTTGCCAAGCAGGTCTCTGAGTGCCTTCATCCTCACCCTGTCACGCCATTCAGGGCGAACAAGGTAGTACATATAGCTTTCAAGGATGTCCACAGCGTGCATCATGCGCCCCTCTATCTTGAAGTTGGTGTAGCCCATGGGCACGTATTTTTCGTATACAGCCTCCGCCGAGATGTGAGTGCAGTATCCCACCGTGTCGTAGAAGCTCATGTCCATGTTGGGACAGGCAAAGGTCTTTTCCAGCATTTCCATGGTCCTGGGGCTCTTGTCCCCGTAGGCACGGGCGGCGTGGGCAAGCTGCAGCTTCCCCAGAAATCGGTAGTGCTCTCCCCTACGCTTGCAGGCAGGAGAGCAGTAGGGATTTATGAGTATCTCTATCCTGTCCTTTTCGGGCAGCTGCTCCAGAATGTCAAAGCGGTTGTTGAGGTTGTAGTCAAGCACCACCAGCTTGTAGTCCTTTTTAAGCTCCTCCCTCACCTGATCAGGCTTTTCAAGCTGCTTTACAGTGGAGGAGATAAGGGGGTAGCCGGCATATTTGTCCCTGATGTACTCCTCAAGGACAGGCACGTTCACTATTGCCTCGTTGAAGCCGTTCTCCGCCGCCTTTGCAATGTAGTTGCAGAAGGGGTCGGCAAGATCCTTTTGTGTGACACAGGGATTGGTGAAGGTGTAGCGGATAGGCACCTCACGCTGATTGTAGGCGGAGATGGTGAGTGGGATGTGCTCCTTTCTCACCGCCCCCACGGCTGTGCGCCCTCCGTTCCATGCAGCAGGAGGAAAGCAGCCGTAGGAGGAGCCTATCTGTATATCGTCGTAGAAGTATTCGGGATGCTCCTTCAGCTTGTCTATTATCCACAGGTTCATGCGGATGTTGCCCACAAAGTCGGGCAGATGGAATTTGATGCTCATGCTCTGCCTCCCATAACACTGATGAATTCACGTTCACCTATTATCTGCGGCGCACCGAAGCGCTTTTCATAGTCCCTTGCCTTGTCAAGGTTAGCCGAAGTGCCGGCAACCTCAGCGGCAATGAGGATATGGGTCTTCCTTGTTACCCTGTCCGCCAGCAGCGCCCCCTTGTCAGCGGCAAGCTGCATATATTCCCGCCTTTTCTCCCCCTCAAAGCCTGTGAATACGCATATCTTACCGTAAAGGGCACAGGCGGGATCGGCTTTTGTGCTGTCGGGGACTATGTCCGCCGCTTTGATGTATTTCGGCTTTATGCCCGACACCCTCAGAGCCGCTATGTCAAGTCCAAGCCTTATGGCATCCGCCTTCATGGCTTCATAGCAGGCGGCGGTTATGCGGCAGTCCGTAAGGGCACGGTGTGCCCCCTTGTAGCTTACGTCAAAGCGGTATGCCAGGTCGGACAGCCTGTGATGCTCCATTTCCGGATACAAGGCACGCCCTATCTTCATGGTGTCGGTGTACATCGGGGAGAAGTCTATCCCTGCCCTTTTGCACCTGTCCTCGATAAAGCGCAGGTCAAAGGCGGTGTTGTGCCCTAAGATCACATCATCCCCCAGAAAGGCTATATAGGCAGGGAGCACCTCCCCTATGCGGGGCTTCCCACGCACCATGGCATCGGATATCCCTGTAAGGTCTGTGATGAAGGAGGGTATGTGCATCCCCGGGTGGACAAGTGTGGAGAACTCATCCACAGCCTCCCCGCCCCGCACTCTAAGGGCTGAAAGCTCCGTTATGCCGTCGGTGCTGCTTTTGAGCCCCGTGGTCTCAATATCTATTACCGTGTAGTCCTCAAACGGTCTTACAGTAAGTGTTCCCATAGTTATCCCCTGTCAAACTCGCTCTTGTCGAGACCGTATATAATAACATCGTCGCAGTGATCCGTAAGCCCCACATAGTAGGCGGTTATCTCCGTTATCTCGTTTGTGATGCGGTCATAGCGGGGGAGATATGTCTTCTCGTCATATACCGTCACCATGATGTCATTGGGGTATGCCATGGCGCAGTAGTCCACATAACGCTGTGTCACCCCACAGTTTTTCAGGTATTCCGTCTCCGGGGTGTACAGGTCGGGCGCACCGAAGGTGTGGAGCATCTCGTGGGCGTAGGCAGAGGGGCATTCCTCTATATCCTCGGAGTGGCAGAACATATTGCACACCTCATAGGGGTAGGCAAGTCCCTCATAGTAGTTGCGGGTGTTGGACACCTCCTCGCACTCGGGAGGGGTGTTGAACAGGAACATATATATCACATGATCCGCCTTGTATTTTTTCTTTATGGTGTCCATATCCGGCAGGGATGTGTCTATGTATTCCCATTCGTCGTATATGTCGTAGCCGTCGTCATCGTATACAAGGTCATCCTCAAAGACTGCATCGTATCTGAGGTAGGGGTCGGTCTCCCAGTTGTAGACAAATTCTATCTCCTTGCCCCACTCAGCGGCACTCTTTTCAAGATAATCAACCGCCATGCCCTGGTACAGCAGGGAATGATCCCTGGTCTTGCGGTCGGCGGCAAGGGTAAAGTCCCAGCTGGTGGTGGCATCCTCGGCAAATACGGTGATGACCACAGCCCGCCCTTCCATAGCCCCCACGCTGCCCGCATCGGGTGTTCCGGGAGTGGGGTAGAACATAAGGGTGAGCACTGCCGCCGCTACGGACACCGGCGCTGAGGCATTGAGCATCTTCCGGCGGCTGCCTGCTGTGATGTCATCGCTTACTATAAACATTTCTTGTTGTTCCCCCCCTGCACCATTGGCGGCATAATCATTTATCTTCCTTATCGCTTAGCTTTTCTCATGTCTCCGAATACAGGCTGCATGATACGAGCCCAGAATGTCCTGTACCTCTGAAAGAATTCTGCTGATCTTAAATGTCTTTGTGAATAGACTGTGTCAAACACGATCTGTCCCGTACTGTCAAAATGTGCCTTTATAGGAATGGCATGATCCTCGTAAACATATGTCCCGTCGATTATCTCTTTATACAGATACGTTTCTGTATCTGTGATCTCATCAGGGCCCAGAACAGTATAGTCTGCGATCAGCTCCCCTCTTGGGGTCTGCCAGACGACTGATCTGTACCTTGCATCCCACCTGATATCCCTCGGGTCGTCCCCTTCAAAAAAAGTTTTTACGATATCCTTGTCAGGTGCTTTTTCACCGTTATAATAAATAGAAGGTCTTTCCTCTCCGTACCGTCTGATATTGTATTCAGACAAAGTATCCGTGAACTCCAGGATCATAATACCGTCAACATATTTTATCGTATCAAAACTATCAAGGTTTTCACGGATATTCAGTCCAATACCGTCAATATAGCCATAGCGCCTGCCACCAGAGGTAATATCATCAAATTCAAGTATATACCTTCCGTTCAGATCGACCCAGCCCTCTATCTTTTCCTTGTATCTGATGTCAGGATCGTAAAGGTCATACACTGTTTCCTTTCCGGTCTCTTTGTCATATACATAGAATGTGTTTTTCTCTCTTCCCGCACGATATGACTGCCCCTCAAACTCAACAAGTTCAAATGTATAATCAACAAAAGTATCAATGGGTATGACTGCGAATCTGTGAGTAAATTCCTCATAAAGATCAATACTGTCCCAGTCAATTGTTTTATCTGAGTTTATATCAGGATACGGAAGCTCATATGTTTTCGCATTAACAGCAGGAGACAATATCCCAAGCAGGCATAACATGACAAAAAACACAGTATTTTTCATTTTCCCGCCTCCTTAACTTGTATAAGGAAATACACGTATTGTCCCGGCATATGTCTCGTAATCAGGAGCATTTGGCGGATATATCAGCACTGCATAATCGTGACACTTGACGCTTCCGCCATTTGACGGATCATTAACCTTAACAAAAACCATTGATGCATCTACCGCTGTAAGCACCACTGCATGTCTGCCCTTATACACATAATTCTCATATACCCCCATACTGAGCATTGTACATCTGTTTGAAAAAATGAAATTCTTCAACTGTTCAATAGTATATGTTGTGTTGGTTTCCTTTACAGCAGAATAATTGTTGTTGGTTGCGTATCTCATTGCAATCGGATAATCTGATTCACTTGCTTTTTCGTTTTCTGTATTACCATGGGTATATTGGACTATCTGTGTTTGGGATTTATTGTAACCGTAATATTCCGCAATCATTTGGGTACAAGCAGCCCAGCACCACAGTGTTTTATCTTGATCGTGCAGAGGTACATTCAAATAATAATCCTGACCGCCATAGTTAAAGTACAACACATAATATACTGCATCAACAGTCACGGTTTTAGAAGTATTGTTCTTTATTTTAAAACTGTACAGCCCATTTGAATCTACATAAACTGCATTTGAGTATGTCCCGGGTGTTTTATAGGGCCTTAACGTTGCACCGCTTATACCTACCCCCACATATTCATCTCCGCTAAGAACTCCGGCAAACGATATTGACACATTGTAGAAAAATCCTTCACCCGGATAAAGTATATATGAATCAGTATCGGTAATAGATTGTTCGGGCATGAGTGTGGTTTGATTGATGATCTTATATATCAAAGCAGGCGTTTCTGAGGATGTTAACATCTGCTCAATCTCATCGTGTATGCCCTCATCCTCAATTGTCAGCAGGAATTCATCAACAGCAACAGTGTTTACAGATATTTGAGAATTCTCTTCTGCTTCTGGAGATGTCGAA
Organism: Ruminococcus sp. UBA4240; assembly: GCA_002395525.1. Lineage (GTDB taxonomy): Bacteria > Bacillota > Clostridia > Oscillospirales > Ruminococcaceae > Huintestinicola. Next base: position 12,601 of record DGXE01000030.1, read on the forward strand.
TCAATACACTTAAAATCATCCATTCTATTAGTAGATTTCTTCTCCAGATATGAATATATATCTTCATCTCGTACAAGCATATCCTTCCCGATAGCTTTTGATGATATATATACCTTTGCATTATATAAGGCAGTATAGTCGAGATATTCCTTTGAACAATCCTCCTTTTCGATATAGAAGCCCAAATCATTGAGACTTGAATCATCACAAAGATATATGTTTTCAGCTGTCAATGCATATGTTTTAAAGTTATCCGAATTAATTGTCTCATATAATTCATTATAGTATTCGCCTTGGACGGTTGTTACAATCCTATACTCACCTTTATCTTTCCATAATTTAGCATATGCAATAAAACCACTATCTTTAGATTTTATCGGAACCAACAATGCGGTTGGGTCTGACTTCTTCTTGCTTGCATCAAAAATCATTGAATTGCTGTACAGCCCTATAGCTTCTTCATAGTCATATGTTACATCATTTTGACCAAACAAGAAACATTCCGTGTTTCGATCAACATTCTTAGCTACGATTTCGTTTGAAATATCATAGTATAGTTTTGAAATTCCTATATTATCATTTTCAGCATGGACAGTAAAACCTGCCGAAAGCAAAATCGCAAACGAACAAATTACAATTAAAACACCTTGTAAGAGCCTCATGACGTCATCCTCCTATCCTCTTAACTATTGTCCCTTCCCGGGTTTCCCTTACCTCGTAGCCAAGGGCTGCTATTTTGTCACGTATCTCATCCGCAAGGGCGAAGTTCTTTTCGCTCCTCGCTGCCTTGCGCTCCTCCAGAAGGGCTTTCACCTCATCGGGAACATCATTTTCCCCGGGGGCTGAAAGGGATGCCTTTGCGTGCTCAATGAGGGAAAGGGACAGCACACTGTCCATCTTCTCTATGGCAAAAAGCTTTGTTGCTGCGGAGCACTCCGCCTTCAGCACATCGTACAGAGCCGTTATGGCAAGTGAGGTGTTGAGGTCGTTGTCAAGGGCTGCTGTGAAGCCTTTCAGCAGCTCCTTTGCCTTCTCCTCGTCCACATCTCCGTGGGCATCGGGGATGAGCCTTGCTATGCGCCCTATGAGCTTGTTGTAGCTTGTAACGGCGTTGTCAAGGTTCTCCCATGTGAACATCAGGGAGTTGCGGTAGTGGGAACCGAGACAGAAAAAGCGGTAGGCAACGGGGTCGTAGCCCTTTTCTTTAAGCAGGGAAACGGTCAGGAACTCACCCTTTGACTTGCTCATCTTACCCGTGTCGGTGTTGAGGTGATGAACATGGAACCAGTAGCCGCACCACTTGTGCCCCAAGTATGCCTCGGACTGTGCTATCTCATTGGTATGGTGGGGGAATGCGTTGTCCACGCCGCCGCAGTGTATGTCAAGGTAGTCCCCGGCGTGCTTCATGCCTATGCAGGAGCACTCGATATGCCATCCGGGGTAGCCCGTGCCGAAGGGAGAGGGCCATTTCAGCTCCTGGGAATCGAACTTGGACTTTGTGAACCACAGCACAAAGTCAGTCTTGTTGCGCTTGTTCCCGTCCTCGGTAACATCGTCACGGACAGCCACCTCCAGGTCATCCCCGGTAAAGTCCCCGAAGCGGTAGTAGCTTTCCAGCTTTGAGGTGTCAAAGTACACATTGCCCCCTGCCTCGTAGGCATAGCCCTTTTCCTTGAGCACCCCGATCACCTTGATGAAGTCATCTATGCAGGAGGTGGCAGGTTCAACTATCTCAGGGGTCTTGATGTTGAGGGCGGCGGCATCCGCAAAGAACGCCTTTGTGTAGAAGTCCGCTATCTCCATCACCGTCTTGTGCTCACGCTTTGCCCCCTTGAGCATCTTGTCGTCGCCTGTGTCACCGTCGCTGGTCAGGTGCCCCACGTCGGTGATGTTCATTATGCGCTGCACGTCGTATCCCGCAAAGCGCAGGTACTTCTCCAGCACGTCCTCGCAGATGTAGGTGCGCAGGTTGCCTATGTGGGCGTAGTGATACACCGTAGGTCCGCAGGTGTACATCTTCACCTTGCCTGCCACATGGGGGATGAATTCTTCCTTTTTCCTGGTTTCTGAATTGTAAATCTGCATAATAAAACTCCTATAGCATTCCGGCTATCTTGCCGCATGGGCAAACCTTGCCGTGTACATTACATCGTCGATTGCGTGTGTCTCCCTGTAGACGTACAGCATCATCAGCATACCCCTGCCCCCGTCGGGAACAAAGATGTATTCCGCATGGTAGCCGTCCCCTAAGGGAGTGTTGTAGCGCTCGGAATAGCAGGCATATCTCTGCCCGTAGTAGGTGAGCACGTTGTGAGGCCAGCCGGGGCTGCCCCCTGTGATGTTCTTTATCACCGCCTGCTGTACCTTCCATTCAAGGCTTATGTAGCCCGGATTGACCAGCAGCTTTTTGTCAAAGTAGCAGACAAAGAAGGATTCCGGGGGCACATCCGCATCCGTAAGGCTGTTCAGCACGTACTGATAACCCTCTATGGTGCCCAAGCCCGCTTCCTTTATGTTTATCTCCGCTCCTTCCCACAAGGGGGGGATGACATAGTCGAATGTCCCCACGCTGCGGGAAAGGCTCCTGCTTTTGTCGTAGCTTTTGCCGTCTATGGTAAAGTACACCTCATCTGAGGCGGTGACGGGCGCCTTTATTATCTTTTCCGCATCCGAAAGGCGCATATTCCCCACAAGGTCAAAGGTGAGCTTTCCGTATACCCCTATGCTGTCCCCGTGGGAATAGGAGCCAAGGCCTATGTTCACCCCCGCCTTTACGGTGCATATCAGAGAATGGCGGCTGCTGTCCATAATGGAGAAGCCCTCCGTCTTCGTGCCCTCGTAAAGGCCTGTCACAAGGAGATAGTCGTTTTCGTACTTCTGCCTTGCGGCTACAGTGTCCCCCACCAGCTCAGCCACATTCACACATTTGTAGATGTGGTGCTTTGTGGTATCCATTGCCATATCAGGGGCAGCAAAAGACAAAAATCCGCACAGGGGCAGGCTCAGCACCAGTATCACAAGGGAAATGAAAATACCGGATCTTTTCATGTCCGCCCCCTTATGTCATAGTCTCGGTGACGACAAGGCCTTTTTCCTCATACTCACGGAGTTTCTTCCTTATGCGCCTGTACAGCTTTGCCTCCCCGTAGTCATCCTCAAGGGTCACACTTTCAGGGGTGTTTTCCCGCAGCTGCCTGTAAAGCTCCGCCTCGTCCACAGCCGTACCGTTGTAGGTCACATATATGCCCCGCACGCTTATTACCGCCTCACGGGATGAGGGCGTGCTGCCCTCCGTGCCGCTGCCGTCCTCCGGGGTGTCCTCCCCGGCATCTCCGTCAGCGGCTGTAAGGCTGCCCCCGCCGGGCTTTGCATCTATGGCCTTGTCAAGGTCGATGAGCTTGGTCTGATCCAGAAGCTCCACCTTTTCCCCGAAGCCGCAGAGTATCATCAAACAGGGCAAAAGCAGGAACACTGCCGCCCTTTTCGCAGGATATTTCATATGATCACCAATAAGAAGCAAGAGGTCAGCTGATAGTGAATAGCTGTAAAGCTGACGGAGAACACATAGCTTTACACCCTCTGACACAGCTTTTGCAGAATGCAGGCAAAGAGGACTTCAAGCCGCCCATTCTCCGTCAGAGCGGCTCATCATTGTACATTCTTCATTATACATTTTCTGTAGTGTATTTTATCCCCATCTCATCAAGGAGGGATGTGACTTCCCTGAATGCGGAGGATACAGCGTAGTTGTCGGCTACCATGACGGTGTTGCCGCCGCCCCGCACTGATTGCAGCTTTTCACGCAGAGCATCAGCATTTTCGCATTTCTCTCCGCAGAAGTCGTATCTGTCCCCGGATATGCGGATAAAGTACCTGTATGTGCTGCCGTCATCGGCTACATACTGCCCCTGTTCGTCAACTCTGTCCCATGAATCGGCAGAGGTGCCGTTTACCAGCCTGTAGAACCAGAAGCCGTCGCCCTTTGCCGCAAAGCCCAGGTAAAATCCCGCTCCGAACACCATAAGGCCTGTCACCAATATGCACACGGATATATGCAGCAGATCCTTCCTGTCCCTGATGCGTATCCTGCGCACCTTTGCAGTCTCGATAAGCTCTCCCTCGCCGTTGATGGAGCGTATCTTCACCAGTATGGGGGTAACAAGGATATACACCGTGAACCCCAGTCCGAAAAGTGCCGCAAGACCGCCTGCTATCATAATGAGCGATGCTATCATCATTCCACCTCGTCAGGTGTCCCGTTTATGAACACATTCTCATGAGCCCCGGAGATATCAAGGAGTATCTGAACTATCTGCTTTTCATCCCGGTAGAGTATTCTGTCGCTGCCGGAGTTCATGGCGAATATGACTATGTCGTCACTGCCGTCATGTTCGGCTGCGTATCCCTCCAGATACTCCTCCAGCTGCCCGTAGCCCCTTGTGTCCGTGCCGTCCAGGTCATAGGTCTGTTCCTCCCCGTCCTCGGGGAGTATGCGGATCTGCCGTTTGTGGACATTCTCCTCATCGTAGGGGGCGGTGACGGACACGATGTATATGCTGTTGTCCGCATTTATCACATTCTGGTAGAGCTCCTTGGTGTCCTGCAGCTCTGCCCCGCTTTTCTCCGCCGCCTCGGTCTTGCTTACCTGGGCTGCCATGACCACCATGAGCACTATGAAGATGACATCCAGCAGAGATGTAAGGTCAACAGCCGGGGGTGTCCTTTTCCCTTTCCGCCTCATGACTTCTGCTCCTCGTACTTATCCGCCAGCTCCAGCTTGCGGTCAAAGTAATCCAGCATTACCTCCACATCGTTTATGGACTTTGAGGGGAATATGGCATCAAAGACTTTAAGGAAAACTGCTGCCACAAGCCCCCAGAATGTGGTATCAAGGGCAGTAGCCATAGCGCCTGCAAGTGCCGCCGTATCGCCCTCATTGTTGTAGAGCATCAGCCCTGCCACGGTTCCTAAAATACCCAGCATGGGGAACACGGGGATAAGCTGCTCGTATATGCTATGCTCGGAGGAAAGCTCGTCGAATCTGTTCTCATACTTGCGCACCGTGTCATCGGTGACAGCAGCGCCCTCGTCGTCCTCCTCCTCCAGCTCATGGGTCTCCCTGTTCCTGCGGTACTTGCGGTTCTGCCTTTCCAGCAGCTCCTTTATGCGGTTCTTCTGCTCACGCAGGGCAAGGTCATTCCTGAACATCAGCACTGCCAGTATGACCGCCGCAATGATGATCCCTGCCACACCGTATTTTGATATGAAGGAAAGTATACCGTCCATCACAACATCCTCCGTCAGCCGTTTACATGGGCAACGCTCATATACCCTTCACGCAGGGCATTGAAGAGCTGATCTGTCTCCCCCCAGGAGGAGGTGCGGCAGAAGGATATGCGCAGGGCACTGTCACCCAATTTGTCAGGCAGCCCCATTGCCGCCAGTACGCCGCTCTTTACACCCTTTGAGCAGGCAGAGCCGCTTGAAACGAACACATTCTTTGTCTCAAGGAAATGGAGCATGATCTCAGAGCGCACCCCCTCCACGGAGAAGTTCAGTATATAGGGGGAGCAGTTCTCATCGGAGTTTATGTGTACATAGGGCAGGGTGGAAAGCTTCCCGCGCAGGTGATCGTTGAGCGCCCTTGCATTGGAGAGAGCCGTATCCATGCTGCCGCACTGTGCCTTTACAGCCGCCCCGAATGCCGCTATGAGAGGCACTGCCTCCGTGCCGGAACGCTGTCCCCTTTCCTGTCCGCCCCCTATGTTCCGGGGAGGTATGCGTATACCCTTGCGGATGTACATTGCCCCCACACCCTTGGGTGCCTGTATCTTGTGGCCGCTGACGGTCACAAGGTCTGTGTGGAGGGCAGACACCTTCACAGGGTACTTCATAAAGCCCTGCACCGCATCCGTATGGGTGATGCACTCGGGATAACGGTACTTGATGGCTGAGAATATGCGGTCAACGGGCATTATAGCCCCTGTCTCGTTGTTTACGTACATACAGGTGGCAAGGAGGGTCTCGTCGTTCACTGCATCTATAAAGGCATCCGCATCGACGGTGCCGTCGGGCAGAACGCCTATGCGCTTTACCTTGAAGCCCTCGTTTTCAAGGGCTTTGAGAGTCTCCGCCACAGAGGGGTGCTCCACCGCAGATGCAACTATTGTGCGCCTGCGCCTGCCGTATGCCTTTGCTGCCCCCATAATAAGGGTGTTGTTTGCCTCGGTAGCCCCGGAGGTGAACACTATCTGCTCCGGCTGCGCCCCCATTGCCCCTGCTATGGTCTTTCGTGCGTCTGTCACAAGAAGCTCCGCATCAAGCCCCATCCTGTGCAGGGAGGAGGGGTTGCCGTAGCATTCGGTCATTGCCTTCATGCAGGCTGCCGCCGCCTCGTCGCATACACGGGTGGTGGCTGCATTGTCTAAATATGCGATCATATCAACTATCCTTTTCCTTCCTCAGAGGGGTTCGGTGAAGCGGGTGTGCGGGCAAGCCCCGGCGCATCATCTGTGAGATAGAACTGTAGAACTTTATGCAGGGCACAGACAGATACGTTTTTGTATGTGCCGCCGTACTCGCCGTCCACGGTCCAGGGGCAGTCCGCATCGCTTCTTATATCAAAGTCCGATGCACGGAAATAGCAGAAATAGGGAGCGTCAAATTCCTTTCTGGCAAGGGCTCTCAGGGTCTGGTTGAATTCCGGTATGCTCTTGGGGTTCTTGATGAATATGCCCTCAAAGCAGCCGTCATCCATGCTCACATCCTCCCCGGCAAGCCCCTTTATGCCCCCTACTGACAGGGAATTTGCCACCATGCCGTAGATAAAGGTGTCACGCACCTCTTTCCCGTTTGCTCTTATGGTCATGGTGTAGTAGTGGGACAGGTCAAGGTTCTGGGAGGCCTCCTTCACCGCATCTATAAAGTAGGCAAGAGGTCCCAGGGCATTCTTCATCTGCTGGTCGGTGGAGTAGCTCACCTTGGTGAACACCCCGAATGCCGCCACATAGTTGAAGTACCTCTCGTTGAAGGCACCTATGTCCACATATCTGGGGTACCCCTCCACTATGTGCCGTGCCGCATCGGGCATATAGTTCGGTATGCCCAGAGAGCCTGAAAAGTCGTTCATCGTCCCTGCGGGGATGCTCCCCACAGGCACATGATGCCCTCCGTCGCATATGCCCTTTATCATCTCGTTGGTGGTGCCGTCCCCGCCGCATGAAACAACTATGTCATACTCGGATGCCATTTCCTTTACGAGCCTGTATGCATCATCCCGCTCCTGTGTGGGGTGGGCTGTCACCAGATAACCGCCCTTGGTGAATATATCCAGTATCTCCGCCAGATGTACACCGATAGTCCCCTTTCCCGAACGGGGATTGTAAACAAAGAGCATTTTCTTCACAGTATCACCTGCTTTGCTTCTGTATATTCCAGTTCATTATGGATCCATGCCATGAGAAGTCGCACTATCCTGTCCTGTTCGTCGGCTGTAAGGGCACGCCCCTTCGGCACACGGTACCATTTTTCAAGGCAGCCCCTGCAGCAGCAGGCGCAGGCGTGCTGGGCGAGAAAAACCGGATGACCGCGCATAGGAGTCTGCTTGCCGTCATTCGGAATGACTGCCGGCGCAAGCCGCTTTGCAATGATATCTTCCGCATGCCTACGGATGGTATCCATACCCTTATCCCGGACATACTGCTGATCGGCAGGCTTCAGCTTAAATCGACTGCGGAAATTTGATTCCGAAATCCGTTGAAACAAGTCCCGCTTGAGCCAGGCTTTATGAGACTCCGGCTCCGGACCGGAAGTAATCTTGGGGACAGCGTTCCCCGAAGCAGCGATACTGCCGGCGTAGTCAACATTCGCCTTAGCCGCCTGGCTCTGCTGAAATCTGCGCTCGATATGATAGACCTTACCATCCTTTACAAAAACCGCGCCGGTCTGTTTAAAATGAAAAGCCACGCCATATTTCATGCACTGCTCCCGGGTGGACAGGATCCATGCATAATGGCAGGGACGCGCATCTGGTCCGGATTCTCCGCCGCACAGGACATAATCGATCTGTCCCGTGGCAAGATATGGTTCAATATCAATCGGACCCAGCATCGGTTCATGGCAGATATGCTTATGCCGGATCGGTAATGCCAGGTAAATGGGCAGACGGTAATCCGCCATCTGCTGGTTCTCCACCGTGCAGTAAATGGACACGTTAGGATAGCCCTCACCCCAGTCCTCCGGAATGCATTGTAAGAATCTGTGGATCCGCTTCGTTATGATGGCAAACTGCAGATCCCTTCGCTCCCGCATGATCTGCCAGCACTCGGGACGCCACGCATCCGCTTCCTCCAGAAAGAAGTCCGACGTCATACAGGTAAAAACAGTGCCATCCGACGGCTGCAGCTTATATTGTTTCTGCCGGTTCTTTTTAAGCGGAAGGTCAAAATCACCGGTCTTACGGATGATGCTCGCATCCTTGCCGATCGACGCATCACGCCTGTATACATAACAATGTTCACAGCCCGGACTGATTTTATGACATCCATGCCAGGGATTCCAGATCACCAAGAAATGCCCCCTTTCATCTGCTTAAGGCGGATTGCCTTTGCCAGTTAACAGTTACTATTAATAGGAATGCTTCTGCCCTTTGTCCTTTCACCTGATGCAGACGGACGGTCCTCATACACTGCGAGTCTCAACAAAGCGAAGGTCCGTTCAGAAGACGCAGGATACCAGTGTCAGCATCGCAAGTCCTCCCTGCATCAGGATGATTTTAGGGTTACTTGTCACACTGCCATACAGCGCAACTCCGACAATATACAGCATCAGGCTGACAACTGCTGCCTTACTGTGAAATGCAAATACCGAAAGCCCGATCAGTACAGAAATCAGCCCATTGTAAACTCCCTGATTTTTAAAGAGTACATTAACACTTTTCCGGCTGAGCTCCTCTCTGGACATACCAAATACCTTGGATGTCTTGTCCGATGTCGTGGCGATCGTCTCCAGATAAAAAATATAGAGAAACTCTGCTGCCACAAGTACCGATAGAATTTTTGTAAGTAGACTCATATGGATTACCTCATGTTTCTCCGGCATTCGCCCGGAAGTCATAGATCTCGCTGCATATTCTCTCTTATCCTCTTGGCATAATGTCGCTTTGTTATACCATTTTATAAGCTCACAGGCGNNGCAGCAGCAGGCGCAGGCGTGCTGTGCCTTGAATACAGGGTGCCCCCTCATGGGGGTCTGCTTACCGTCGTTTGCGGGATATGCGGGGGCGAGCCTTGCGGCTATGAAGTCACGGCAGTGCCGCTCTATGATGTCGATGCCCTTCTGTTCTATATACGCCCTGTCCTTTTTGTCAAGGTGGAAGGAGGCACGGAATTTTGACCCTTTGAGCCGCACAAGGGTCTGTTCTATGGTAGGCATTATTCCTCTGAAAGCACCTCTCTGTACTTCTCCATATCCTCGACGATCTTCCCGGCACCAAGTGCCACGCAGTCAAGGGGAGTCTCAGCGACTCTCACGGGTATGCCCGTTTCCTTCTCGATGAGCTTGTCAAGCCCCTTTATGAGTGCACCGCCCCCGGCTATGACTATGCCGCTGTCCATGATATCCGAGGCAAGCTCCGGGGGAGTATCCTCCAGGGTGGACTTTACCGCATCCACCACATGGGAGACAGGCTCGGAAAGGGCTTCACGCACCTCGCTGTCCGTGACCTTCAAAGTCTCGGGCAGCCCTGTGCGCACATTGCGCCCCTTTGCTTCAAGGCTGGTCTCCCTCCCCTGGGGGAAGGCGGAGCCTATGGCTATTTTCAGATTTTCCGCACTGCGCTCACCTATGAGCAGATCGTGCTTTTTCTTTATGTAGTTGATGATGGCGGTGTCAAAGGCATCTCCTGCGATGCGCACGCTGCGTGAAGCAACTATGCCCCCTAAGGATATGACTGCCACCTCCGAGGTGCCGCCGCCTATATCCACTATCATGGAGCCTGTGGGCTCCGTCACCGGGAGGCCTGCCCCTATGGCAGCCGCCATAGGCTCCTCCACTACGTGTACCCGCCTTGCCCCTGCAAACTCCGATGCCTCACGGACAGCCCGCCTTTCCACCGCGGTAACTCCCGAGGGGATGCAGATGACCACATTGGCACGGGTGAAGAGGAAGCTCCCCTTCAGCGCCTTTTTTATGAATTCCTCCAGCATCACATTGGTGATGTCAAAATCGGCGATAACGCCGTCTTTAAGGGGGCGCACCGCAGAGATGGTCTCAGGCGTGCGCCCGATGACCTCCTTTGCCTCCTCCCCTACATATCTGGGCTCCCCTGTGCGGGTATCCACAGCCACCACCGAGGGCTCCCGTATGATTATGCCCTTCCCCTTCAGGTACACAAGGGTGTTGGCAGTGCCTAAGTCGATACCTATCTCACGTGTGAACAGCATATTATTCCGTCCTTTTTATATAGCTTTAAAACTCATCATCACTCGATGATGACTGTAAAGGGTCCGTCGTTTAGGAGCTCCACCTTCATATCAGCCCCGAATATGCCCTTTTCCACCGGGGCATACTCCGAGAGCCTTTCACAGAAATAGTCGTACAGCTCCTCTGCCTGCTTCGGCTCCATGGCCTTGACAAAGGCGGGTCTGTTGCCGTGGGTGCAGTCCGCATACAGAGTGAACTGGGATATGCACAGTATGCTCCCGCCCACATCTGCCAAAGAGAGATTTATCTTGTCGTTCTCATCGGAGAAGATGCGCAGCTTGCCTATCTTTGCGGCGATCCTGTCGCAGGAGGCTTGTGTGTCCTCATGGGTAAAGCCTGCAAGCACCAGAAAGCCCCTGCCGCACTGTCCCACGACCCTGCCGCCTACTGTCACCGAAGCCCTCGCCACTCTCTGTATAACTGTCCTCATATCATGCCTTTCTTCCCGCAAGGCACCTTATGCACCCTGCGCCGTCCTTATAGCCGCGGATATCCTCAAAGCCGCTGTCCTCCATGATGGAGCGCACCTGTGCCTCCTGGGCGTCCCCTATCTCAAAGAGAAGGTATCCCCCCTCTTTAAGCGCCTCCCTCCACAGACAGGCAATGACCCGGTAGAATTTAAGCCCGTCCGTGCCGCCGTAGAGTGCTATCTGGGGCTCGTAAGCCACCTCTCTCTGCAGGGATGCCATTTCCTCATCGGTGAGATATGGGGGATTGGACACTATCATGTCAAGCCCGGGGCGGCTGTCATCATCGGGGCTGATGAAGTTCTCCAGCAAATGCCCGTTGGACACGTCCCCCCGTATTATCTGCACATTCTCCCCGCTGTCGGTGATGTTCTTCATAAGGTAGGGCATGGCATCAGCCGAATACTCAAGGGCAAAGATCTGCGCCTTCTCCTTCAGGTGATGCGCCAGGGCAATGGCGATGCACCCGCTGCCTGAGCACAGATCCGCTATCCGCAAAGGTATGCCCCGGTACAGCTTCCCTGCCGCCTCTATCGCCGCATCCACCAGCACCTCCGTATCCGCACGGGGGATGAGCACCCCCTCGCCTACTGCAAGAGTTATGCCGTAGAACTCCCACTGCCCCAGTATATACTGGAGTGGGTAGCCCTCTATGCGCTTGTTTGCGGCATTTATCCCCCGCACACAGGTATCCTCGGACACAGGCTCATCCCAGTGTACCGCCAGCTGCTCACGGGAGCATACCATATCCTCAAATATGCAAAGGGCATCGAATCTGCCGTCGGGTATCCCCTCCAGCATATCCCTTATCCTGTCATACAATTCTTTTCTGTTCATCCTGCTGACCTGTATTTTTCCCTCTGGGACAGAATGCGCGTTGTATGGTGCTCTATCTTCTTCTGATCCTTCATGAAGGAGTAGTAGTCTTCTATCTGCTCTTTTGTGTAGTCCCCCCACACAAGCACAGCCCTGCACAGGTAGTACAGCGCCACTGTGGAGGTAAGCTCCTCTATACCTGAATCTTCAAGCACGGAGCGGGCAAGGAGCAGGGCATGGTCATGCTCCCTTTCAGCCGCAGCCAGAAGCCCCTCCAGATCCGTTATCCCAAGATCCGCAAGCTGGCTGAGATAGGGCTCCGGGTTTGTTTCCACCAGCTCCGCCCCGGATATATCCGCAATATCACGGGTGAAGCTGCGCATAAAGGTGCTGTATTTCATGAATTCCTTCAGAGTGATAAGGTCCAGGGGCATATCGGAAACATCATCGCTTTTCAGCTTTTCTATAACGGATTCATCATATTTGGCAAGGTGATCCCGTATGACCACGAAGTAGCCGTCAGCCACTTCAAGAAGGCTCGCTATGCGGGAAAAGCCACGTCTCGCCTCACGGGGTATGCCGAAATCCGTCTTGTACCCCAGGTCATGCTCTATCTCCGCCCAGGTATGCTGCAAAACCGTGCGTATCTGTATCTCGAAGCGACATCTTGTCAGCTCCTCGGGATAATCCTCCGAAGGGGGCAGGGACACTATAAAATGAAGTGAAAGATACCCGAAGCTGTCCGCAGCCATCTGCTTTCTCTTGTCCACGGAGTTTTTCACATCCACCACGAAGAGATCCTGTATCAGCCCTCTGAATGCATCCACCTGATCCGCAAAGTAGCATATTATGCGGAATCCCAGCATATCCGTCATGTCATAGGGGGTGGGGTAGCGGTCGGGCTTGCGGTTGAGCTTTTCAAGGTAGCTGTCAGGGCTCTTTATGCGGTGGGATACCTGCATGGTGGATATCCCGGAATCCTTTATGGCACGGCCTATGAGATAGTCGGCAATGACCTCGGTCTGCTGGTACTGCTCCAGCACCTCATAGTAGGCAGTGAGCCTTATATCGCTTGAAGGCACCATTTTTTCGTTCATATCCATTCTTCCTGTTGTTATTGTCCGCTGATGAACATGGCATCCCCGAAGCTGAAGAAGCGGTATTTCTCCTCCACGGCGCACTTGTAGGCAGCCATGGTATTGTCATAGCCTGCAAAAGCCGATACCAGCATTATAAGGGTGCTTTCGGGCAGGTGGAAGTTTGTTATCAGCCCGTCTATCACCTTGAACTTATAGCCGGGATAGATGAATATATCCGTATATCCCTCATCAGCGGCGATGTGGCCGTATTTTGTGCCGATGCTCTCCAGGGTGCGGCAGGATGTGGTGCCCACGGCAATGACCCGCCCGCCCCTTTCCTTTGTTCGGCGTATCTTTTCGGCTGTTTCCTCACTGCACTCATAGTGCTCGGAGTGCATGATGTGTTCCTTTACATCGTCCTCCTTGACGGGGCGGAATGTGCCCAGCCCTACATGGAGGGTGACAAATGCGGTGTCTATGCCCTTTGTGTGCAGCCTGTCAAGAAGCTCACGGGTAAAGTGCAGTCCCGCCGTAGGTGCGGCGGCAGAGCCCAGCTCACGGGAATATACGGTCTGATACCGCTCCTTGTCCGCAAGCTTTTCGGTGATGTAGGGGGGCAGGGGCATCTGACCTATGCGGTCGAGCACTTCAAAGATGCTCCCCTCACATTCAAAGCGGGCAATGCGGTTGCCCCCCTCAACTACCTCCTCTATCTCGGCTTTCAGCAGACCGTCCCCGAATATAAAGCGGGTGCCGGGCTTTGCCTTCTTGCCGGGGCGGGTGAGTATCTCCCACCGTTTGTCCCCCTTCTGCTCAAGAAGCAGGAACTCGATGAAGGAGCCTGTGCCTTCCTTTGTGCCGTACAGCCTTGCGGGAATGACCCTTGAATCATTCATCACCAGCAGATCCCCCTCCCGCAGATGGTCACACAGGGAGGAAAACACATCGTGGGTGATGTCCCCGGTGTCCCTGTCAAGGCACAGCAGCCGTGACGCATCACGGGGCTCTATGGGTGTCTGGGCGATAAGGCTCTCCGGCAGGGGGTAGAAGAAGTCGCTCCTTTTAAGGTCGGCGGGGTCGGGGCCCTCGTGGTATGCCACATTTTCGCAGTCTCTCAGCGCCCTTATGGCAGCCCCGGCAAAATCAGCCGCATAGGGAGCATGGACGGTATACACGTCTATCCTTTCGGGTATATCCTCCACGCAGTCACGGAGCGCATCCGCATTCCTCCCGAAATACTCCGGGAGGGAGAGCTTTTCCGCAATATATCCGTAAAACTTTTCCCTTGTGTCAAGGGTGAGAAAATCAATTTTAAGTTTCATTGTATATCCTTACAGAAGCAGGAGGCAAGCCTCCCGCTCATACCTATTACCTGTTACTTAGTATAGCTGCTTGAATGTCTCATAGTGGTCATCGGTGTAGTATATGGCGGTGTCGGAGTAGACTATGCGCTCCGCTCCCCTCTTGCCGCCGCTGTAATTCACGTCACATTCATGGTACTTGCCCGGGGGCAGCACTCCCTCGTAGTTGCCGAAGTAGTCCCCGCCGATGCTTTTCCCGTCGGCGTATTCCCAGAGGTCGCCCCCTTCCCAGCCCAGAGCCTTCGCTTCCTTTTTGGTGATGAAGTTGGTGGGCAGGCAGCCGAATTTGCGGATGTAGAGCGCTATATCCTCCGGGGCGGTGTAGGTGCCGTCCACGGTGATCTTCTTCTTCTCGGAGGATGTGTCGTCCGCTGCGGCGGCGGTTGTGGCTTCCGTGGTGGTGACAGTGGTGGTCTCCGCCGCAGTCTCTGCTGCAGTTTCGGCTGTTGTTTCCGCCTCCGTCACCTGTGCAGCAGCAGGGGCAGCCTGTACGGCAGGTGCGGCAGTAACGGCAGCAGTTTCCTGTGCGGTGGTGACAGCCTCTGTCACATCATAGGAATCGGGGCTGTTGCCGGCAGGGGCAAGCTCATCTGCGGCAGCAGCAGTCTCCTGCGCAGCAGTCTGCTGCACCTCTCCGGAGGGGGATGCAGCAGACGGTGAGGGGGAAGCCGCAGCGGCAGTCTCCGCCTCAGTGCTCTGTGTCTCAGCAGGGGCGTTATCGGCGGCAGGGGTATTCAGCCCTCCTGCATTCTGCCCTCCCGCATCCTGCTGTATATTCACATCGGGGGCGACGTTGCCCCCCTCAGGCATTACAGGCGGCTCATAGCAGCCCACAAATGCCGTCATCACAGCCGCAGCAAGTGCGGCAAATATCTTGTTTTTCAGCTTCATATCTGCTCCTGTGGTGCGGGTGCGTCGGGTGCGGGTATGTTCACATCGGGCACAGCGGTGACGGCTGCCTCGGGTGTGGGTGCCTGTGTAACATCAGGCTCAGGCTCTGCTGCAGGGGGCTCTGTAACGGCAGGCTCGGTGACAGCAGGCTCTGTGACCGCAGGCTCCGCGACAGTGACAGTGGTGACAGGTGCCGTACCTGTTACAGCGGGGACATAGCGGCTTTCCTCCCGCTGTTCCGTCTCGCTGACGGAGGTTTCTTCGGACTGTAAACTCTCCTCTGTTTCCGGCTCCGTTACAGTGGTCTCCTCAGTGACTTCCGTCACGCTCTCCTCCGTCACGGTGGCCTCCTCCTCCGCCGGGGCTTCGGTGAGGTCATCCTCCTGCTCCTGTGTGTCCTCCTCGTCGTCCGCAAAAGGCTCTGTGTCCTCCCACAGCTCCTCCTCAAAGTATTCATCATTCTCCGGCTCTACATCCACATCCTCCGGCTCGTCGGTGGCAAATACGCTCTCAGCCCCCTCGTACTCAAAGCCGGGGAGAGGAACGCCGTTCTCATCGTAGAGCACGTATTTCCCCGGTATGGACTCATATGTCTTGCAGAACCGTTCATAGCGGATGTTCCCGTCAGTGGTGATGTGATCCTCCACCTGGGGGTCAAATACATATACGGTGCCGTTTATGGTCATCTCGCACCACAGGTGATAGCAGAACCCTCCTGCGGCGGCATGGGTGCCTCCGTCCACCACACGGCAGTCAAGGCCTATGCGGCGGGTCAGGGCGCAGAATGCATCGGAGTAGTCGTAGCAGGTGCCGATGTGCCCCTTGAGCATCGCCCAGGCACGCACCTCATAGTCCCTGCCGTTTCGGGCATCGTCTGCGTATTCAAGGCGCATCTGATTGGAGCCGTAGTCACAGGTATTGATAAGGTAGTCGTAGCACGCCTTCACCTTCTCATAGGTGCTCATGCTTTTATCGGTTATCCTGTCAAGGGTCTCCTCAACTATGTCGTCAAGTATCTTGTAGCCCGACTTCTGGGGGGCAAGGTTGGCGCTGTTGAGCACCTGAACCGCATTGCTGTTGGGATCCCCCGCACAGACGGTGACTATCATCAGGCTGTTCTCCCCGAAGGTGTCCCCGGGGGTGAGGCTCTGGTCAATGACCGTGCCGTAGGGCGCCTTTGCATCCATCTGCTTGCGTATCTTGTAGGGAACCCCGTCCCTGCGCAGCAGTCTGCGGGCATCCTTGAGGGTGAGCCCCCTTATGTCCTTTACTATGTGGTTACGGCTCCCCGCCGATACGGAGAAAACTATCTTCGTGCCCACAGGCACTGCAGAATCCTTTCTCACCGACTGGGAGAGTATGCTGCCGTATTCCTCCTCGGAATCGAATATGAGCTTTTCCTCCACGTCAAGCCCCATGTCGGAGGCTCTCTTCTTGGCGGTGACTATATCCATGCTCACAAAGTCCGCCACAAGGGTCTTGGGAGTGCCAAGGCTCTGTGTCAGGGATACCACCGTGCTCTGCATTATGACCCCGTCCTCCGGGAGATTTGCGGAGATGAGCCCGCCCTCGGGGACGGTGTCGGAATACTGCTGTCTTATGACATACTTCACCCCTGCGCCATCAAGGAAGGCGCACAGGGACTGCATATCATCCACATCCACCCCCGACAGATCCACCGCCGTGTACTGCCTCAGCTCCTCGGCGATAAGCCCGGAGCCTGTGGCTTCATAGCCCCTCCGGAGCACATCAAGGGCGCTGTCGGTGTCGTCAAGGGCGGCATATGCCCTGCACGAGCCGATATATGCCAGGGGCTCGGAGGGGGTGTGGTCTATGACCTTTGTATAGAGGGTCAGAGCCTTTTCATAGCTGCCCTGGCTGAAATATCTGTCTGCCCTGTCAAGGGACTTGTTTGCATCAAAGCCGCAGGCGCACATATTCAGAGCGGCAAGAGCCGCCATCAATAAAGCAGGTGCCTTATGTGACTTCATCAGAACATCCTTTCTCAAAAGCTGTATCAAAGGCTATATTGCAAGCCGTCATCTGCACATACTTACATACCATATCATTATAACACAAACGCCTATACTTTTCAATATATTTTGGAAAAATTGTGCAAAAAGCCATTTCCCTGCCCTTGGTGCATATCCTGCAAAGATCGGGGGTGTAGAAGTGAAGTAAAAAGTCAATGGATATGTCATAAAGTCTTGCAATTGCTGCAAGTATGTGGTAATATTGTATAAACCGGATACAGCAGGGGGCGGTATTTATGAAGGCTGTAATGAACGACTACCTGATAAGGAAGAAAATATACAAATATATGTTCACCAGTGTGCTGACCACAGTTGCTTTGCAGCTGGGGAACGTGGTGGATGCCATGATCGTGGGCAACCTCATCGGCAGTGAGGCAAATGCCGCCGTAAGTGCCGCCATTCCCTTTGTCTACCTGCTGCAGGTGGCAGCCTTTCTCATGGGTACAGGGGGCGCTGTCACCATAGCCGTGCTGCTCGGAGAGCGTGACAGCAAGGCGGCAGGGCGTGTCATGGGCGTGTGTATGGCGGCAAGCGTTGCATATCCCCTCATATTCACATTCCTCACCCCTGTGACCGTCCCCGCATATTTATGGCTAATGGGGCTTGAAGGCACCATTGCGGATATGGTGCGCCAGATAACCACGGTGTATTCCCTTGGTATGCCCCTTATCTCCCTTGTTATCGCAATGAGCAACATCATGAGCGTTGACAGTCACCCTACACTTTCCTCCGCCCTGCTTGTCACCTCAAATGTCATAAACCTTGTGTGTGATGTGCTGCTGGTGAAGCTCACCCCCCTGGGGCTGACAGGCTCCACACTGGCAACTGTCATTGGCTACGGCATAGGCGGGGCCATATTCATCCCCCTTTACTTTTTAAGCAGGAACCGCATGGTAAAGCCCACTCTCAAGGATCTGGGGCAGTACGGGGACAAGCTGCTCCTCACCTGCAAAAACGGCATTCCCAACACCGTCTACCTTGTGATGAACATGATAAAGGTCTTTGCCATAAACAAGGCCGTGGTTTCGATACTGGGCAACGACCTACTGTCCGTGTTTGCAGTGGCAAACAACACCCAGCAGATAACCCAGATGTTTCTAAACGGCATAACGGCGGTCATCGCATCGGTGGCAGGGGTTCTGTACGGCGAAAAGGACTATGCGGGCATGAGGAACGTTTTCAGGCGGGTGATGACAGCAGGCGTGAGCATAGGCGCCATAGTCACGGCACTGTTCCTGATAGCCCCGGGAGTGCTCGCTGACCTGTACGGCTTCAGGGATCCTGCCCTGCGGCCCGTGCTGCTGTCGGTGCTGCGCATCTTCGCCCTCAGCTTTATCTTCTACGTTTTCAACTGTATCATACAGAACTACTACAAGGTCATAGGGCAGACCTTCCTGTCCTCCGCCGATTCCGTGCTGGAGCTGGTGGTTCTGTGCATACCCCTTTCTGTGGCTGGTATGCATCTCTTCGGCATAAAGGGGCTCTTTGCCGCCCTTATCATAAACGAAATACTCACTCTGGCAGTGATAAACCTCATCCGCATTATCATGCAGAAAACAGGGCGTATGCCCGGCGGGGATATGCTTGCCATACCCCGTGAGAACGAGGGCAGCATATGCGAGATGACCGTTTCCGGCAGTGACACCGCCGCTGTGGACACATCAAAGGTGATAGCCTCATTCTGCACCGAAAACGGTGTCAGCGAAGAGGATGCCCTGATGATGCGCCTTGCCACGGAGGAAATCATTGCTAACATCGCTGAATACGGCTACAAGGACAGGGGCAGGAAATACATCGACATATGCCTAAAACGCACAGCCGACCGTATAATACTGCGTTTCAGGGATGACGGCATACCCTTTGACCCCACATCCTGCACCACTGACAGCAGCGAGGTGGCACACAGCCTTGAAATGCTGAAAAAAGCCTCCCTTGACATGAAGTATATGCGTGTCATAGACCTGAACAACACCATATTTGAAGTAAGAGCCGACGGATGCCGGTAAAGAATCGTAAAGGAGCATCACCATGAACACTGCAAGCAATGTCTATCCCCTGTCCTCCTCCCAGACGGGTATCTTTACCGAATGTATGAGCGGGAAGGCACTGTACAACATACCCATGATGCTGCGTCTTGACAGGAGCATAGACGAGCACCGCCTGTGCCGTGCCTGTGAGGCGGCAGTAAAGGCACACCCCTGCATGGATATACGCATAAGCCTTGATGACAGCGGCACCCCTGTACAGTACCTTTCAGGGCAGGAGTTTCACACAGAGCCTGAATATATGTCTGATGAGGAATTCAAGGCGGTAAAGGACAGCTTCGTAAAGCCCTTTGACCTGCTCTCCGACAGGCTTTTCAGGCTGCGTGTCATAGTGACTGAAAGCAGTACCGTCCTTCTCACTGATCTCCACCACATCATAATCGACGGCACTTCTTTGGGCATATTCCTCAAAGATATCGAAAGGGCATACAACGACGGATCACTTGAAGAAGAGGAAGTCACCGCCTTTGACCTTGCCCTTGCAGAGAAAAATGCCCCTGCCCAAGCGGTGGAAAATGCCCGCAGATACTACCTTGACACCTTTTCCGGGGTGGACACAGATCCCCTGCCCGTACCCGATGCACAGGGCGGTGAGTACGGTTTCGGAGAATATGAACAGGCAATGACATCTTCCGACAGGGAGATAAAGGCATTCTGCAGGGCTCACGGCATCGGCAGATCCGTCCTTGCAAACGCAGCCTTCGGCGTGCTGACAGCCGGATATGCCGCCGCTGATGAGGCTCTCTTTGCCACCATATACAACGGCAGGAAATCGCCCCTCACCTCACGCACCGTCACTATGATGGTAAAGACCCTGCCTGTGCATATAAAGCTCACAAAGGGACAGAGCACAGCGGATATGCTCACAGCCCTTGATGCACAGCTTTGCGCCTCAAAGGACAGTGACATATACCCCTTTGCAGACATATGCCACGAAACAGGGGTCACAGGGGATCTTATCTTTGCATATCAGGGAGACTCATGGAAAACCGTTGACTTTTTAGGGCAGCACTGTGAAAACATCGCCCTCCCCGCTGTACGTACCGGGGCAAAGCTCACCGCAGAGCTGTTCAAAAGCAATGATACTTTCTCATTGCATATCGAGTACCGCAAAGATCTTTACTCAGAAGAGTTTATCAAAGTCTTTGCAAAGGCGTATGACTGCGTGCTCACAGGGCTGCTGACGGCAGACACCGTCCAAGACATCGACCTTGCGGACGAAGGCATCATCTCCGTGCTGGACAGCTTTAATCAAACTGCTGTCCCCTATGACGACACACAGACAGTGGTATCCCTGTTCCGTGCTGCCGCCCGCACATACCCCGGCAACACAGCGGTAATATACGAAAATGACAGCATCACCTACGCCGAGCTTGACAGCCTTTCAGACAAGATAGGGGCATACATAGCCTCAAAGGGTCTGGGCAAGGGGGATGTGGTGTCCGTGCTCATCCCAAGAGGGATATATCAGGCTGCTGCCTCACTGGGTGTGCTGAAGGCGGGCTGCGCCTATCAGCCCCTTGATGCCACATATCCCCCGGAAAGGCTCTCCTTTATGGCAAAGGATGCGGATGCAAAGCTCATCATCACCACAGAGGAGCTCAAAGGCCTTGTAAGCGGCTATGAGAGGGGATACCTGTATCTGTCGCAGATACCCTCTCTCCCCGAGGGCAGCGCCGGGTGTGAAATATCCCCGGAGGATCCCTTCATACTCCTCTACACATCAGGCTCCACAGGTGTACCAAAGGGTGTGGTGCTGACCCACGGCAACCTTGTGTGCTTTATCGACTGGTATATCCGCTTCTACGGTGTCACCCCCGATGACAGGGTGGGGCAGTACGCCTCCTACGGCTTTGATGCCTGCATGATGGATATGTACCCCGCACTGTGCAGCGGCGCGGCTGTGTGCATAGTCCCCGAGGATATGCGCCTTGACATTATGGCAATGGATAAGTATTACACGGACAACCGTGTTTCCCTTGCGTTTTTCACCACACAGGTGGGCAGACAGTTTGTGACAGAGACCAGAAACCCCTATCTGCGGGCTGTTTCCACAGGGGGCGAGAAGCTTGCCTCCATGGAGCCCCCCGAAAGACCGGTCCTGTATAACATCTACGGTCCTACAGAATGTACCGTAATTGCCACCTGGTACAGGGTGTCGGGCGGTGAGGACAATATCCCCATAGGCCGCCCCCTTGACAATGTAAAATGCTATGTAGTCGATGCCTGCGGCCGCCGTGTGCCCCCCGGAGCACTGGGGGAGCTGGTCATTGCAGGCCCTCACGTCGGTGCGGGGTACTTAAACCGCCCCGAAAAGACCGCAGAGGTGTTCATCGAAAATCCCTTTGAGGGCGGTGCCTATTCCCGTGCCTACCGCACAGGGGACATCGTCAGATACCGCACGGACGGTGAGATAGAGTTCATCGGCCGCCGTGACGGACAGGTAAAGGTACACGGATTCAGGATAGAGCTGTCCGAGGTGGAGGCGGTGATCCGTGAGTTTGAGGGGATAAGGAATGCGGCTGTGGTCGCCCGTGACTTAGGGGCAGAGGGCAAGGCTGTGGCTGCCTACATCGTGTCCGACAGGGAGATAGACATAAAGGCACTCTCCGCCTTTATCCTTGAAAGAAAGCCCCCCTATATGCTCCCATCCTCTATCATGCAGATAGATGCCATCCCCCTCAACCAGAACGGCAAGGTGAACCGCAAGGCTCTCCCTGAGCCTGTGATACAGACCCATGAGGAGGAGCCCCACACCGACAACGCCCTTGAAACAGAGCTTAAAGCCATAATAGGAGAGATACTCCAGACCGGCGATATCCCCGTAAACACCCCCCTTGAATACGCAGGGCTCACATCCATTTCCACTATCCGCCTGTCCTCCGCACTGTACAAGCGCTTTGACATCAATATCCCCGTAAAGGAGTTCAGGGGGATCACCTTGCTCGGCCTTGAGAACATCATCCTTGAAAAGTGGCTGAGCGGTGAAAAGAGCGAGGACACAGCCGCTGAGATACAGCGCTCCTCTCCCCTTTCCGCAGCCCAGACAGGCATATATATCGAGTGCATGAAGGATCCGGAGAGCACCGCCTACAACATCCCCATGGCAGTGGAATTTGACAGGGACATGAACACCAATGCCCTCATATCTGCCGTAAAAGCAGTGGTAAAGGCGCACCCCTCCATGAATGTCCGCTTTGACCTGGAAAACGGCGAGATACGTGCCATAAGGGAGGATATCTCCCTTGACATACCCGTGATAGAAACGGAAGAAAGTGCCTTCCGCTCCGCACTGAGCAGGCAGTCCGTGGCATTCCGCCTGAGCAGTGCGCCCCTGTACCGCTTTGCAGTCATAAGGACGGAAAAGAGCGTATACCTTTTCTCCGACATACACCACCTGATATTTGACGGCTTTTCCGAGGATGTGTTCATCAAGGAACTGTCCGCTGTACTTTCGGGAGGTACACCCAGAGGAGAGCGGGACTATTTCGAGTTTGTCCGTGAGAGCGGGGCTGCCCTTGAAAGGGATGAGCAAAGGTACAGAGAATACTTCGGCACCCTCCTTGCAGACTTTGAGTCCGCAACAGAGCTGCCCCCCGACCTGCCCGCCCGTGACACACAGGGGAAAAAGGCATATGCCTACGGAACATTTGACCAGTCCGCCGCTGACAGCATATGCAGGCGGCTTGGTGTAACAGAGGCGGCATTCTTCCTTGCAGCCCTTGACTATACCCTTGCAAGGCTCATTGCATCCGACAGGGTGTATATCTCCACCATTTCAAACGGCCGTGCCGATGTGCGCTTTGCCGATACCATCGGTATGTTCGTAAACACCATACCCCTTGCCGCAGCCCTTGGTGACGGCACAGCGGATGATTTCATAAAGCAGGTGGCAGGCGGCCTTGACAGTGCCATTGCCCATGAGGGCTATCCCTTTGCAAGGGTAGCCGCTGAATGGGGCTACACCGTAAATGTGATGTACGAATACCAGAGGGGCATAATAAACGACACGAAAGCCCCTCATATGAAGGGTGCCGAGGTAATAGAGCCGGATACCTCCAAGTTCCCTGTGGCAGTGCGCATAATTGACCGTGAGGGCAAAGGCGCCATAGAGTGCGAATACAACGATGCCATGTACTCCCCTGAGTGCATCCGCAGATTTATCCGCTCTCTGGAGATTACCGCAGAGAAACTGGCAGCAGGAGGAAGACTTCGCAGCATATCCCTTATCGACAGGGAGAGGGAGCAGCAGCTTGACACATTCCGCAGCAGACCGGAAACGCCCTCCATACCCGAAGGCACCCTGTTCCACTCAGGGGTGGAGCGCACAGCCGCAGAACACCCCGAACGCACAGCCCTCATAGCCTGTGACGGCACCTATACCTACCGCCAGCTTGATGAGAACGCCAACAGGGTAGCCAACGCCCTCATAGGAAAGGGAGTAAAGAAGGGTGACAGGGTGGTACTTCTCCTGCCCCGCATATCAGGGATGTTCTTTGCCATCTTCGGCGTGCTGAAGGCGGGGGCGGCATACATCCCCTGCGACCCTGCCTACCCTGCGGAAAGGATACGGCATATCATAGACGATTCCCATGCGGCTCTTGTCATAACCACAGGGGACAGGCTCCGGGGCTTCTCCGACAGAGCGGCGGCGGATATAGAGGCGCTGCTTGCAGAGGAAAACACATCAAAGCCGGATATTCACATTACACAGGACGACCTTTGCTACCTTATCTACACCTCTGGCTCCACAGGCAAGCCCAAGGGGGTCATGATACGGCACGGGGGAGCGGTGAACTATGTATACAACACCCCCGGCAACATACTTCCCAATGCCATGACGGAAAGGGGCAGGGTGCTGACAGCCATAACCACCTTCTCCTTTGACTTCTCCGTCAAGGAATGGGCTATGCCCCTGTTCAACGGGCTCACGGTCTCCGTTGCCTCCGATGATGAGACAAACGATGCGAAAAAGCTCGCCGCAAGGATAAAAGCCACACATACCGATATGTTCGGCTCTACCCCCTCAAGGCTCATGACACTTCTTGCCTCCCCGGAATTTTCAGCTGCCTTTGAAAATGTGAAGATCGTTATCTGCGGCGGCGAAAAATACCCGGAACAGCTTCTGTCTGCACTGAAGCAGGGGCGCAGCGACAGGCTGATATTCAACACCTACGGGCCTACCGAGGTGACCGTTTCCTGCAACACAGCAGAGCTTTCGGGACAGGACAGCGTAAATGCGGGCCGCCCCCTGCCGGGAGTTGTGGAATACATAGTTGACACCGACGGCAACGAGCTCCCCGCAGGGATCGTGGGCGAGCTGTACATCGGCGGTGCAGGTGTTGCGGCAGGGTATAACGGCCTTCCCGAAATGACGGCGGAGAAATTCATCTCCTACAAGGGGATGCGGGTCTACAGATCCGGAGACTATGCACGCTGGACAGAGGACGGCTTCATAGAGGTGCTGGGCAGGAAGGACAATCAGATAAAGCTGAGAGGCCTTCGCATAGAGCTGGACGAGGTGGATGCAGTCCTTGGCGCTGTCAGCGGCATAAAGCGCACTGCGGTGAAGATCGAAAAGCTAAACGGCATAGAACACCTTTGCGCCTGGTTCACAGCGGATCACAAAATAGATATAGGGGAGCTGAAAAAAGAGCTGGGGAAGACACTCACAAGCTACATGGTGCCTACTGCATATATGCAGCTGGATGAGATGCCCTTCACCCCCAACGGCAAGCTTGACCTTAAAAATCTGCCCGCGCCGGAGCTGTACCGCTCAAAGGACAGCCAGAAGCCTGCCACAAAGGCAGAAGAGCTGTTCTGCGGCATATTCTCCCAGCTCCTCCATGCGGAGGATGTGGGTGTGAACGAGAGCTTCTTCGACTTAGGGGGCACCTCACTGCTGGTCACCAACGTGGTCATAGAGGCGGGCAAGGCAGGATATTCCATCACCTTTGCGGATGTGTTCGACAACCCCACACCCGGGCAGCTTGCCGCCCTTGCAGAGGGGGGCAGCACCTCTCAGCCCCGGAAGGATGATGACATCGCAGGCTATGACTACACCGCCATCAACAAGCTCCTTGCGGGAAACAACATTGATTCCTTCAAAAACGGCAAATGCCGTGACATAGGCAACGTCCTGCTCACAGGCGGCTCCGGCTACCTTGGGATTCACATACTCCACGAGCTTATAGAGAACGAGACCGGGCTTATATACCTGCTGCTGCGCAGCAAGGGAGAGCTCAGCGCCGCAGAGCGCATCGTCAGGATGTACTTCTACTATTTTGACCAGAACATAACGGAGCTTCTGGGCAAGCGCATATTCGTGACCGAGGGGGATGTGACGGACAAAAACCTTGCAGGCAAATTTGAGGGCGTACAGCTTGACACGGTGATAAACTGTGCGGCGGTGGTGAAGCATTTCTCCAACAGCACCATAATCGAGGATGTAAATGTGGGGGGCACTGTAAACCTTATCGGGCTGTGCCTTGAAAAGGGCGCCACCTTTGTACAGACCTCCACCATGAGCGTGCGCCAGAGTGCATACAGGGACATGATACCCGCTGACTTTGCCCCCACCGAGCAGGATCTGTGGTTCGGACAGGATCTTTCCAACAAGTACATACACTCCAAGTTCTTAGCGGAGAGAGCTGTGCTGGAAGCCGCCGCCTCAAAGGGGCTCAAAGCCAAGATAATGCGCTACGGCAACCTTTCCGCCCGCTCCTATGACGGGGAATTCCAGATAAACTTCTCCGCAAACTCCGCAATGGGGCGGCTGCGTGCCTATGCAATGCTGGGATGCATCCCCTATGAGCAGATGGCATCCACTATGGAGTTCTCCCCCATAGACGGCGCTGCAAAAGCCACCGTACAGCTTTGCCGCACCCCGGATGAATGTGTGCTGTTCCACACGGTAAACGACCAGAACATCTCCATGGCGGGAGTCCTGCGGGAGCTGGCGGCCTGCGGCTACAAGGTAGAGGGAGTGGAGAGCGACGTCTTCGCCGATGCCTTTGCCAAGGCCCAGGGCGACCCCGAGAAGGCATCGGAGCTTACAGCCATCATGGCATATGCCAAGTCCCGGAACGGCAGGGAGATGGTGACCTTCCCCAAGACCTGCGGCTACACCATGCAGGTGCTGTACCGCATGGGCTATATATGGCCCTCCACCACCTGGGACTACATCAGGCGCTTTGTCAATGCCCTTGCCGGGCTTGGGTTCTTCGATTAGAAGCAAGAAGCAAGAGGCAAGATGTTCTGACGAGAAAACGGCGGCGCATTCCCTCTGTTCCTGCAAAAATGGATGATTTTGCAAGACTGTGTTTCTTCAGCCGACTAAAAAAGTGCCACGGAGCAATGTTCCGTGGCACTCTGCTTATCTTTACTTAGGATATCTCATCTCACGCCAATAATTATTTCCTATTGACATACGCGCACTAATTATGTATAATATAATTATGGATTATTTATCTTTTGAATGGGATGAAGAGAAAAACGAAAAGAACAAAAAAAAGCATGGTTTATCATTTGAAACAGCCAGGGAGGTGTTTTACGACAGTGAGGCTGTTTTGTTTGATGATCCTGACCATTCTGAGGACGAAGAAAGATTTCTCATCATAGGAATGGTGAAATCATCTAAAATCTGTATAGTAAGCCATTGTTACCGTCAAAATGATACTGTTATCCGCATCATTTCCGCAAGAGAAGCCACTAAGAAAGAACGCAGATACTATGAGGAGGGACTTTTATGAGAGAAGAATACGACATCCAATCACTTAACCCCCGAAAAAATCCCTATTCAAACAGATTAAAAAAGCAAATCACAATCAATATCGATGCTGATGCAATAGATTATTTCAAAGGCCTGTCATCGGATACCGGTGTACCCTATCAGACTCTGATAAATATGTATCTGGTAGATTGTGTGCGAAATAACAGGCGGCCCATGGTAACATGGGAATGATCCTCCCATACTGCATTAAAAAAGTGCCACGGAGCAAGTTCCGTGGCACTCTGCTTATACTTATTACTTATTACCTATTACGTATCACATACAGTCATTTTTGCAAATTTAGCCATGACCTTTTTGGTGCCCTGTGTGTCAAAGGCTATCTCAAGGAGATGGTCATTGCCCATGGGTGTGACCTTGATAACAGTCCCCTCCCCGAAAACACGGTGTTTAAGGCGCATTCCCGGCTTGTAGTCAATATTTGACACTGCTGCGCTCCTTCTGGGGAGCCCCACCGGCCCCTGCACCTTCGGGGCGGAAAACTCCTTCACCCTCTGCCTGAGCCTTGCATTCTCGTCTGTGATGTGCTCCGTATCTATCTCATCCGCAAAGCGGGAGCGCATATTGAAGTTTGTGTTGCCGAAAAGCGTCCTGCGCACCGCATGGGTGAGATACAGCCGCCTTTTTGCACGGGTGATGCCCACATAGGCGAGCCTTCGCTCCTCCTCCATGTCGGAAATATCGTCAAGGCACCGTGATGAGGGGAATATGCCCTCCTCCATGCCGATGATGAACACCACAGGGAATTCCAGTCCCTTTGCGGAGTGGAGGGTCATGAGATTCACCCTTGCCTCATCGTCGGATGCACCGTCTGCCTCGGAGTACAGCGCCACATCCTCCAGAAAGCCCGCAAGAGTGGGGGTGTCACCGTTGTCGGCGGCATTGTCCACATACGCCACCATGCTGGTGTTGAGCTCCTCGATGTTTTCAAGCCTTGCCTTGCCCTCGTCCCCCTCGGCTTCAAGCATTTCCCTGTAGCCTGCAGACTCGATGACATTCCCTATTAGCTCCACAAGTGCGGCAGGGTCTTCCTCGGCACGCTCTGCAAGCAGCTGCAAAGAGTCAAACAGCTCTGCGGCACGTTTCAGGACAGCCGCCTTTTTCTGCAGGGGGACGAAGTTGTCTGCATCCCGCATTACGGATATGGGATCCATATTAAGGTTTATGCATATCTCCTCTATGGATGCAAGGGTAGCCTCCCCTATGCCCCTTTTGGGCACATTGATTATCCTTCTGAAACGCAGCAGGTCATAGGGGTTTTCCATCACCTGCAAATATGCAAGGATGTCCTTGACCTCCTTGTGATCGTAAAAGCGCATACCGCCTATGACCCTGTACGGGATGCGCTCCACGGTAAATTCACGCTCCACGGCATTGGACTGGGCATTCATGCGGTAGAGCACCGCAAAGTCGGAGTAGGAACAGCCCTCCTCAGCCATGATCTTCTTTATCCTGTCTGCAACGTACTCCGCCTCTTCACGTTCGTCGTCCACCTCATAGATGTGTACACGCTCCCCGTCCCCTGCATCCGTCCACAGCGCCTTGTCCTTTCTGGAGCGGTTGTTCTTGATGACGGAGTTGGCGGCGGAGAGTATGTGCTGTGTGGAGCGGTAGTTCTGTTCAAGCCGTATCACATGGCTGTCGGCAAATTCCGATTCAAAGTTCAGGATATTCTCTATGGTGGCTCCTCTGAAACGGTATATGGACTGGTCATCATCGCCTACCACACAGAGATTTCCCGTGCCTGCCGCAAGGAGGGACACAAGGCGGTACTGGGCGTGATTGGTGTCCTGATACTCGTCAACGGATATGTATCTGAAAAGGTTCTGATAGTGCCTTAGCACATCGGGATAGGTCTCGAAGAGCTGCACTGTCTTCATTATAATGTCGTCGAAGTCGATGGCATTGGCGGCTGTGAGCCGCTTCTGATACTCGGTGTATATGTCGGATATGCTTTTGAGCCGATAGTCATCCCCTGCCTCCAGCGCATATTCCTCCGGGGTGATTAGCTGCTCCTTCTGGGAGCTTATGATGCCCAGCACCGCCTTGGGTGCAAAGGTCCTGTCAGAGAGCCCCACAGCCTTTATGGCAGCCTTTATCGTCTTCTGTGAATCGTCCGAATCGTATATGGTAAAGGAGGAGGAAAAGCCCAGCTTGTCATACTCCCTGCGCAGTATCCTTGCACAGGCGGAGTGGAAGGTAGAGGCATTCACCTGTGAGCCCACCTGGTTCCCAAGGGCGGCACAAAGCCTGTCCTTGAGCTCTCTTGCCGCCTTGTTGGTAAAGGTGATGGCAAGCTCGTTCCAGGGGCGCACCTGCCCCCTGCCTATGATGCGGGAAAGCCTTTGCACCGTCTCCTCATCGTGGGTGCCGTCATAGGAGGATACAAACTCCAGCTCTTCTGCTGTCAGATTCTCTTCGCTGCATTCCTCATAGGCATTGCCGAAGAGTATCATGTTGAGTATCCTGCTTACCAGCACCTTGGTCTTCCCCGAGCCTGCCCCTGCAAGTATGAGCACAGGTCCCTCCACGGCAAAGACCGCCTCAAGCTGCCTGTCGTTGAGCTCCGAATGGTACTTCACCAGTGCCCTCTGCACTGCATTGCAGCCACTCAGAAAAAGCTCCCGTCCCTGCCCTGCCTTGCCGGAGGGCACAGGCGCACTGCTTGCAGGCTGCGGCTTTTTAACGGGCTTTTCAGCCACGGGAGGCATTTCGTTCTCCACAGCTGCAAGGAGCTGCTCTGCCCTCTGGACTTTTTTTCTATCAAGGCGCTGCCGCAGCAGCTCGGCATCCCTTTCTGCCTTTTCCTTCGCTGCCCTTTCCCGTTCAATGCGCTCATTCTCAAGCCTTTCCTGCTCCCGTTGCATAAAGTCTGTGAATGCGCCTGTGATATTCCCCTTGCCGTCTATGTCAAAGCCGTCCATACCCATGACAAATTCGCTGTCGGTGCGGCTGTCACAGATGTGAAACAGCCCCTCCTCACTGTCATACCACACAGCCTGCCTGCCTCTGTCGGCGCAGTAACGCTTCAAGCCGTCTATCTGCCTCTGACGGGTGGCGGGGGCAACGCTCTGCTTCGGCTGCAGGATAATGACAGGGCTTATGCCCTGTGAGCTGTAAAGCACCTCATATGCGGAATACTTCTGGGCATCGGCGGTATCCGTATGTGTATTCTTGAAGGTCTGGGCAAGGTCTATTGCCGCCTTCCCGCCATCGGGGAGCGTCACCACCAGATCCGTCCAGTAGTCGGGAGTGAGCCTTACATCCACCTTAACATCGTACCCCAAAGAAGAGAGCCTTTCCATCAGCTTTTCCTTCAGCTTCCACAGCTCCATGCTCCTTTCGGAGAAGACCATGTAGGCACAGTCCCTGTCGCTGTTGTCGGTGTGGGCAAAGTAGGCGCTGCGCTTTTCACCGTTGCGGTATTCAAGAAACCTCCCGCAGCAGTGGCAGACAAGAAGGTTCTCAGCGGAGTATCCACGGTAAAGGGCATCCCTTTCGGAGCCCCTTTCCACTCCCAATGCATTTATTATATCATTTTTGTATTTTGCTATAAACATTGATTACCTCATCAGAAGGTGTCCGGGTCCTGTGTGTCTGACAGCGCCTGCACTGCCTCCTCCTCCGTCCATTCGGACAAGGGGCGGACAATAAAGCTGTCGTCAAAGTATGCACGGATAATGTCCTTCACCATGAACTTGGAGTATTCCCCGTGCTCGATGTACACCGCAAAGGCTATCTGGGGGTCATCGGCAGGATAAAAGCCTATGACGGCGGAGTCCGTGTCCTCCTTACCCCTCATCTGGGGTGTGCCTGTCTTTATGGCGGTGTCATAGGGGAGATCCGTCAGCAGATAGCTCTGTGTGTAGTAGTCCGAGCAGTGAGGATAGTTTATGTACTGTTCAAACCGCCCTGCCTCTATCATGCCCTGTGTCACGGTGGAGAAGGTATATCCTGTCTTGTCGGGTATCTGCGCCGCCACAACAGGCTGTGCCTGATACACGCAGGAGGTCATGTTGTAGTCATAGGCGCTGTCCACCATATAGGTCTGGTAGCGCACCCCCTTGTTGGCGATGGTCATTGCCTGAGCCGCCATCTGCAAAGGGGTGATATAGGTGTCAGACTGACCGATGGCTGCCTGTATCACATTGCCCGCTTCCCAGTCAAGCCCTCTTTCGGAAAAGGTATCGGGGCTTGCCACATAGCCCGTCTTCACATCCCGTCCGATCTCAAGCCCCATTTCCTCACCAAGGCCGTAGAGGGAGGCATATTCAGCCAGCTTTGTGATGCCTGTGAGCCTGCCCACATCATAGAAGAAGATATTGCAGGATTCTTTCAGAGCCTGCACAACGTTGAGCCTGCCGTGCCAGCCGGTACATTCGGGATAGGGCTTCCAGTCCTCCCAGTAGGTGTAGTAGTGGGTGCAGTCCACGGTGTCATAGGGGGATATGACCCCTTCGTTGAGGGCGGCTGTTGCCGTGACGGTCTTAAATGTGGAGCCGGGGCGGTAGTAGCCCGATGTTGCCCTGTTGGTAAGAGGGGAATTCTCCCTCCCCGCCACGGAATCGTAGTCCTCTATGTAGTCAAGCAGGTCATATGTGGGATAGGTGGCAGCGGCAAGCAGAGCGCCTGTCCTTGCATCAAGCACCACTGCCGCTCCTGCATCCGCACCCGTGCCCTTTGCCTCGGGTGAGGTCTGGGAGGAGAGCCATGCGATGTGGTTTTCAAGCAAAGTCTGTATCTCCCGCTGAAAGCCGCTTTCCACTGTCAGCTTTACAGTGCAGCCCGGTACGGCGGGGGAGGTCACCTCGTCCTTTATCACCTCTCCCTCGGATATCTCAAAGCTGCGCTCCCCCTTGGTGCCCCTGAGCAGGGGCTCCATTGCCTTTTCTATGCCGCCCTTTCCTATCTTGTCGTTGAGGGCGTAGCCGCTGTCCTTGTAGGCATCGTATTCCTCAGCGGAGATGAGCCCCACTGTGCCTATAAGGTGAGGGACCACGTCCCCTATGAGATTTACCCTTACAGCCTCCTCGGAAATGTCTATGCCGGGCAGTTCGTCGGAAAGTTCCTTTAAAGCCACCACCGCCTCCATAGGCACATCCTCCGCCACGGTGAAGCGGTTGGATACGGAAAAGTCCATTGCCTGCATACTGTACCGCAGCCCGACTGTCACCCTGGCGGCACGCTCGTCGTATTCCTCATCTACGCCGTACATGAGCCGCAGTGCGGTGATACAGTCCTCGGCAGTGCCGTAGACCTGCACCCCCGCTGCCTTGCGAAGCCGCTCCACGTCCCTATCCCTGTCGGGGAGGAACTCAAAGGGGGGCTTGTCCGTGACAGGCAGCACATCCGTCCATTCACAGCCGTACTCCGACAGCACACACGCCGTCTTGTACACCGCATGGTCGGCAGTCTCGTTGTCATCGGGGAAAAAGGCCTTCAGAGCCACTACATTGAAGCCGGAGCGGTTCTTCACCAGATACTCTCCGTTTTTGTCCATTATCTCCCCTCTCGGGGCATTTATCACCTGTGCCGCAACACGCACGCTCTTTGATTTTTCAAGATACTCATCACCCTCCACCAGCTGTATCCTCATAAGGCGGAGCACTCCCAGTGAAACTATCATGAGAGTAAGTATGAGCATCAGTACGAAGCGGAGCTTTTCTGCCACTTCCCGCATATCCTCACCTGCCAGGGTATCATGCTAAAAAATAAGCGCACCGCATACAGTGCGCTTACTTTGTGTAATTATTTTCTCAGTGTGTCGCTGTCGGGGAGCTCAACGCCCTCGGCAGGAGATTCATCAAGAACCGCCATCTCTTCGTAGTTCCTTGAGAGCGGAGCCCTTGTCCAGCGGCGGTTGCCCTCGGAAAGCCTGGGCATTACCCTGTATACGTAGGTTGACCAGAATACTACCACTATGGTTATGGGCATGAATATCATACCGACATCGGAGGGTGTGGGCATGAGCATATTCATTCTGCTGTCGTACCCGTCGGGGAGCGCAATAAGGAAGTATCTGGGGAGGGTGCTCACTGCGGACACTATGGATGCAGCATATCCCAAAAAGCACATCCAGAAGCGGGTGTTTTTCTTCTCCATACCGTTGAAGAAGCGGGCTACGGCACAGAAGAAGAGCACCGTCAGCATACGGGAGATAAGCTCATATCTCCTGTCTGTGAGCATCCCGATGATCTCGCCGTTGGCGTTCATGCGGAAGATGTTTACTATCTGCCACAAGGCATAGATGTAAAGGGAGGCGCAGTTTGCGTGGGAGAAGCCCTCCCCCTTGAATATGTTCACAGCGATGAATATGAACACAAGTATAGTCAGCAGTGAAAGGAAGTGATAGAAGAAATCCCCTACGGTATAGCCCGTCAGCAGATTATATTCCTTGTAGTCGTAGCCCTCAAGGGTGGATCTGATGCGCTTGTTGCCCTCCACCAGCTCCACGAACCAGAAAACTATGTCCGCAAGTATGGTGGCTGCCATGATGAGTGAGCTGTATCCTGCGGAGGAGGGTATCTTCTTGCCTACCCTGTCATAGCGAAGCCTCCACGGGTTGATGAGCACAACGGACTTGATGACCTTGTCCCTTGCACTGCCGGTGATGAGCACGAAGGCTATGAGTATAAAGCCGGGTATCATCACCAGCATGGGGTAGTTGGTCAGGGGGAAGCTGTCTATATATCTGTGGGTGTCAAAGTCGAAGTTCATGTACAGCTGCAGTGCCCTTGCAAACATTGCGAGCACCAGCACAAGAACATATATGTAAAGGGATGCTTTCTTCTTTATAGGCCCCTGCTTGTTGGCCTGCTTGACATTTTTGGCACGCTGTGCCGCCTCACGGTCGGCAACCCTGTATTTTGCCACTGATATCATCCTTTCAGGCTGGACTTTTTTCAATGTGTAGGTATACTAATTACACCTTTTAATTTTACAACATTTTTTATCCATTGTCAAGGGATTGTGAAAATATTTTTAAAAAGGTGTTTTATCGTCCTATAAGCTCTATGGTCACATTGTCAGGAGCCTTGAGGGACAGGCAGGGTCTCTGGGTGTAGGGATCAGGGCGGATGGTGGTGCAGTCTATGCCCCCTGCTTTGAGCCGCTTTGCCGCAGATGCTATGCGGCGCACAGGGAGAGTTATCCTCCCAGGGGGCGTTTCTGCGGGGCTGTCCGGGACAAAAACCTCTATCTGTATGCCCTTGACCTCAAAGAGGAGATAGGTGCCCCCCCTGTCTGTGTGTATCATGCTCTGCTTGCACCGCAGTCCAAGCCTGTTCTCGTAGAAGTCCCGCAGCTGTTCTGCATCTGTCCCCGTCAGGTGGAAGCGGCACACACCGCCGCCGCCAAGGAATGGGAGTATGGTGCTTTTTTCGGCATGGCGGCGCCATTTGCGGTAATGCCTTATCTCACTGCGCCAGTCCGGGTGGGTGATGGCATAGCCTGCCGCAATGAATGCCCACTGCCCCATCAGCCCTCCCAGGCTGTTGGTGATAAGATCGTCTATGTCATAGTAGCCGTGGCGGGTGATGAGCTGTATGTTCTCCACCGCAAGGCTCATTATGGCACAGGCAAGCGCAGGGCGCACCCTCACCTTCCCCCGGAACCAGGGGAATATGTAGGGCAGCAGATACCCCATGGGCACAAACAGCATCACGTTCATATAGGGCTCTGCCAGCCCCATGGGATTGAACACCTTTATGTGTGCCATGCCCTCCTCAAAGCCATCCCGCAGGATGACCGCCAGCAGATCCAGCAGTCCCAGATCTGCATCAAAGGAATTCTTTATCTGAGGGAACAGCTTCATCTGTATGCGGTACTCCTCGCTGGCATGGCGGGAAAAGAACACCAGATTTGCAAATATCCCCAGATACACCGCAAATGCCGCAATAAGCAGAGCCTTCCGCAGTATGAGCAGCCTGCGGGCATCCTTTCTTCCGCTTCTTTCGCCCCTGGGATCCACCTTCAGGGCACGGCACACGGCTATATCCGCCGTGGGAAGCACCACGATCATCACTATGACCATGGCCGTCACAAAAATATTAGTCCTGAGACTGTATGGATTCAATATCATAAGTAATAAGCAATAAGTAATAGGTTAAGTATCAGCAAGCGGAGAGCTGCAAGCCATTCTGCTCTCCAAAAGCAATGCTTTTGCAGAAAGCAAAAACAGGCAAAGAGGAGACAAGACTGCAAGGACTCCGGTGCTATTCACTGTTCACTATTAGCTATTCACTGTTTTCCGGCGTAGAACTCCGTATTCGTCTTGTTTTCCTGGATGAGCACAGAGCTCTGGCAGAACACATCTATCATCTCATCTGCGGCGGCGTGTACCTGCGCCGCCGTGGTATCGCTGAGGTAGATGACCAGAGTGTACTCCGTGTAGATGTTGGCACCGTCTATCCAGCCCCCCTGCGCTTCCTGTATGGTATACCCGCCGAAATGATCCAGCAGGATGTTCTCCGCCTGGTGCTTTGCCTCCTCCGGGGTGAACACCGGCTGATTGGTGTCCTTGTGGTTGGTGCCAAGGTACAGCACATACTGCACGTCCTCCGGCTCAGGGACAGCGCCTGTGTCCCTGAATATCCCGAACAGGGAAACAGCCAGAGCCGCAATTGAAAGCACTATCGCCGCAATGCTCAGCTTATTTGTCATGACAGCCTCCTCATTCCTCGCCCTGTATCTTTGTTTCCATGCCGTTTACCTTGACGGAAGGATCCTCAAGGTCGATAACAAGGCATTTCCTGCCCCCTATGACGGAGGTGCGCACCTTGTCCGTGGCATCCTTGCCGATGTTTACGCTTATCTCATCCGCCTGCACGGTGGTTTTGTTCTCTACAAGGTTAGAGGCACGAAGGGGGAATTCCCCGACTATGGTCTCATACACGCCCTTGACATTGGCAGTGCGCTCGTCGCTTATGCCCACTTCCGCAAGTATGCTTTTAAGGCGGGGGGCATCCACAACAGGGGGCTCGGTCTCGTTCTTGCCCGCATCCACCAGCTCCCGCACCCTGTCGTTTATCTGGGTCACAACGCCGTAGTTCAGCTCCTCGCCGCAGATGTTGGACACCAGTGCCCTGAAACGGGTCTTTTCGTCATCGCAGGTAAAGGCAAAGGTGCAGTCCAGCACATCCTCTATGATGGAGAGATCGGGCTTCTTGGCGGAGCGTGAGTAGTACATCACCGCATTCACATCCGCCGCCCTGTCGGAGAACACAGGGAAGAGAAAGCCGTCCTTGGGTGCCTTGTCTATTATCATCTCGGTGTTGAGCTTCTTGGATATGACCTGCTGAGCCTTGTCGTAGAAAAGCCCGTCATCCCCTGTATTTGCAGGGCACAGGGCAGTTACGATGAAGCTGTAGTCGTTGTCGGTGTCGTCAAGGCGCTCATCGTTTTTGCTCTTCTTGGGCACGCTGTAGGTACACAGCCCCGCAATGACGGTGTAGCAGCTGCCGATGTCCGCATTCTCCGCAATGCGCCCGATAAAGCTCTTGATTATCTCCTCGTCATTAAGTCCGTCACGCAGGGCGGTGTACAGCAGCTTCTGGGCGCCCCCCTCCTCGTAGGAGGTCTGGGGGAAGGCATACTCTGTAAGGTTTTTCCCCAGAGTGCCCGACAGCACCTTGCGCAGCGTTTCCATTACCACCTCACACTGGGAAGGCTCCATGGCGGTGTAGTTCACAGCGTTTATGCAGTTCACTGCCTTTTCCGCATCCACATATGCCATAACCACACGGTTTATGACAAAAAGCCCCGAATCCTCGCTGAAATTCTTTTTAAGCTCTGCTATTTCCTTCTTGTTCATATCATACCTCTTTCTGTCAAAAACAGGGTGGAATGTGTTCCACCCTGCCTTCACTCATTGCGGTCACTGCTTACCGAGCCATACATAGGCGATGTCAAGCGCTTCATAAAGGCTTGATTTCTCAGTGTTCTTGACGATAGCCTCCATAGGGTTGAGCTTTTCGTCGGTAGCCATCTTGTAGATGCGCACCTTGTTCGCCTTTTTGATGCCGTCCTCCTCCGTGGTGCCCGCTACCTGCATCATGATAACGTACTTGTCATACATATTGCCGTAGTAGATGTCGCTGCCCTTGCGCACCAGCGGGAAGCCCCTGTATGTAAAAAACTTCTTTTCTCCTTCAGCCATGTTGTACACCTCCTGTGATCTGTCTTACATTTCCCTATACAAAAACTATTTCTATTATAGCATTTTCTGCCGCCCTTGTCAAGGGTCGCCGCAAAGCCCATGTGTAAAGTAAAGACCGTCACCCGGGCAGAAATTATGGCATAATGTACAACAAGGGCTATACAATACACCCCGGAAAGCCCTTTACCTCCATAAGCCTTCCCCGCAGGGGGCAGTGCTCACAGTCGGGCTTTCGTGCACGGCAGGTATCCCTTCCGAAAAGCACCACCCTGTGGCAGAAGTCATTGCTCTTTTCCGGGGGCAGAAGCTCCCGCAGCTCCCGCTCCACCTTTTCGGGGTCACGGCTTCGGGTAAGCCCTAACCGCCCTGTTATGCGGATAAAATGGGTATCACATACCACCGCAGGCTTTTTGAACACATCCCCCACCATAAGGTTAGCCGTCTTCCTGCCCACACCGGGCAGCCTTGTCAGTTCCTCCACCGTGTCCGGGATGACCCCGTCACGCTCGTAGAAAAGTATGCGGCACATCCGGGATATGCTCTCCGCCTTTGTGTGAAAGAGGCCGCAGGGGCGTATTATCTCCTCGATATCCTTCACATCCGCATCCGCAAAGCTTTGCAGCGTAGGGAAGCGGGCAAACAGCTCCCTTGTGACTATGTTCACCCTTGCATCAGTGCACTGTGCCGAAAGGCGGGTGGCTATGAGCAGCTCATAGGGCTTTTCATACACCAGGGCGCACCTCGCCACCGGGTATATCTCCTCAAGCCCTGCCACTGCACACAGGGCGATCCGTTCTTTCAGGGACTTGGCAGCAGGGGACATTCACATCACTCTTTCAGCGGAACGTACCTCCCAGTAGTATTTGCGCTTTGCCTCGGGGAAATCATCCATCACCCCATGCTCCGGGTCGTAGAAGGTGCCGTGATGATACAGCGACCAGTGCCAGCAGCGGGGTGTCTCAAGGGAAAGGAGGGCTGTGTCGGGCAGCTCCTCTCTTGTATTTACAGCTATGCGCTCATCGGAGATGTAAGATCCCCTTCCCCGCAGGAATGACTTCATCTCGGCAAGTGTGGTCTCACGGGGATTTGACAGCTCCTCCACCACCTCGTCAACGGTTATGCCGCACAGCATGGCAAGCACCGCCTGACCGCACTGGAGAGGGTCGGGCTCATGTATGTAATTCATTTCCCCTCTGCTTTCCCGTTCTTCTTTTCAAGGGCATCAAAGCCTATAAGGACAGCCCCCAGCCCTGCGGCGGCAAGCACCACAAGAGCTATCATCCGCAGGATAAAAAGCACACCCTTCATATCTCTTCCACCTCGTCATCAATGACATCCTCCTCGGGGATGTCTGGTACTTCCTCGATATCGTCAGAGGAGGGGGGCTCCTCCGGGCATATGTGGTATACAGCCTTTCCGTCCTCGTCAAGCCAGTTCTGCTGTGCGAAGAATTCCTCCAGAGTAAGTCCCTGCTCCGTAAGCAGCTTTGCGTAGTACACTCCCACAAATCTGAAATGCCAGGGCTCGTAGATTATGCCCGTAACATCCTGCTTCCCCTGGGGATAGCGGAGTATGAAGCCGTATTCCGGGGCGTGCTCTATGAGCCACTCGTATTCCTTTGTGTCCTTGAAGGAATCCGTGTCCATGTCGGAATTGGTGTCGCTGAGGATATCCGCCGCAAGCCCGGACTGATGCTCACTGCACCCGGGGAGGGTCACTTCCTTCAGGGTGTCCTCATATGCCTCCTCCTCGCTCATGCCGCGGTTTGCCATCCTGTCCTCAACGGATGAGTCTATTATAGACTGCTGATATGCCGCAGAACGGTATGCGGAGTACACCACCAGATATATGCCGTCCTCTTCCGCATCCGCTATCATCTGCTTCATATAGGGTGCGGCACGGGAATCCATGTAGAAATCCTTCCAGCTGCTGTAGACCACCTCTGTTTCAAGGTCGTCGGAATAGTGCTGGGGGACGGGGTTCTCGTTGTTTACCAGAAACATCGCCCAGGTGTTGTCCGCATCCGCAGGATCCTCCACAGGTCCCTTCGGCTCCGGCTCAGGCTCGGTCACTGCAGGCTCTGTCTGGGCAGGGGGATCAACAGGCTCTGTCTCCGGGAGTGCCTGTGTCTTCGGTGTGAATATCCTCGACAGCACGAATACGCACAGGAACATAGCCAGTGCATACACAACAAATATCTGTACGCCGTTGGTCTTCTTTGTGTTCATGTTACGCTCCCATCATTTCTTTGCCCTGAGCTCCTCTATGGTCTCAAGGAACTTGTCGGCGGTGTCGAATTCACGGTTCACGGATGCAAAGCGGATATATGCCACTTCGTCAAGGCTCCTGAGCCTTTCAAGGACAAAGTTTGCTATCTCACGGGTGGATATCTGTGTGCGGTTCTCCGTAAGGCACATATTCTCTATCTCATCCGCAATGGCGATGATGTCCGCACTGCTGACGGGGCGCTTTTTCACCGCAAAGGACAGCCCCTGGATGAGCTTTGTGCGGTCATAGGCCTCATAGGTATTGTTTTTCTTGTTTACCAGCAGAGTAGGACGCTCTGCGCTCTCATAGGTGGTAAAGCGCTTGTCGCACATGGGGCACAGCCTTCTGCGGCGCTGCTTCCCCTCAGAAAAGCGTGAGTCCACCACCTTTGTATCTTCAAATCCGCAAAAAGGACAGTTCATGGTACCCTCCTCCGTGGCTTACAGCCCCTCGTACATCTCCTGTGCGTATCTCATAAGTGCGTCGTGTTCATTGGGCAGAGCCTTCTCATTCACAGCCGAAAGAATGTGTTCAAGGCACACGCCTATCTCCCTGCCCTCAAAGCCTAAGTCCATAAGGTCATTGCCGTCTATCTCAAGATCCCGCCTGCCAAGGGCGTTGAGCTGTGCCGCCTTTTCAAGCAGCACATCCCGCTCATTGGGCAGCCCGTCTATGACCTCATCAAGGATCCTGTCCAGAGTCTCCCCTACTGCCGCCCCTTCGGCTATGCCCCTTCCGGTGATGTCTCCGCCGTTTATGCAAAGCTGTGACAGGGTGTATGCCTCCCCCCTTGCTATCACATCAAGGGCGGTACGGCGCATCCCCTCCAGCTCATCTATCCTTTCAAGGCAGAAATCCTGCTTGGCGCTGTTGTCACCCTTTTCCACCTCGATAAGCTCAAAGAAGGCATCCGGCCCCAGCGCTCGAAGCAGCCGCCTTACAAGGGCACGGTCGTTGGCGGGGTTTACATAGTGCCATCTGATAAGGGTGGAAACACGGGCAATAGTCGCCTTGTCAAAGCGCAGGCGGCGCAGGATGACCTCAGCCGTGTCCCCGCTCATGGCCTCGTGCCCCGCAAAGTGACGGTGGCCGTCCTTGCCCTCAAAGCACGCCGCAGGCTTTTCAATGTCGTGCATGAAAAGGGCAAGGCGCACGTTTTTAAGGGGAACGCTTTTCTGTGTGGCAACGGCTATGTGCTCCCACACATCGTAGCGGTGATAGCGGCTCTTCTGGTCAAAGCCTATACAGGGGATGATCTCCGGCACGAACACGGAGAACACATCCGCAAAGTCCACAAGTATACGGTGTATGCGCTTTCCGCACAGGAGCTTCACCAGCTCCGAGCTTATCCTCTCCGGGGCTATGCAGGAAAGCAGCTCCCGCTTTTCGTGTACAGCCCTTGCGGTGTTCTCCTCTATGTCAAAGTCAAACACGGCCGAAAACCGCAGAGCCCGCATTATCCGCAGGGCATCCTCCTCAAAGCGCTTTCCCGGATCCCCCACACAGCGTATGACACCGTTTGCAAGATCCTCCCTGCCGCCGTAGAGATCCGTTATCTCCCCGGTCTCATAGGAGAGCGCCATTGCGTTCACCGTAAAATCCCGCCTTGCCAGATCCTCCTCTATGCTGCGGGAAAAGCTCACCGTATCCGGGCGGCGGTGGTCGGAATACACCCCGTCTGCCCTGAAGGTGGTGACTTCTATGTTCTCCCCACCCTCAACAACTGTAACAGTGCCATGGGCAGCCCCTGTGAGTATGGTGCGGTGATCTGCAAATACCTTCTGCATCTCATCCGGGGTGGCATCGGTGGTTATGTCGAAGTCATGGGGCACTGTGCCCCTTAACATATCCCGCACGCAGCCCCCTACAAGGTAGGCACTGTACCCATGTTCACACAGTCTTCTGCACACCGCCCCCGCATTTTCGGGGAAGTGTGGGGCAATGATCTCCTCTGTACTCATGATATCACCTTGCCTTCGGTGAAAAAAGGAATGTAAACGCAAAAGCCCTCCGATCCAAGAGACCGAAGGGCTTCAACCTGGTGCGAGAGATG
This sequence comes from Ruminococcus sp. UBA4240, assembly GCA_002395525.1. Classification (GTDB taxonomy): domain Bacteria; phylum Bacillota; class Clostridia; order Oscillospirales; family Ruminococcaceae; genus Huintestinicola. Next base: position 54,041 of record DGXE01000030.1, read on the forward strand.
GGACTTGAACCCACACGTCAAAGACACACGCACCTCAAACGTGCCTGTCTGCCTATTCCAGCACTCTCGCATACGTCAGCCGCTCTTGCAACCGACTAAAATAGCATACCACATTAGCAGACAGAATGTGTGAATATATTATTATATTTGAGTTAATTTTTATGTTATGTGCTGCAAGCTATGAATCTCTTCTGAAATTCTTGTCGGTGATGATACGGGCAACTATGAGCCCCAGAGGCAGGGACAGCACCATGAGGAACGCCTTTGTGAGCCATGCCCCGCCCACAGACAGATCATTGAGGGAGAGGTAGTATATGGCCTTGTACATAAACATCCCCGGCACCATGATGACTATGGAGGGCACGGTGAGGGTTATACGGGGGAAGCCCACGAACCTTTTCGAGGCGGATGCCAGCAGTCCGGAGCACAGAGCGCCTATGAATGCGGCGGTAAAGCCGGGTATCCCCAGATGATCCGCCAGGGTAAGGCGCAGCGTATTGGAGATCATTCCTATCACTCCGGCAGACAGCGCCATTCTCTTCGGTGAATTGAACATGAGGGAAAAGCCGAACACACCCACAAAGCTCGCTATCATCCTGAATACTACCCTCATTGCGGGGGACATGGCTATCTCCGGGAAGTCACCGGGTTCAAACCTCATGATGTAGGCGCTGAGCCAGCCCGTAACCGTTGCGGTGATTATGATGAGCAAAGCATAGCCTATACGCTCCGCCCCGGAGCGCAGATCCAGCTTTGATATGTCTATGCCCCCTGTTATGAGGGGAAATCCGGGTATGACAAACAGCATGGAGCATATATACCCCGACTGATGCACCATAGGCACCCCGAGCAGCATCTCCATAAGGTGCACCACAAAGAAATACACCAGGCACGCCGCCGTAACAGGCAGTGCCACGTTTGCAAGCAAAGTGATGTGGTTCTCCAGCAGCTTCTTGCGGAGAAAATTCCCCACTCCCGCCCCAAGGAAGGCACACAGCATTTCCACCGCACCGCCCCCAAGCAGGAAGGTGAATGCGGCGCACGCCATTCCCGAGGCAAGCCCCAGTATAAGGGCATTGTAGTTGCCGGACATGGAGTCTATCTTGTCAAGGATATGGTGCATCTGCTCCTCGGAGTACTTCCCCGCCCTGTCCCTGAAGCTGTCGCAGAAGAACTCGATGGCATCCAGCTTGTCGGTATTTACACCCGGCTCCTTCAAGGAAAGGGAATTTGTGAAGGTCTCCCCGTTTGCAGCACAGGTGTAGGATATGGACAGCAGCCCTATATCCGCCACACAGGTTATGCCAAGCCCTCTTGCGATCTTGTTCATGGAGGCACGCACTCTCCAGGCGCCTGTGCCCACAGAGAGCATCATAAGCCCCACTCTCCCCACAAGAAGGGATTTCTCCCGCAGGGAGGCATTCAATATGGGCTGGGTGCTTTCGCTGTCGATTATATCCCACCATTTGATGGTCATGTGCTGATCTCTGAACTTACTCATGGCAGACCCCGATCGTTTATACAATGTAGAATGAATAATGTTGCTGTGCTTTTGCGCCGATAGAGAAAATCAAGCCATCAACTTCATACCTATTCACTATTCACTATTCACTTAGCTATTAGCTGTCAGTCGTGCTTGAAGGTCTTTATCTCAGTGTTTTCCACAGCCTCTTCTATAAGGGGCTCAAAGTCATAGCGCAGAAGCGCCGCCTTTACCGCAGCGGGATCCGGCTTTGTTCTTGGGTGCTTGGGGGTGAACACGGTGCAGCAGTCCTCATAGGGCTCTATGGAGATGTCAAAGGTGTCGATCTTGCGGGCGATGTCGATTATCTCCGTCTTGTCCATGCCCACCACAGGGCGCAGCACAGGCATAGTCACGGATGCGTCCGTACAAACCATAGCCTGCATGGTCTGGCTTGCCACCTGACCTAAGCTCTCCCCCGTCACAAGGGCGTGCATACCCTTTTTGCGGGCTATCCTCTCGGCTATGTCCAACATGATGCACCGCATGAGTATGGTGAACAGCTCCTCCGGGCAGTTGTCCCGCAGAGCCTCCTGTATCTTCGTAAAGGGCACACAGAAGAATGCCACGTCCCCCAGGTAGGGTGTCAGCTTCTCGCAGAGCCGCTCCACCTTCAGGCGGGCACGGTCTGAGGTGTAGGGGGGAGATACATAGTGGATGCACGCCACATCCACCCCTCTTTTCGCCATCATGTACCCTGCCACCGGGCTGTCGATGCCCCCGGAGAGGAGCAGCAGCGCCCGCCCGGATGTGCCCACGGGGATGCCCCCTGCGGCTGTGCGGTTGCCCGTGTGGATAAAGGCGCCGTCGTCACGCACCTCAACGTGTACCACCAGCTGAGGTTCTTTCACATCAACATCGAGATGGTGATACTTTTCCAGTATCTCATGCCCCACCTCAACGCATATCTCCGGGGATTTAAGGGGGAATGCCTTGTCTGCCCGCTTTGCAGCCACCTTGAAGGTGCGTGCCCTTGCAAGCTCCGGCTCGCAGTATTCGCACGCCGTCCTGCATATTGCGGCTATGTCCTTTTCGCACACGGCGCAACGGCATATGGCAGCCGCCCCGAACACCTTCGAGGCACGGTCATATACCTCATCAAAGTCCACGTCCTCCGAAAGGGGGTTTACATACACCGTTGACTGTGCTATTCGGTACTCAAACTCCCCCAGCGATTTCAGGCGGTGCCTGAGATTGCGTATGAACGCCTCCTCAAAATTCCGCTTGTTAAGACCCTTTAAGGCAATTTCGCCCTCTTTTATCAGTAATACTTCCTTCATAATTATCCTTCTCTGTCATTTTTATCATCATCCGTGCGCCTGCTGATGATGTATCTCGGCCTGCCCTTGGTTTCAAGGTATATCTTGCCGATGTATTCCCCGATTATCCCCAGGGAGATGAGCTGAACCCCGCCCAGAAAGCAGATTATGGATGTGGTGGATGCCCAGCCGTCCACGGTGTAGCCCATAAATCTTGTTACCACAGCCCAGATGACACCGATAAGGCTGAGAATTGCCACGATCACCCCGAAGCCCGTGATAAAGCGGATGGGCGTGACGGAAAGGCTGGTTATGCCGTCAAATGCCAGCATCAGCATCTTCCGCAGGGGATAGTGGGACTTGCCTGCCATGCGCTCGTGGCGCTCATATTCAACGGTGGTGCTCTTAAAGCCCACAAGGGGGAACATCCCCCGCAGGAACAGGTTGACCTCCTTGAAGTCCGCAAAGGCTTCAAGCGCCCTGGCGCTCACAAGGCGGTAATCCGCATGGTCGTACACCACCTCCACGCCCATAAGGCTCAGGAGCCTGTAAAAGCCCCGTGCAGTGGTGCGCTTGAAAAAGCTGTCCGTTTTGCGGCTGCTGCGCACGCCGTACACGATGTCACAGCCCTCATGGTAGGCATCCACCATTTTCTCGCAGGCTTTAATGTCATCCTGTCCGTCGCAGTCGATGGATATGGTGATGTCCGCCCTTGAGCGTGCCTCCATAAGCCCCGCAAGCACCGCATTCTGATGCCCTCTGTTGCGGCTCTGGGCAATGCCCGTGAAATGGGGATCCTTTTTGGCAAGGTCGGATATGATGTCCCATGTGCTGTCCCTGCTGCCGTCATCCACGAACATGATGCGGCTCTCCGGGGAGATCTTCCCCTTTCCGATAAGCTCCGTCAGCTCTTCAAGGAACAGGGGCGCCGTCACAGGCAGCACAGCCTCCTCATTGTAGCAGGGTATGATGATGTATAATACGTCTGACAAAATATCCCCCCTCACACGGAACAATATTCCTTTTAAGTATATCACAAAATTATGAATAATTCTACCTGATACGGGCAAAACCTTGAAAACGCACAAAACCGCCTGCAAGACCCTTTCGGAAGGGCTTGCAGGCGGCTGTCACCGGGGCATCCCCGGTAATTACTTATCATCCACAGGTGCAAACAGCTTTCTGAGCTGGGGCTGACCCAGCAGTATCACAGCGCCTACGGCTGTGAACACCATCTCCGGCAGCATATAGCCCCCGTTGTAGGCAGCACTGTAAATGAACTTGTTGTCTGCCACAAAATCCAGCTCATCCCATATCTTGCCCGCAGAGGCGAATACCACCACGCCGCTGATGAAATGGCTGACAAAGCGGCAAAACAGTGAGAGCAGTATACCGCCTATCTGTCCCGGCAGCCCCTTGCGTCTGAATACTCCCGCAGTGCCCAGCACAGTGTATGCGATAATGTAGTCAAGCAGAATGCAGGCAATGAGCATAACGGGTGTCAGCCCCCATGAGAAGAGCCCCTCAAGGAATATGCCCTCAGCCAGCTGCAAAAGGGAATAGACAAAGGCCACCCCAAGTCCGTACTTCACCCCGTACTTTATGCTGTAAAGGCATATGGGCAGCATGGAGAGCAGTGTCACCGAGCCGCCGAAGGGGAATATGCGGTGAAAGGGCGTGATAAGGCTAAGCACGAATGCAAGAGCCACCATAATGGCACCCTCCACCAGCATACGGGTGGTGAACTTAGCCTTGGGTGCAGTGTTTGTAGTCATAGTTTCAGTCATAAAAAAACCTCCTTTGATAAACAAGGGAGATGAAATACACCGGGCGCACGCCCTGCTGTTTCTCATCCATCCCCACGCCGGCACTGTCCGGATCGGGTCATAACGGTCGGTATCCCCTCTCAGCCTGTCATGCACAACAAGCTCCCGTTGAATGACACTTTGTTCGTCCGCAGCCAGAAAGCCCCGAACAGCTTTTATTATAACCATGTGCCCTGTTCTTGTCAATGTACAAACTGCACAAAACACAGCCCTCCCCCGCAGGTTAAACGTTTAGGAGGGCAAAGCCAAGCCCTGTACGCATTTGCAGGTCTATGCCCCGCCCCGTCCCCCGAAAGCGAAAACACACCTCACACGGGGCTGTTGTTTTGTGCAAACCTACAAATCTTTTATACCCCCTTGCAATCCGGAGAAAAGTGTGCTACAATAGCATAAAGTATTTTTATAGGGGGACTTGGTGATGAAACACGTAGTTACCATCAATAAGGCTAACCTTAAGCAGAGTGTTGTAAAGGGCGGCTGCGGCAAGTGCCAGGCTTCATGTCAGTCAGCTTGCAAGACATCCTGCACAGTAGCTAACCAGAAGTGTGAGAATTCCGACAGATAACATCCGTCAGAACGATACACCTGGGGACACCGGGGATGACATCAGGTAACGGGCGGGCGGTTTATCCGTCCGTTTTGCTTTTATTGATCTTTGTCTTTGCTGACAACCGTTTTCGCACCCATTAGGAGGAAGTATGATCCATAAATACAAGCTGGGCGGCATGAATATCGTCCTTGATGTAAACAGCGGCGGCGTACACGTGGTGGATGAGCTCACCTATGACCTGCTGGACAACGTAGAGCCCCCCTTTGAGGACGAATGTCCCGGGGCAGTGGTGGAAAAGCTGGAGAGAAACTACAAGAAAGAGGACATCCTCTCCTGCTATGAGGAAATAAAGGATCTGTACAGGGACAAGATACTCTTCTCCCCGGACGAATATGAGAAATTTGCCAAGTTTGCCACTCCCTCCCCTATCAAGGCCATGTGCCTGCTTGTGGCAATGGACTGCAATATGCGCTGCACCTACTGCTTTGCAGGGCAGGGGGACTACTGCCAGGGGCGCAAGCTCATGAGCTTTGAAACGGGCAAAAAGGCTCTTGACTTCCTGCTGATAAACTCCGGGAACCGTGAGAACCTTGAGGTGGACTTCTTCGGCGGGGAGCCCCTTATGAACTGGAACGTGGTAAAGCAGCTGGTGGAATACGGCCGCTCCAAGGAGGAGCAGTTCCACAAGAAGTTCCGCTTTACCGTCACCACCAACGGCACCCTCCTCACCGAGGACAAGATGGACTTCATAAACCGTGAGATGTCCAATGTGGTGCTGAGCATCGACGGACGCAAGGACGTAAACGACCGTATGCGCCTCTGTGCCAACGGCAAGGGCAGCTACGACGTCATTATGGACAGATACAAGCAGATAGTGGACAAGCGGGGCCACAAGGACTACTACGTAAGAGGCACCTACACCAGATATAACCTGGACTTTGCCCAGGACGTGATGCACCTTGTGGACAACGGCTTCAAGGAGGTATCGGTGGAGCCTGTTGTGACCGACCCCTCCCACGACTACGCCCTTACCGAAAGGGATATACCCAAGATATTCTCCGAATATGAGAACCTTGCCGAGATGATACTCCAGCGCAACCGTGAGGGGAAGCACTTCAACTTCTTCCACTTCATGCTGGATCTGAACCAGGGCCCCTGCGCCATAAAGCGCCTGAGAGGCTGCGGCTGCGGCAATGAGTATGTGGCTGTCACCCCGGATGCGGAGATCTACCCCTGCCACCAGTTCGTGGGCATGAAGGAATACCTCATGGGCAATGTGGACACGGGGGAATTCGATCAGCGGATGAAGAAGCAGTTTGCCGGCGCCCACATCTACTCAAAGACCGACTGCAAGACCTGCTGGGCACGGTTCTACTGCTCCGGGGGCTGCAATGCCAACAACTACGAATATATGGGGGATATACTCACCGCCCACAAGATCTCCTGCGAGATCGAGAAGAAGCGCCTTGAATGTGCCATCATGATCCAGGCTGCCGAGGCTATGGAGGGCAGGAACGAGGACTACGGCCCCAGACCCCAGATGATAAGATGATCCGGTAAACGCATAAGGGCTGTTCCCGCAAAGAGCGCAGATCTCTGCGGGAACAGCCCTCTTTTTCCTTGTGAGGTGCTCTGTGTATACCATACTGCTGATACTCATATATCTTGCCTTTATAAGCCTCGGGCTCCCCGATTCCCTCTTGGGGTCGGCGTGGCCTGCCATGCACACAGATATAGGTGTCCCCACCCCCTATATGGGTATTATCTCCATGGTAATAAGCGGAGGGACTATCATATCGAGCCTTCTGTCCGACAAGGTGACAAGGCGGTTCGGCACGGCAGCAGTCACTGTGACAAGCGTGTTCCTCACAGCCCTTGCACTCCTTGGCTTCTCCTTCTCCCGCAATATGCCCATGCTCCTGCTCTTTGCCGTGCCCTACGGGCTCGGGGCAGGCTCCATAGATGCAGCCCTCAACAACTATGTGGCAGTACACTACACCTCACGGCACATGAGCTGGCTCCACTGCTTCTGGGGAGTTGGAACTATCATCAGCCCCATTGTCATGAGCCATTCCCTCACACGTTCCGGGTGGGCTGCGGGCTACAGAGCAGTAGGTGCGGTGCAGCTTGGTATAGGGCTCATACTCCTTGTCACCCTCCCCATATGGAGGATACACAAGGACACGGCGGCTGAGGACACTCCCCCTGTAAGGCTCAGGGATGCGCTCAGGATAAAGGGAGTGCCCACACTGCTCACAGGCTTTTTCGCCTACTGCGCCCAGGAAGCCACCTGTATGGGCTGGGCATCCACATACATGGCGGAGGAAAAGGGCTTCCCCCCGGAAAAGGCGGCGGGGCTGGGCTCCCTGTTCTTCATCGGTATAACCGCCGGGAGATTTTTAAGCGGCTTTATCATGAACAGACTTGGTGACCGCAGAATGATAATCATAGGCACCTGCATCCTCTCAGCCGGGATAGTGATGCTGTGTCTGCCCGCCTCCCCCGTGATCGCCTGTGCAGGCTTTCTGGTCATAGGCTTAGGGTGTGCGCCCATTTATCCCTGTATCATCCACTCCACCCCGTCAAACTTCGGGGCAGATAAGTCGGGCGCCATAATCGGCATACAGATGGCAAGCGCCTATATAGGCTCCACCTTTATGCCTCCCCTGTTCGGTGTTCTCGGGAATGCCCTGGGCTTTGGCATCATGCCCCTGTTCATCGCCTTCTTTGTCATACTCATGATAACTATGACCATGCACACCTTTGCAGCAGTGGCAGGGCAGACTTCTGTTTCCCAAAAATGAAAAAATCTTGATTTTGGGAAATAGATGTGATATAATGGCAGTAAAGGAGTGTGGTCGCCTGTGAAGCTGATAGAGAGAAATGATTATCTGAACAAGCTCATAAATGCTGTGGGAACCCCTGACATCAAGGTGATCACTGGAGTCCGCCGCAGCGGCAAGTCAAAGCTGCTCGAAGCATTCAAGGGTCACGTTGCCGAAAATATCGAAAACGCCAATATCATCCACATCAACTTCAACCTGCCGGAATATGATGAGCTGACGGAATACCGCCCTCTGTATGACTATATCAATGCTGCCTACAAGGAGGGTGCGGATAACTTTGTCCTGATAGACGAGATACAGATGTGCCACGGCTTTGAAAAAGCTATAAACGGCTTACACGCATCGGAGAAGTTTGACATATATATCACAGGCTCCAATGCATTTCTGCTGAGCTCTGACCTTGCAACGCTCTTCACCGGCAGGACTTTTGAGATAAAGGTATATCCCTTCTCCTTTGCCGAATTTGTGAAGTATTTCGGCTATACCGACCTGTATGCCGCCTTTGACCGGTATATCAGCGAGGGGGGCATGGCCGGCTCCTATGTATATAAGGACAGGGAGGCAAAGTATGACTATATAGCAGAGGTGTTTAACACCCTTATCATAAGGGATATCCGCCGGAAATACAGGATACGAAACACCGCCCTTATGGACAGGCTCTCTGATTTCCTCATGGATAATATCTCAAATCTCACATCCGCAAGGAGCATCGCCGATACCTTTAACAGCCACAAGGACGAGATAAACCACAAGACCGTGGGCTCATATATGCAGTATCTCTGCAATGCCTTTGCATTTTACAAGGTGAGCAGATACGACATCAAGGGGAAAAAATATCTCTCAGCCACCGAAAAATACTATCTCAGCGACCATTCCTTCCGCTATGCGAAGCTGGGAACGAAGAACATGGACTACGGCAGAGTGCTTGAAAACATTATCGCCATTGAGCTTCTGCGACGGGGATATGAAGTATATGCAGGGGTGCTCTACAAAAAGGAGATCGACTTTGTAGCCATCAGGCGGGATGAAAAGCTGTATATCCAGGTGTCCGACAACATCACTGACGACAGCACCTTTCAGCGTGAGGTATCTCCCCTGCTGTCCATCAAGGACGCATATCCGAAAATGCTCATCGCAAGAACACGCCATGATACCTATCAGTATGAGGGTATCAGGATCACTGACTTTTCGGAATGGCTGACAGACGTATAGCTTAACTCCTATTTCCCAAAAATGAAAAAATCTTGATTTTGGGAAATAGGAGCTATCTTTAACCTATTACCTATTACTTATTACTTATTTGAACCACTTGTACGCCGTGACAGGCTCAGGGAAGCCCCAGTCCTCAAGGGCGGTGGTGACAGCAGTGAAGCCGCATTTCTCCAGCACCCTTGCAGATGCCGTATTCTCCACCATGGAGGATGCGGTTATTATCTCTATGTGGGTGTTCTCCAGAAGATAGTCCGACAGCAGCCCTGCCGCCCTTGTGGCATAGCCCTTTCCCCACATCGATGGTGCCAGGCGGTAGCCTATGCAGACCTTGTGCATACTCTCCTTGCAGCCGTATATCTCGACTATGCCGGCAAATCTGCCGTAAGCCCCGGGGTACACTCCCAGCAGCAGGGAGCCCTCCTCGAAGCCCTGTGTGTACAGCCTCTCTATGACGGTCACGGGATCGTCAAACTTCCTCTCAAAGAGGAAAGTGGGCAGATAGCGGTATATGCTGTCATCACGGATGAATTCCCCCAGCAGCTGTGCATCACCCGGAGTTATCCTTCGCAGGGCGATAGTGTCATCGGACAGATCGGGTATGCTGTCAAAAAGATCCTTCATATGCACTCCTGTGTGCTGCTTCAAAAAATCCGCCCCGTTACAGGGCGGATCTTTTCATCTGTCAGTTTTCCCTCAGATCTCAACTATATGACCCATAAGACCGGGCACTGCGCCGATGGCATTTGCCTCGTCGGTGTCGATATGCATGGCAAGGGCATACTTTTCGGATACACGGCAGACAACGTCACCAAGGATGGCACTTCTCTCGGGAGTGTCAATGCGCACCCAAACCACGTCCTTGTCCTTTACGCCGAATTCCTTTGCCTCCTCGGGGTTGAAGTGGATGTGGCGCTTTGCGATGATAACGCCCTCGGATATCTCCACCTCTCCGCAGGGACCTACGATCTTGCAGGCACCGGAGCCGGCAACATCACCGGATTCCCTGATGGGAGCCGCAATGCCGATGGAACGTGCATCCGTAGCGGAAAGCTCCACCTGGTTCTCAGGGCGTACAGGCCCTAATATGGACACATTTGCCAGTGACTTCTTAGGCCCTACGATCTCAACTCTCTGCTCGGACGCAAACTGTCCGGGCTGGGAGAGCATCTTCTTTACGGTGAGCTCTGCGCCCTTGCCGAAGAGTATCTCCAGCGTTTCCTGTGTCACATGAACATGACGTGCGGATGTTTCTACCATGAATTCTTTTGCCATTTTTATCGAGTCCTTTCAACGGTGCAGCAAGCTGCACAGATTATACTATGGTACCTATCACAAATGCTATAATGATAAGTATCCAGAGAAAGCTTGAAAAGAAGCACTTCCAGGTGCGTGCCCTTATCCCGGGGGTCTCAGGCTCAAACACCTTTCTGCGGGACTTTATGAACTTGTAGGCGATGACCACAGCCGCCGCCGTAAAGCCCCCACGTATTACAAACTGCACACCCATCATAAGGGCGGCGGGTCTCATCTGCTCCAGTATGCCGTCAAGGGAATCGTAGTCCCCTGTCTCCAGAGCCCCCATTGCTATCTGCCGTATCTTCTCCGTGTCCATCCGCTCCAGAAAGAGGGTGCTTACAGAGGAGAGGGAGTTGTTGAGTATGTGCAGGAATATGGAGGGCAGCAGGGAGCCTGTCTTTACTGCCGCTGTCCCCAGCACCAGCCCCACAAAGAAGGCGGGTATGGCCTGGGAGATGTTTTCGTGCATAAGGGCAAACATCAGGGAGGTTGCTATTACACCGAACCTGTTGCCGTATTTCCGCAGCCCCTCCAGCAGCACCCCTCTGTATATAAGCTCCTCCATCACAGGGCCTATGAGGCATATGTACAGGTAGGTGAGTATTTTCAGCCACACAGGGCAGGATGCCATGATACTGCCTGCCATTTCCGTGCTTTGGGAGGGTGTCCCCGCCATCGTCCATATCATCAGCACGACTGTAAGGATAAAGGAGCCCAGGGTGCCCGCCCCGAAGAACATTGCGGTGGCAGTCAGCATATCCTTGCCGCCGAAGTCGGTGCAGCGCAGCTTCTTCCCTATATCCGCTCCTGTGATGGCAAGCCCCTCCAGAAAGGCGACTATATCCGCCGCCAGGGGGAAAAAGAAGGAATATATCACAGGCAGCAGAGGAGAGGCGTTGAATATCTCTCTCCCCGCATCAATGGCAGCCTTCTCAAAGCCGCCCCCCAGTATGCCGCAGCATATGTGGACAACAAGCCTTGACATAATATTTACCACAAGGATAAATATGCCCATTATCAGAGCCACACGGGTATAGTAGCGCCGTATCTGCCTTTTTTCGTCCTTGTCCGGGAGGTCATACCCTCCCATATAGCCGTAGCTGTTGGGAATATCCATGTTTATACCGTATCCATCGTATATATGACCGGGGGTATCCTTTCCGGCTCCTCCTCCGTGATATGGTAGGCGGAGCTTATCATGTGCGCCGCATCATCCGTGTCACAGGAGGGAGTGGAGGTCATTATTTCTGCTATGATGTCCCCCTTGTCCGTGTATTCTCCCACAGTCTTTACAAAGTGTATCCCGGCAGAATGATCCACGGCATCCCCTTTTCTCTGCCGCCCTGCCCCAAGGGACACAGCGCACAGCCCCGCCTTCTCGCAGTCGATGCGGCTGATAAAGCCCGCCCTGTCTGCCCTTATGAGAAGGGTCTTTTTCGGCGAGTACAGCAGGGAATAGTCTTCAAGGGCGTGAACATCGCCCCCCTGCAGGGAAACATTCTGGCAGAAGGCTTCATAGGCCGCCCCTGTGGATATGGCGTTTTCCGCCAGTGCCACACACTCATCACGGGTACCCTTGCCGCATAGCATGAGCATACGGGCTGCAAGCTCCATGCAAACCTGATAGAGGCCGTCTGCACCGGGGCGTATCTCCCCTTTCAGGAGCTGCAATGCCTCTGCCACCTCTATGCCGTTGCCGGCAGTGCGCCCAAGGGGCTTGTCCATGTCTGTTATGACACAGGTACACTTTCTCCCCATGCGCCGTGCAGTCTCCAGCATAAAGCGGGCAAGCTCCCGTGCATCATCAGCATTCTTCATGAATGCGCCGCTGCCGCACTTTACATCCAGCACCAGCCGCCCTGCACCTGTTGCCAGCTTCTTTGACATTATGCTGGAGCATATGAGGGGGATGCTGTCTACAGTGGCAGTGATGTCTCTCAGAGCATACATCTTCTTGTCCGCAGGCACCAGATGCCCCGACTGGGATGTGACGGAAAAGCCCGCCTTTTTCACGATGCCTATGAACTCCTCATGGGAAAGCTCCGTGCGGTACCCGGGAATGGATTCCAGCTTGTCTATGGTGCCGCCTGTAAAGCCCAGGCCACGCCCTGACATCTTCGGCACATACACCCCGCATGAGGCGCACACAGCAGCCACCACAAGGGTGGTCTTGTCCCCTACGCCCCCTGTGCTGTGCTTGTCTGCACAAATGCCTATCTCCCTGTCAAGGTCGTACACATCACCGGAATACATCATGGCTCCGGTGAGCTGCATGGTCTCTTCAAAATCCATGCCGTTTATGCAGACAGCCATCAGAAATGCTGCCATCTGCACATCAGGCACCTCACCGCGGGTAAAGCCTTCCGTGATGAAGAGTATCTCATCAGCGGAAAGCTTTTCACCACGTCTTTTTTTACTTATGATCTCGTATATGGTCATACTGTCATAACACCGTTTTCCGGTGCATAAGCAGAGGGTCTGTCATTCCACGGTGACTCCGGGGAAGTAGTATTCCAGTATCTGCTTGTAGTCATAGCCCATTCTGCCGAGAATGTTTGCTCCGTTCTGACTGAGTCCCACACCGTGGCCGTAGCCGTAGGTGGTGAATATGAACTGACCCTCATCTGCCACGTCGTATACGTCCTCGCCGTCCTCGCCCTTCTGTACGGTAGGGGTGCCTGCGGGGATGTACTGCAGGTCGAACGCCCATGACTTTATGCCGTAATGAAGCACGTTGTCACGGAGCTTCTGCCCTGTTGTCTCTGCCTGGCCGTCAATGGATATATTGCCTACATATTTGCCGTCGTAGTGGGATGTGATGTTTATCCAGTTGTTAGGATCATCGGAGAGGGTTATGCCGAAATAGCCCTCCAGATAGCGCTTCATCTCGCTCTCGGAGTAGGTAGCTTTCAGCCCCCAGTTGGGGTCGTATAGCTCATCTATGGATGTTTCCACGCTTGTAAGGTAATCTGCGCCCTTGCCGCCCCATACATTCACGGATGAGGCGGTGGTGCCTGCGGTGGAGGCGGTGTACAGTGTCTGTGCCACAGCGCCGTTGTAGTATACGCACTGGCCGAACACCTGATCCACAGCCGCCTGTACCTCAGCGGGAACATTGTACTTCACCAGCACAGAGGGTGTAAGGCCGTTCACATTGTGATACTTCACATAGGAATAAGCCGCCACTGCCTGCGCCTTCAACGCCTCCTCCGAGAAGGAGGGGGACATCTCCGTAGATACGATCATGCACACCAGAGAATAGGCATCTATCTCCTGCTTCTCCCCGCCGAAATTGGCGGTGAAAACCTCGACCCCGTTGTAGGGACCCTCTACCAGATAGCCTGCCTGCTTGGTCTCTTCCTGCGCCTGCTCGGGAGCAGTTTCCTCCTGTGAGCCCTGCTCCTCTGCTGTCTGCCCTTCGCTGTCAGTGCCTTCTGATTTTTCCTCTGTGCCGCCCTTGACCACGGTCATCTCCGGGTCGATGTAGTTCACCTTTTCCTCTTCCTTGGGCTGGGGTGCAGGTGCGGGAAGAACAGAGGGGGTATTGAAGTTGTAGTATACGTAGTTTGCCTCAACGGGGCCGCCGTATACAGGGGTGTCGGAAATGTAAAGGCTGTCCTTTATAGCCTGCTGCTCGGGAGTATAGGGCACCATTTCAGGCTCTATTATCCTTACAGGGTCAGCCTTTATCTCACGGGGCATATCCTCATCCCACTGCTCCTCGGACTGCTCCGAAGGTTCCTCCGCCTTTTCCTCAGCGGCAGCCTTGGGCTGTGCCTGAGCCTTGGTGTCCTTTTCCTCCGAAGTGCGATCCTCATCCTCACCGTAGTCATAGGTGTTGTAGGATATGGGAATAAAGCTCTCAGGCTCCGCCTCGGTCTCGGGCATTTCGGGGATGGCGGCTATCTTCTGCACAGGGGCGCTGACCATAGAGCGGACATTGAGTATATCCAGCTCGGAGGGGTCAACAGGACCTGCATTGTAGCGCAGAGCCACGTCTATATCCCTTGCAATGCTCTCTGCCTGGGCCGAGGTGGGAGTATCGGGTGATTCCTTCTCGGGGTCGGACGCCTTGTTTGCCGATACGGGTGCAGCCCCGTCGGTAAGCTCCGCCTCATAGCGGTATTCCTCTGATATTTCGGCATCGCTCACAGTGTCAACGATACAGAAGGCAAAGGTGTAGAACACACCCAACGCTGCCAGAGCGGCGATGCCTGTAAGTACTGCCCTTATTCTTTTCATAATTACCTCTTTTTCTCATTGCGCACACAGGGTGCAGCATACGGTTTCGGCAGAATGTTTTGTCCTCAAGCTGTCATAGAGCACGGCTCAGCCCGCACTCTGATCTCCGCCCCAGCTGCCGCCGTGATACTTGTAGTATATGGCAGGCCACTTGGGATCGGGGTTCTTGGCGAAATTAGTGGTGTCAAAGTTGTCGGTGGTCTCTCCGTCACGGAGCTTTCTTGCCACGATGACATGGCGGGAGTCGTCCCATTCCGTGGAACAGGTGGAAAGGGTGATATACTCGTCGCTCTCGTCAAAGGGCACGCCTGTGATGATGTGGGAGCGCTCCGTTATCTCCTTTGCAAATACGGCAAAGGAATACTTGCTGCCCTCATCCTCGTCAAAGTTTATGTAGTTGTTGTAGTCAAAAAGGTTCCCGTTGTCCGATTCGGGGAGGGAATTGACCACAAAGGAGGATATGATGACATATGCATCCTCGCTGTAATTGGTGTTGAAGTAGATGAAGGGGTTTTTCAGCCAGTAGGCGGGATCCCAGCGGTAGTAGTCAAGGTTGCCGAACATGGTGCCGTCCTTCTGGTTGTGGGCGTAAAGGATGATGTTGTCGGACCTCTCCCTGTCCCCTACGATGTTGCGGTAATCTGCAAAGCAGGTGCCGCAGGAGCGCTGTGCCCCGTAGAAGTTATGGGTAAGGTAGTAGTCGTTGTCAGTGCCCTTCACAACAGGCTCATACACGCAGTCGGGGATGCTCACAAAGCCCACGGTATCGGGGTTTATTGCCAGCAGCTCCTGTGCTGCGGGGAGTATCTCACGAGGGGTATAGACTACCTCCTCCACAGTGTCCGCACCGCTCTGAGGTGCTGCCGTATCAGCGGGGGCATCCGCCTGCAGATCCGCCTGTGCAGGCTCTATTACCGTGCGCTGTGCGGTGCTGTACATATTCTTGATGTTCTCGTGGTTCTTCTTGGCCTCATAGGTGTGGTACAGATCCACTCCCAAAATGCCCAGACAGACTATGACCACAAGAGCACTCACAGCAACTATTATATTGTTGGCACGCTTTGACTTTGCATCCTGGGCTCCCTTTTTCCGGGAGATGTCAGCAAATTCGCTGCGCACAGAGGATCTTTCCATATATATACCTTCTCGCAAGCAAGGGACGATCGGTGTCTTCCAAAGGGTATCAGCCGCCTGCGGGAGCCTCAGGTGCCGGAGCTGCCGGTGCGGGGGGCTCAGGTGCAGGAGTCTGTGCAGGTGCCGTATAGGCAGGCGTGGTATAGTAGGGAGTGGTGGTGGTAGTCTCCGTGGTCTCCTCGGGGACAGTGGTCTCCTCGGTGGTAGTCTCCTCAGTGGTGGTGGTCACCTCTGTGGTAGTGGTGATGACCTCTGTGGTGGTTTCCTCCGTGGTGGTCTCCGTCTTGCGCCTGCGCTTCTTTGTAGTGGTCTCCTCCGGGGTGGTGGTGGTCGCCGGTGTTGTGGTGGTGACAGACTCTGTGGTGGTCTCGGCAGTGGTGGTGTCGGAGGGGGGATTTGTGCGCCCGTAAAGTATGGCATCCCAGTCTATCTTCTTGGCATAGGGGTTTATCTTGGCAGCGGAAAAGTCAAAGCTGTCCCGTGTCTCCCCTTCCCTGAACCGCCTTGCCATTACCACAAAGCGGGAGTCGGAATATTCGTTTGAGCAGGTGGAGAGCACCAGAAGCTGGTCGCCAAAGGCAACATCCACCGTGGGTATTATCTGGTTCCTCCTGTCTATCTGCTCCATGTACCAGTTGAATGTTACCTCATCCTCCAGCACATTGATGTAGTCGTGATAGTGGAACACCTCACCGTTGAGATCCTGTCTGGGGTACACATTGGTGATGAAGTACCCGAATATTACGTAGTCCCCTACGCCGTATTCAGTGGAGAATGTGACAAAGGGATTTTCCTTGTAGAAATCCACATTGTTCTTGTAGTCCTTCAGATTGCCGAACATTGTGCCGTCTTCCTGATTGTGGCCGTACAGCACTATGTTGGGGGAGATGTATTCCTCGCTGAGAACGCAGCGGTAATCCATGAATATGGCTCCCGCCTTGTTTATGCGGTCATCGTAGGTATGGGTCAGATAGTAGTCATTGTCCGTCCACTGCACAACGGGGTAGTATATGTCGCAACCCGGCAGCTCTATAAAGCCCTTTACCTTGTCTGAGACCTCGGCAAAGCTGTTCATCAGGCTCTCGTTGTGCTCCTCCCTCTCCTCGCTGGTGGGGGGGATAGTCTCCACTATGCCCTCTTCGTTTATGGTGGTGGCAACGGTGGTGGTCACCATTTCCTTTATGTCCTCAAGCTCCTGCTGAGCTTCCTTCTGCTGTAAAAGGGTGGATGCCAGCATGACCCCCGCCCCTATGAACACAGCTGTGGACACAAGGAACACTATCTTTCTTATGACCTCCCCGGCACTGTCCCCCTTTGCAGGGAATATGCCGGACAGAAAGCCCTTTTTCTTCTCCGTGCTTTCCTCTTTGCCGTCATTGGAGCTTAAATTGTCGTCCGTGCCAAAGTTGCTTCCGTCATGCTCTGCGCCGTCATCATCGCTGCTGTCTGCATCGGTCTTCTCTGCCCCGGTGCTGTCCTCATCGGTTTTCTCCGTCCCGACGCTTTTGCCCGAATAGGTGAGCTTTACCCGTTCCGCCTCCGGCATATCCGTGGCATCTATGCCCTCTTCCTCATCGTAGATGACTATCATGCCGTTCTCATCCACTTTGGGCTTTTTCTTGTCGGCAAAGCTGAATGTATCCACCTCTGCCATTATATTTTCAAGCTCCTCATCGACTATCTCGTGAAAATCCCCGCCGAACTGTGCGGCATCGTTGAAGAACTTTGAAAAGTCATGGTTTTTTTCGGAGGAGCCGTCTGTAAGCTCATCCTTGCTTGTTTCATCTGACATATGTACACCGCCAATGGTACTTAGTATCTGCACAAACTCAGTTGTACTTGGCAAGAGATGTGTCCACCTCTGCGCTCTCGCCCTCACGGACACGCCGCCCCACTATGATGTACCTCCAGGGGGTGCCCTCATAGCCGGAAAGGCAGGTGGAAAGGGTCATGAACTTGTCCCCCTCCTGCACATCAACGCCCGTGTCTATCTCACTGCGCTCCATGATGTTCTTGATGAAGTTGTCGTAGTTGTAGGTATCTCCCGTGAAACGGTAGTAGTTCTGATAGTCAAAGTAGCCGTCCATTACGTGATATTCGCCGGAAGTCTCGGGCTGAGTCTCCACGGAGAAGCAGGCTATTATCTTGTATGTGTACTGTTCATACAGGTTGGAGAACTGGAATGTGGGGTGCTTTGCATAGAAGCCCAGGTCGTTGCGGTAATATTTGAGGGTGGCAAACATGGTTCCGTCCTTGTAGCCGTATGCCATGCTGTGGCCGTAGAGCAGGATGTTGTCCGACTGGTTGAAGGAATAGTCGTTTACCACACAGCGGTAGTCCGCAAATATAGCCCCTGCGGAATACCAGTCCCCCGCATAGTCGTGGTTCTCGTAGAAATCGTTGGGGTTGGAGGTGAGCTGACCGTTCTCATCGGTGAAGTCATCCCTGTCGGGCTGGACTACCACATAATTCACCTCTGTGCCGGGCACATATATCCATCCCGCCACATTGTCGTACCTGTCCGCATAGCGCCTCAGATCCTCATCGTCAAGGGGCACAAGGGGTGCGGGGGTAGTGGTGGTGGTCTCCTCCGTGGTGGTCTCGGTGGGGACGGTGGTGACCTCAGTCTCTGTGGTCACGCTCTCTGTCCCGGTTATGACGACATAGCTCTGGCTCCCCTCCTCCTCAGAGGGCTTGCTCCCTCCGCAGGAGGACAGTATGAGCACTGCTGCCAGCATGGATGCGGTCTTCTTAAAGTTATTCATCTATAAAAACATTCCTCTTTGTAAAGCTTTCCTTGGCGCACAGCGCCGATGCCCTATCCGAATATCTTCTTCCAGTCGGGCTCCTTTGCATTCGGATTAAGGCGTGCGGAGGACACATCAACGAAGCTGTCCTCCCCCTTTCTCACCTTGCGGGCAAAGATGACAAACCGTGAGTTGTCAAATTCGTTGGAGCAGGTGGACAGGGTAAGAAGCTCATCCCCGTACTTCACATCCACATCGGTGATTATCTGACTGCGCTCGCCTATCTTTGAGATAAAGCTGTCAAACAGTGCCCTGTCGGACAGATCAATGTAGTTCTGATAGTCAAACACCTTCCCGTCTGATACCTGGGAGGGCTGTGTCTCCACCACAAAATAGGCGAATATCTTGTATTCATCGCTGTGGTAGTTGGAGTTGAAGGTGACTGTGGGGTGCTTCTTGTAATGATCTATGTTGTTCTTGTAGTCCTTGAGACTGCCGAACATGGTGCGGTCACGCTGATTGTGGCCGTAGATGATGAGGTTGTCGGATCTCTTGTGCGCATCCAGCACACAGCGGTAATCCAGGAAAACAGTCCCCGCCTTGTTGGAGCTGCCGTCAAAGGCAGTGGCAAGGTACTTGTCATTGTCCTGTGCCTGAACCACGGGGAAGTCCACCTCTGTGCCCGATATCCGCACATAGCCGATGGTATCGGGATTCATGGCGATAAGATCCTTTGCCCCCGGGAGCATCTCACCCTCGGTGACGGCCTCCACTGCGGACAGGTACAGCCCCTTTAAGGTCTCATTGAGCTTTTTGGCGGACATTGAGAGCCTGAGCTCATTGCCCAGTATCACGCCGCAGGCTATAAGCACCACCACGCAAAGCTGGGTGAATATCTTTGAGGCTATCTCCTTGGCGCTGTCCCCCTTTTGTATGAAGAGCCAGTGACCCCGTTTCTTCTTTTCCTTTTCCCTTACAGCTTTCTCATATGCCTTCCGGGCATCCTTTGACATTGACATTTAAGTATTTGTGATCTCCTTATCTGGTCACGCTGCCTTTTCCGGCTTCTCTTTCTGCGTGATCGCATAGTCCTACACATAATTTATCATACAACAAATCCTACAAAATGTCAAGAAATCCCGTCTTTTTTTGTGAATATATACAATTACCGGGGGCATATTTCTAAATAAACCGTGCTGTGATACCGTTTTTTCACCATTTTGACACATAATAGAAGCAAGAGGCAAGATGCAGGAAGCAAGATATACTGATGACGAACCGGCGGCTTGCTTCCTAAGCAAACAGCAGCCGGGAACCAAAAACTGCAATATAGAAAAAAAGTATATGCAGAAAAAAACAGGCGATCAGCTCCCTGACAGCCCATCAAGCCCATGATCGTCGCATTTTACAAAATTTTCCCCCGATTTGTGTTGCATATGATAAAATTCCGTAACAGCCTTTACAAAAGTGCGAAAATGGTGTATAATAATATGTCAGTGTACAGTCGGAGGCGGACACACCCTGCGGCTGTATCAGCTTACAAAGGAGATCATTGTTTTGAAGAATATCTACGACCTTATACGGGAAGCGGATGAAAAATACTACTACGACGGTGACGACTTAGGGGCTGTATACACCCCGGAAAAGACCACCTTCAAGGTGTGGTCGCCCTACGCTTCCAAAGCGGTGGTGCTGCTGTACAGAACCTGCCGTGACGAGAAGCCCTACCGCCGCCTGCCCATGGCAAAGAGCCGTGAGGGTGTGTGGCACAAGGTGGCATACGGGGATCTTGAAGGGGTCTACTACACCTACGAGATGACCCACGATGACATCACAGAGGAGACCATAGACATATACGCCCGCTCCGCCGGGGCAAACGGCATCATGGGCATGGTGACGGATACCGCAAGGCTCTCCCCTCCCGGGTGGGACAGATACGGCTACGTCCCCCTGAAAAACTACACCGATGCCATGATATACGAGCTCCACATAAGGGATTTCTCCATAGACAAGTCGGGGAACTTCTGCTACAAGGGGCGCTTCCTGGCATTTGTGGAAAAGGGGCTCATCAATGCCGCCGGCGACAGCATCGGCATAGATCATCTGAAAAAAATGGGCATCACCCATGTGCAGATACAGCCCATGTTCGACTATCAGACCGTAGACGAGGCGGATGTACACCGCCCTCAGTTCAACTGGGGATACGACCCTCTGAATTTCAACGTCCCCGAGGGCTCCTATTCCACCAACCCCTTTGACGGACACACAAGGGTGGCAGAGCTCAAACGCATGGTGCAGGCTCTCCACAGGGAGGGCATAGGTGTTATCATGGACGTGGTGTACAACCACACCTATGCAACGGCTGACTCCCCCTTCAACAAGACCTTCCCCAAGTACTACTACCGATTGTGCGGGGAAAACGGGGAGTGGTTCTCCAACGGCTCCGGCTGCGGCAACGAGGTCGCCACCGAGCGCAGGATGGTGCGAAAGTTCATAGTGGATTCCCTGTGCTACTGGGCGAGGGAATACAAGATAGACGGCTTCCGCTTTGACCTTATGGGACTTTACGACATAGAGACCCTGAACATCATAAGGGAAAAGCTCTACGAGATAAATCCCAACGTCATACTCTACGGCGAGGGCTGGACAGGGGGCGGCAGCGCCCTTGAGGACGGAAAGCGGGCAATGAAGCTCAATGCCCGCCACACCCCCTGCTACGGCTTTTTCTCCGATGATTTCAGGGATACGGTCAAGGGCAACACCTTTGACAACCAGAACAGGGGCTATGCCAACGGCGCTGTGGGCAACGAGCCTTATGTAAAGGAGGTAATGTGCGGCAGGGTCACACATCCCCAGATACCAAATCTCGACAAGTATTCATGGGCGGTGTCACCGTGTCAGACCCTCAACTATGTGGAGGTACACGACAATCTCACCCTGTGGGACAAGCTATACTACACCAACGGCACGGAGCCTGTGTGGGAGCGCATTAAGATAGACAGGCTCGCCGCTGCCATGGTCATCCTCTCCCAGGGGATACCACTGATACAGGCGGGGCAGGAATTCCTGCGCTCCAAGCCTCTCCCCGGCGGTGCCTTTGACCACAACAGCTACAATTCCCCGGATATAATCAACAGCATCAAGTGGGACAGGCTGTCTGAGTACCGTGACACAGCAGAGTATTACAGGGGGCTCATAGCCTTCAGGCGGGCACATAGAGCACTCAGATATGCTACCACCGAGGATGTGGGGAAGAACATGGTCTTCTTCGACAAGCTCCCTCCCCGCATAGTGGGCTTCGGGCTGTACGGCGACAACAGGCTCGATGAGATTATCGTATTCCTGAACCCCACCACCAACAGCGTGCGCCTGCACGCCTTCGGGGAATACAACGTATACATAGACGGGGAGCACGCAGGCACCACATCCCTGTACACCGTGGAGAACGACTATGAGATAGCCCCCCGCTCCTGTATGGTCATGGGCAAGCCGAAAACCATAGTTTAACGGCTATCCATCAATATAATGAGGTGAATAAAATGGCAAAATATCTTTTTACATCAGAATCGGTTACAGAAGGGCATCCCGACAAGATCTGCGACCAGATATCCGACGCAGTCCTTGATGAGATACTGAAAAACGATCCCAACGGCCGTGTGGCGTGTGAGACCACTGCCACCACAGGCATCATCACCTGCATGGGTGAGATATCCACCGACTGCTATGTGGACATACCCAAGATAGCCCGTCAGGTGGTCATCGACATAGGCTATGACCGTGCAAAGTACGGCTTTGACGGCAATACCTGCGCCGTGGTCACTGCCATAGACGAGCAGTCCCCCGACATAGCACAGGGCGTTGACGAGGCTCTTGAATACCGTGACGGCGTTGCCGAAGGCGACTACGAAACAGGTGCCGGGGATCAGGGAATGATGTTCGGCTTTGCCTGCGATGAGACTCCCGAGCTCATGCCCATGCCCATCTCCCTTGCCCACAAGCTGGCAAAGCGCCTTGCCGAGGTGCGCAAGGACGGCACCCTTGACTATCTCCGCCCCGACGGAAAGACACAGGTGACCATAGAATACGAGGACGGTGTGCCTGTCCGTGTAGATACAGTGGTTGTATCCACCCAGCACGCCCCTGAGGTAAGCCTTGAAAAGATACGTGAGGACATCATCAATAACGTCATAATCCCTGTTATCCCCGCAAAGCTGTACAAGGACACAAGGATATTCGTAAATCCCACAGGGCGCTTTGTAGTGGGCGGGCCTCAGGGGGACAGCGGCCTTACGGGGCGCAAGATAATCGTTGACACCTACGGCGGATATTCCCGCCACGGCGGCGGCGCATTCTCCGGCAAGGATCCCACGAAGGTGGACAGATCCGCTGCCTATGCCGCCCGCTATGTGGCAAAGAACATAGTTGCCGCAGGCCTTGCGAAAAAGTGCGAGATACAGCTTGCCTATGCCATCGGCGTGGCAGAGCCTGTTTCCATCATGTGCGATACCTTCGGCACAGGCATAGTTTCGGATGAGGTGCTGGCAAAGGCGGTCAAGGAGGTATTTGACCTGCGCCCCGGCATCATCATCAGGGATCTGGAGCTTAGAAAGCCCCAGTACAGAGCCCTTGCCGCCTACGGCCACATGGGGCGTGAGGATCTGGGTGTAGCATGGGAAAGGACTGACAGGACCGAGGCTCTCCGAAAGGCTGCCGGCGTATGAGCCGCCACCTGGCGGAGCAGACCGCCCTTGAGAGCAGATATGAAAAAAACCACGCTGTCATGACAAAAGCCGAGGACAGGCTGAAGAAATTCCGCATCATACTGATATACGGGAATATCGTCCTTTCGCTGTTCAGCTTTTTCTACACATATGTATGGCTGTCCCAGAAGAAATATGCCTGGCTCTACTACAACGGCAGTGCCCTGGCGGAGCTGAATACGGAAAAGCCGGTCATATTCTTCCCCATATTCTGTGTGACTGTGATAATAGGTCCTGTGTTTGTGGTGCTTAGCTTCCTTGCGGACGGCTTCAAAAAGGGGAAATTCCTCAATGCCCTGGGGATAATAGCCTTTGTGCTGTGTGGCCTGACGGTCATAAACGGAGTATTCGGCTTTGAGCCCGTAAAGCCCGTCAACACTGTTGCTTTTTCGGTGGTCATGGCACTGGAGGTGCTGTTCTCCTTCCGCTATGTCGCCGCTTTTTCCACCATCGAATCCCTGAAGGACGAACCGGGCTTTCCCTACTTCAATTTCAGCATCACAGGCCTTGAGACCGCAGAGCAGAAGAAGTACACCGAATACTACGACCGCCTCCTGGCAGAGGCTGACAAGGCAAGCGCCGAGGGGACACCTGCCCCGGCTGTGATGGAGGAAGCCGTGCCCGGGGTAATGCCCGAATCGGATCTCACCCTACCGGATGAGGACTACGAAATGGAGGACATCCGCAAAAAGCCCCTGTTTTAGCATCAGCAGGAAGCATTATACTTGTGATCAGCAGCATAGCAGCCTTTTCGGAGGATGTTATGTTGCTTTGTCATTATGCGGTGTATCCACCATAAATCTTTGTGCAAGTCTACAAATTTTAATTTGGGGCTTGACAAAACGGATTTAATTGTGTAAAATTAAATCACAACAAATCAATTAAGGAGGGCTGCGTTATGAGCATATATGATTATACCGTCCCCGCAAGGGAGGGAGATGTTTCCCTTTCACAGTACAGGGGCAAGGTAATGCTTATCGTCAACACCGCCACGGGCTGCGGCTTTACTCCCCAGTACAAGGAGCTTGAAGAGATGTACGAGGCATTCCACGACAAGGGGCTTGAAATAATCGACATCCCCTGCAACCAGTTCGCAGGGCAGACACCCGGCACAGACGATGAGATACACGAGTTCTGCACACTCAGATACAAGACCCGGTTCCCCCAGATGAAGAAATCCGATGTCAACGGTGAGAATGAGCTCCCCCTGTTTACCTACCTCAAATCACAGAAAGGTTTTGCGGGCTTCGGCAAGGGCTTAAAGGCAGGTGCGATGACCGCCATGATGAAGACCATCGACAAGGACTTTGAACACAATCCCTCCATCAAGTGGAATTTCACCAAGTTCTTAGTTGACAGGGACGGCAACGTGACCGCACGCTTTGAGCCCACTGAGGACATGAAGAACGTCAGGGCAGCCGTCGAAAAGGCAATTGGCTGAGCCCCTTCCTCTGCTGCTCCCTTACTTACCAATTCTCCCATTTATGCTTGTAAACGCAAGCCGCTCCCCCTTTCCGCCTGCCCGGACAAGCAATTGATGAACCCCGCAAGGTCTAAATATAGAAGTTTTAAGCCATGGTATTTCTGATGCAAAGTCAGAAGTACTATGGCGTTTCTATTGACAGTGCATAGATGATGTACTATAATGGTAACTAACATAAATCGGATTTACGGAGGTTATTGGAAGATGTATTTAAGAGCATACAAAAAAGAAGATTCTGCGATCATATGTAAATGGTTAAGAACTGCCGAGGAGCTATATAAATGGTCTGCTGACAGATACAATAAGTTTCCTCTTTCAGAAAATGATATTGATGATAATTATGTACCGCAAATCAAAACAGGAAGATTTATTCCTCTCACAGCAGTAGATGAAAATAGTAATGTTGTAGGTCACTTTATAATTAGATATCCATTTGAGGATAATGACTCTACTGTTCGATTTGGTTTTGTAATAATTGATCCAACCATGAGAGGAAAAGGCTACGGAAAAGAAATGCTGCTTCTTGGCATCAGATATGTTAAGGAAAACTTGACCGCAAAGAGAATAGATCTTGGTGTATTCTTAAACAATGAGAGTGCAATGAATTGTTACCAAACAGTCGGATTTAAAGAGTATAACAGTAGAAAATTTGAAATGCCCATAGGTATATGGGACTGTGTTGATATGGAATTATTCATCGAATAAAGAGTATAGCTAATCTATATCTATGATTTGTCTTAGCAGTTTTATAATACAATGCCCCGAAGCACTTTGAAGTGCTTCGGGGCAAATTCTATATGGGTACCTGTCTTATGTTTTGCGGGGTTTATTATCAGTATCACAGGTGAATGTTGCAGACCGGAAAAGAGGAGCGGTTTTGCCGCTCCTCTTCTGTTATGCTTCTTATTCTATACTTCTGCCAAGTGCGAATGCCTTTTTGTTCACGTCTATCACCTTGGGGGGAACACATTCCTCCAGAGCCTTTATCCATACGTCCTCGCCAAAGTCTGTGGACTTGGAGACCACGCCCATGAGGACAACGTTCACAGCCCTTGCGGTGCCTGCCTCCTTTGCAAGGGACAGGGCATCTATGGCGACCACATCACAACCGCAGGCTCGTATGTTCTCCACGATGTTTGCGGGGTACTCCGCCGCACCTGTTATGACAGGCATAGGCTCTATCTCCTGGGTGTTCATGACGATCCTGCCGCCCTTTTTCAGGTACTCCACATAGCGGGCAGCCTCCAGCGCCTCAAAGGCGATGATAAGGTCGGCCTGACCCTTTTCGATGACGGGGGAGAACACCTCATCCCCGTACTTTACATATGTTACCACGGAGCCGCCTCTCTGGCTCATCCCGTGAACCTCGCTCATCTTGACGTCATAGCCCTGTGACAAAAGCACATTGCCGATTATGCGGCTTGCAAGGAGGGTTCCCTGACCGCCCACGCCTACTATCATAATAGATCTGGTCATAGCTACCTCCCTTAGTGTATGGCGTCAAAGCGGCACATCTGTTCGCACAGTCCGCAGCCTACGCACAGTGTATCGTCGATCTTTGCCTTCTTGGTGGACATGGAAATGGCGGGACAGCCTATCTTCATGCACGCCTTGCAGGAGCGGCACTTGTCTGCATCCACCTTTACAGGCGGGTTGTGCTTCACGCTCTTGAGCAGAGCGCAGGGGCGCCTTGTGATGATAAGGGAGGGCGCCTTTGCTTCAAGCTCTTCCCTTATGACCTTTTCGGTCTCAGCAAGGTCGTTGGGGTCTACCACACGCACACGCTCAATGCCCACTGCATGGGCAAGAGCCTCCAGATCCACTGCTGTTGCAGGCTCTCCCTTGATGTTGAAGCCGTTTGCGGGGTTGTTCTGGTGGCCTGTCATGCCTGTGATGGAGTTATCCAGCACGATGACCGTGGAATTCGTGGCATTGTAGGCGATGTTTATAAGACCTGTTATGCCGGAATGGATAAAGGTGGAGTCACCTATGACAGCTACTGCCTTGCCCTCGTATTCGCCCTTTCTTGCCAGGTTGAAGCCGTGGAGCCCGCTCACCGATGCGCCCATGCACACGGTGGTGTCAATGGCTGCAAGGGGGGCTACTGCCCCAAGAGTGTAGCAGCCGATGTCGCCGCTCACCATAACGCCCAGCTTTTTCAGCACATAGAACACGCCTCTGTGGGGGCAGCCTGCACACATAACAGGGGGGCGAACAGGCACATTTTCGGAGTAGCTCACGTATTCGTCCTTTTCGCCGAATATCTTTTCCCTGATGTAGCTCTGGGAATACTCACCTATCCACTTGAAGAAGTCCTTCCCCACAGGGTCAAGGCCCAGCTTGCGGCAGTGAGTCTCTATAACGTCGTCAAGCTCCTCTATTACATAGAGCTTCTTCACCTTTGAGGCAAAGTCCTTTATGAGCTTTTCGGGCATGGGGTTTATAAGCCCCAGTTTCAGGTAGGATGCCCTGTCACCAAGGGCTTCCCTTGCGTACTGATAGGATATGCCGGAGGTGATGACACCTATATCCGTGCTGCCCCACACTATCTTGTTGAAGGGACAGACCTCCGCATATTCACGCAGCTTCTGGGTGCGCTCCTCCACCATGATGTGCTTGGGCTTTGCATAGGCGGGCATCATTACATACTTCTGGGCATTCTTCTCGTATGTGCCGATGTCATGGGGGATGCGGTCACATTCCTCAACTATGCTCTGGCTGTGGGACACACGGGTGGAAAGGCGCAGTATCACAGGCGTATCGAACTTTTCCGAAAGATCGTATGCCATTTTGGTGAATTCCTTGCATTCCCCGGAGTCTGAGGGCTCCACCATTGCCACCTTTGAGGCTATGGCATAGTGGCGGCTGTCCTGCTCGTTCTGGGATGAATGCATCCCGGGGTCATCTGCAACGGCTATGACAAAGCCTCCGTTCACCCCTGTGTATGAGGCGGTGAACAGCGGGTCTGCGGCTACGTTGAGACCGACGTGCTTCATGGCGCAGAAGGAGCGTGCCCCGCCTATGGATGCACCTATTGCCACCTCTGCTGCCACCTTTTCGTTGGGTGCCCACTCGGAGTGTATCTCGTCGTATTT
This sequence comes from Ruminococcus sp. UBA4240, assembly GCA_002395525.1. Lineage (GTDB taxonomy): Bacteria > Bacillota > Clostridia > Oscillospirales > Ruminococcaceae > Huintestinicola. The sequence goes on from DGXE01000030.1 coordinate 82,013, forward strand.
CGATACCACTTCCGTTATTTCTGTACTCGGTGTGCCGGGGTATGAGGACACCACATCAACGCCCGCCTCATAAAGCCCCCTCGCTACTGCCTGATTGCCAAGCATAAGCTTTGACATTTCTATACCTCCTTGTCAGCCTGTACACTGTGCTGACCGTTGTTTGCTCACAGTCCCTTGCTAAGATATGCCTCCTGCTCGGGGGTCAGGGTGTCTATCTCTATGCCCCATGCCGCAAGCTTTCTCCCTGCGATCTCAAGGTCAACGCTGCGGGGCACGTCTATGGTGCCGGGTGTGAGAGTCCCCCTGTTCTTTACAAGGTACAGGGCACTCATGGCCTGCACCGCAAAGGACATATCCATTATCTCTGCGGGGTGTCCGTCCCCGGCGGCAAGGTTCACAAGCCTGCCCTGGGCGATGACATTCACCACATTGCCGTTTGCAAGCTCATATGCCTTTATGTTGTGCCTTGCAGTCCAGGAGCGCACAGCATTCTTTTCGAGCCATGCCACATCCACCTCACAGTCAAAGTGGCCCGCATTACAGCAGATAGCACCGCTCTTCATCTTCATAAAGCTCTTTTCGGTGACGACCGCATCACAGCCTGTGACAGTGACGAATATATCTCCGTATTCGGCTGCCTTTTCCATGGGTGCTACCTTGAAGCCGTCCATAACAGCCTCCATTGCCTTTATGGGGTCAACCTCCGTTACGGTGACACACGCACCCATGCCCTTTGCACGCATGGCAACGCCCTTGCCGCACCAGCCGTAGCCTGCGACTACCACATCCTTGCCTGCCACGATAAGGTTGGTGGTGCGGTTTATGCCGTCCCATACGGACTGGCCCGTGCCGTAGCGATTGTCGAAAAGGTGCTTGCAGTCCGCATTGTTCACCTTTACCATGGGGAATTTGAGCTCCCCTGCCCTCTCCATTGCCACAAGGCGGATAATGCCTGTGGTGGTCTCCTCGCAGCCGCCTATGACATTGGGGATAAGCTCCCTGTACTCCGTGTGCATAAGGTGTACAAGATCTCCTCCGTCATCTATGATGATATTGGGGCCCACCTCCACAACACGGCTTATATGGCGGTGGTACTCCTCCTCCGTGGCATCATACCAGGCAAAGACCTTCAGCCCGTCATGTACGAGGGCAGCAGCCACATCATCCTGTGTGGAAAGGGGATTTGACCCTGTGATGTACATATCCGCACCGCCTGCGGCAAGCACCTTGCACAGATAGGCAGTCTTTGCCTCAAGGTGCACGGAAAGGGCGACTTTCAGCCCTGCAAAGGGCTTTGTCGCTGCAAATTCCTCCTCCAGTCCACGGAGAAGGGGCATATTTGCCTTTACCCAGTTTATCTTGGTCTCACCTGACTCCCAGAGTTCAGGGTCTCTTATCTCGAAGTTCATGTTGTTCCTTTCCATCCCCGTGCGTACCGGGTTCAGTCCGTTATTTTTTGAGAAAGCCTTTTGTCACATCTATTATGGCATTTACCGCAATGTCTGTGAGTATACCTGAGCCCCGTCTGCCGGAAAAGTGCATACCGCCGCTGTAATAATCATCATCCGATGAGGTAAAAAGCCGCAGATCCCCTGCCATATCCCTTATGACATCAAGGGCACGGGCTGAAAAGTCCTGGGATGCCTTGTCCTCCACCTTTATGGGGCGGGACATACGTGTGGTTATGAACCGCCACAGCCTTGCACACGCCTCCTGCTCGTCAGACCCCCTGTATACCTCCCTTGAGGAGTGTTCCGTGACGTTGTCATACACCACAAAGTCATCTCCGTCCGCATATACACCATATATATGAGGCCTTGTGGAATGGCTCCCGATGGTACACCCGGCTGTGGTCAGATCCACATTGAGCGTCTCGGCATTCTTCACCAGCTCCTTCATGGTGACGGGAGTGAGGGCACGGAATGCCTCGGGAGGGAGGGTAAAGGGTGCCGCCCCAGTCTCAGGGCGCTTTTCAAGGTCAGCATAGCTTTCCCAGAATATCCTGCACGCCGCCGTCTCGCTGATGCCCTTGTACAGCACCATTCGCTTTAAGTCGCTGCCGTTCTCGTACACCACATATTCCCCGTCCGCAGGGTCGGTGTACCAGCCCAGACCCACAGCCAGCTTCACATCCCTGTCCGGGAATATGCGGGTGTCCATGAGCCCTGGGGTGCGTGCCTTAACAATGTCCACTATCTCAACGAAGGTATCTCTTTCTACCTTGGTGTATTCCTCCAGATCCTTTGCATCAAAGAACCTGTCCCCCGCCGGATTTTTCTTCCCAATGGCATTTTTGAGCACTGTCTCGGGGGAGGGCTTTTGGGGTGCGGGTGCCTCCGGGAGCTTTTCTGCCGCCTTTGGAGGCTGTACTCTTGAAGGCGCTGCCCCACCGGACATTCCTATGCCGCTTCTTGAGGATTCAGCCATTGCGATCCCCGGATCCACTCCTGCCGCCAGCATAGCTGCTATATCAGCAGTGGAAAGCTCCTCCATGCCGCCGGACTTTGCCTTTGCAGCGGGCTTTGCGGTGACAGCCTGTTTTTCGGTCACAGCCACCTTTTCTGCGGTAACAGGCTTTTCGGGCATTATAGGCTTTTCAGGCATTACAGGCTTTTCGGGCATTACAGGCTTTTCAGCTGGAGCGGGCTCGTCCTTCCTTGCTGTCACGCTGTTCTTTGCCGACTCTGCGGCAGTGTGCGCCGCAATGGCGGCAGTGGTCATAAAGTTTATGCCGTCCTTGGTCTCACCGGCACCTGCCATGTGACCCATAAGGTAGCTGAGGTTCTCCTCGATGACCTCCGCCTTGTCCACTTCAAATGCGGGGCGGTCGGCAGGCATATCCAGATCCAGCCCCAATTTTGAGGCAAGCCTTTCCCAGCCCAGCTCCTCAAAGAGGGCGGAATCCAGCACGGCCATGAGCCCCGTGTCATTGGTGCGGTATACCACCCAGATGACCTCAGCCCTGGAGTAAAACACACCTACGGCATTGGGTTTCCCGTCGGAGGGTCCCGCTATGACGGTGATACCCTTCTTCTTGCCGTATTCTTCCACTAATTTTCTGTAGTCGGTCAATCTGATCACCTGCTGTCACAGACGTTAGCTTTGACTTTGAGATCTTATGAGCCCTTGATCTCTGCATTCACCTTGTCGAAGGTATCGGTAACATGATCCTCGGGCGCCTTTGTTGCAAGGGATACGATAACATTGATCACAAGTGCCACGATAAAGGCGGGGAGCAGCTCATATATATCCCAGGCTCCCCCCATGGGGCGAACCGCAAACTTCCACACAAACACCATAACAGCGCCTGCAACAAGGCCTGCAACTGCGCCCTGCTTGTTGGAGCGCCTCCAGAAGAGGGCAAGGAGCATGAGAGGACCGAATGTAGCGCCGAAGCCCGCCCAGGCAAAGGATACAACACGGAATACGGAGCTGTCCGGGTTCCATGCGATGCCTACGGAGATGACTGCGATTATGACCAGCACTGCCCTTGCGGCAAACATGGACTTCTTTTCGTCAAGCTCCACCTTGAAGAAGCGGTGCAGCAGATCCTCGGACATACTGGAGGATGCCGCAAGGAGCTGTGAATCGGAGGTGGACATGGTGCAGGCAAGGATACCGGAGAAGATAAGCCCCGCAAACACTGCTGTGATCACGGAATGCTCCGCCATGAGCTGTGCCATTTTGATGACAACAGTCTCGGATTCTGACGACCAGGAGCCTGAATTGTCGGAAAGGACGCTGATGCTGCCGTTTTGCACCATGGCATTGCCGATGATGCCTATGAGGATGGCGATACCCATGGAGATAACTACCCACACGGATGCGATGCGCCTTGAAAGCTTTATCTTCTTGTCATCCTGTATAGCCATGAAGCGAAGGAGGATGTGGGGCATACCGAAGTATCCCAGCCCCCAGGCAAGGGTGGAGACTATGGGCAGGAAGCCGAAGGGGGATGCGGAATTATCCCCGTGGACATGGCTCTGTGTGAGGGAAAGGTAGCCTGTAAGCCCCTTTGCATTCTCTATGACCTCACCCATGCCCCCTGCCTTTGATACGCCGAATACAATGAGTATCACAAGGGCAACGGACATCACTATGCTCTGTATAAGGTCAGTGGTGGATGCCGCAAGAAAGCCGCCTATACTGGTGTAGGAGATGATAATGACGGCGGATATGAGCATTGCAACATGATAGTCCACGCCGAAAAGGGTGCCGAAGAGCTTTCCGCAGGCGGAAAAGCCCGACGCTGTATAGGGTATGAAGAACACAAGTATGATAACGGCGGATATGGCACTGATGATGTTGCTGCTGTCACCATAGCGCCTTGAAAAGAAATCGGGGATGGTTATGGCGCCGTTCTTTGCGGAATACAGGCGCAGCCGCCTTGCCACAAGCAGCCAGTTCAGGTATGTTCCTACTGCAAGGCCTATGCACGTCCAGCTTACCTCACCCGTGCCGCACAGGAAAGCAAGCCCCGGCAGACCCATGAGCAGATAGCTGGACATATCCGATGCCTCTGCACTCATGGCAGTGACCAGAGGTCCCAGTCTTCTGCCGCCTAAATAGAAATCCCCTACATTGTCGTTCTTCTTTGAGCAGATGATGCCCACAGCCACCATAACTATAAGATATACGATTATGGTCACGAAAACGAACACCATATTTGCGCTGATACTTATTTCCATAATCTGACCCGGTAAAAGGGTCGTCCCCCCTTTTTTTGAGCACCCCGCAGCTTATGCGGAGCGCAGTTAATTTTTGACCCTGTGCACCATGAAGAACACAAAGCTCACCGCAAGGGCGACAAGTCCGCCTGTGCCCACGTCGGAAAGATAATGTGCCCCCAGCACTATCCTTGAAAGCATAACGCAGAACCCAAAGCAGGCACCGGTGACAAACAGCAGCCCGGCTCTTTTTTTAAGCCCCGGGAATATGTACGCCATACAGGGCAGCGCTATGACATGGATCATGGATATAAGGGAATGTCCACTGGGGAATGAGGCAAATGCCTGCACCCCCGTAATGCCGTACAGTTCCTCCGCCTGCTTTGCACTGCCCATTGACGCATACCAGGGGAGAAAATCTATGCCGTCCGTCCCCATAAGTGTAAAGCGGTAGCGGGGGCGGGCAAAGGATGATTTCAGCAAAGCAAGCACTATGAGCGCCGCCAGAAGGTACAGAAGCACCTCTGTGAGCCGCCTTGCCAGAGCCCTGTCATATTCCCTCGGTGACAGCCAAAGCCCTATGAAAAACAGAGACAGCATGAACACCATCAGCATCAGAAGCCTTGCCCCGAGGGAAAATTCCGTGTCCGGGAGCAGCGCCCCGATGTTTTCCGTGTCCAGCACATGGTCAAGTCCCCTTATCCCCATGATAAGTGCGCTTATGCCCAGCACTGCCGCACCTGCCGTGCGCTTTGCCGCATGGGCATCCGAAATAACTGCCTGCCGGCAAAGCACTCCTGCTATAAATATGAATACAGCCGAGAACAGGTACTGCCCCAGAACGGACACTATGAGCATGGGGAAATTGCCCCGGCTGTACAGGGCATCCGATACGGCCTTGTCCCAGAATGTCCCTGCTGTGATAAGCCCTATGCACACCCCGGCAGGGATGATATGCATAAGGCATATGCGCTTTACGGTAAACATAGCCGCCCCTTAAAGCCGTGCTACTTTGCTTTTCTCAGGGCTCTGCTGTGCTCTACCACAAGAGGCTCCCCGTCGGTGACAGCCTCCTTTGTGACGATAACGCTTGTCACAGTCTCGTCCGAGGGGGCAGAGAACATAGTATCAAGGAGAAGGTTCTCCACAATGGAGCGCAGACCTCTTGCACCCGTCTTCTGCTCAATGGCCTTGTGGGCAATGGCGGTGAGGGCATCCTCCTCGAAGGAGAGCTCTATGCCGTCAAGCTCGAACAGCTTCTGATACTGCTTTACAAGGGCGTTCTTAGGCTCGGTGAGTATGCGCACAAGGGCAGGCTCATCCAGCTCATCCAGCACGGAGATAAGGGGCAGACGGCCGATAAGCTCCGGCACGATGCCGTACTTCACCAGATCGTCGGGTGTCACCTCACGGAAGATGTTGGCTTCCATCTCGTTCTTGGACTTTACATCCGCCCCGAAGCCCAGAGTGGAGGATTCAAGCCTCTTTTTGAGTATCTGCTGCAGGCCGTCAAAGGCTCCGCCGCATATAAAGAGTATATTCTTTGTGTTGATGTGCAGAAATTCCTGATAGGGGTTCTTTCTGCCGCCCTGGGGAGGAACGCTTGCCTCGGTGCCCTCTATTATTTTGAGCAGCGCCTGCTGTACCCCCTCACCGGATACATCACGGGTGATGGACATATTCTCGGATTTTCTTGCTATCTTGTCTATCTCGTCTATGTAGATGATGCCCTTCTCGGCTGCCTCTATGTCGTAGTCCGCCGCCTGGATAAGGCGCAGGAGGATGTTCTCCACGTCCTCGCC
>DGXE01000051.1 GCA_002395525.1 Ruminococcus sp. UBA4240
CATAGCCTCGGTCTGGTCATGGGTAACGTAGATTATAGTGGCACCAAGGCGCTGATGAAGTGCGGATATCTCCGCCCTCATCTGCACTCTCAGCTTTGCATCAAGGTTTGAAAGGGGCTCATCCATCAGGAACACCTTGGGTTCCCGCACTATGGCACGCCCCATTGCCACACGCTGACGCTGGCCGCCTGACAGTGCCGCAGGCTTTCTTTCCAGCAGCTCCTGCAGATCCAGTATGACGGAGGCATCTTTGACCTTCTTGTTTATCTCGTGCTTGGGTGTCTTGCGGAGCTTCAGCCCGAATGCCATATTCTCCTTCACCGACATATGGGGATACAGGGCGTAGTTCTGGAATACCATTGCAATATCCCTGTCCTTGGGCTCCACGTCGTTCATTATCTTCCCGTCAATGAGGAATTCCCCGTCGGATATGTCCTCAAGACCTGCGATCATTCTCAGTGTTGTGGATTTGCCGCAGCCCGACGGTCCTACAAAAATGATAAATTCCTTGTCCTCGACTTCAAGGTTGAAGTCCTTTACAGCCTCAAAGCCGTTGGGATATATCTTGTAAATGTGTTTTAAAGACAGACTTGCCATATGTACCTACCTATCGTAATAGCTTGCGGTCATTTACACCGTAATGTCAAATACAGGCCTGCCGCCCTCCCACCTTACAGGCATGAGCATTGCATGGCGGTTGGGATCGTACAGAGGATCCCCCTGTATCTGGGCGTATGTGCGTGCGTGATATACAAGTATATCGTTTCCCTTTTCATCAACTGTGAATGAATTGTGCCCGGGTCCGAAGATGCTCAGGCTGCTGTCGCTTTTGAGCACCGGGTAACGCTCCTTCTTCCAGCTTGCGGGGTCCAGCAGGTCGCTGGAAAGGCTTGCGCAGAGCATCCCCATGCAGTAGTTCTCCCCCGTGTCACTGGCGGAATAGGTGAGGAAAATGTCATCACCGTGCTTTATTGCAGCAGGCCCCTCGTTTACCCAGAAGCCGTGCCGTTCCCAGTCGTAGTCGGGAGTGGTGAGCAGCACCTGCACCGTGTCCAGCTCACCGGCACTTCTGAGCCTTGCGATGTAGAGATTGGATATCTGCCTCCCCACACCCACCTTTTCAGCCCAGACAAAGTAATGTGTGCCATTCACCTCAAAGGTGGTGGCATCAAGTGAAAATGCCCGGAATGAGAACTCATCATCCTTATGGGCACGCATCATCCCAAGCTCCTGCCATTTATCCCCCATGGGGTCGCCCCCCTCACATTCAAGCACATAGGGGCGTATCTTCCAGGGATCCTCCGCCTCCCCGGCGGCATAGTAGATATACCACCTGCCGAAGAGGAAGTGGAGCTCCGGAGCCCATATGTGCTTGCTCTGGGGACCTGAGTGGTGCTTTGTCCAGACAGTCTTTTCCTGTGCTTCACAAAGCCCCGCCAGAGTATCCGAGCTCCTCAGCACGATGCGGTCGTATTCGGGGACGGAGGCCGTGAAATAGTATCTTCCGTCCGTGTGCCTGTACACATACGGATCCGCTCTCTGCATTATCCACGGCCTGTTAAAGACAATATTCTGTGACATTGCTCCTTCGTCCCTTTCCCGTCAGGTTTATTCTACGCTGAGAAGCTCGATGTATGCAGCCTCACCTGTAACATGAACGTATACAGGGGAATCAGCGGTCATAGTGGATGTTACAACAGCCTTTTCGGTCATGGCTGTGCCGTCAGCACCTGTGAAGGTGTAGTCAACGGTAACCTCTCCGCCGTTTCTGGTCATGGTAATATCAACGGATGCACTTGTCATGAGCTTGAGCCACTCTGCCCAGTCATCCCATGAATTCTCAAAGGTGGCATTGTAGGATGCATCGCCCCAGCCGAAGGCATCTGCACGGAGCACTGCATATTCAGCATAGCCCTCGTAGTTGTCAGCGCTTGCCACCTTGTCAGTGGTAACGGCTGTGTTTGTGAAGGCAAGTACAAAGTTATCCCAGTTGTTCACACCGTCGGAATAGTTGTTGAGCTTCATTTTCAGTGTGGCGCCGTCTGCCAGCTCAAAGCCGTCTGTGGTGTCCGACCAGAAGCCAAGCACTCTGTCGGGGGTGCCCAGTACATCAAGTGCGCCCTCTGCAACGGGTGCAGCCTCAAGGGGTGCAGCCTCTGTAACAGGTGCTTCCTCCTCGCCGCCCTCATATTCGGGTGCAACAGGCTCTGCGGGAGGATTGCCCATCTCAAAGAGGGTCTTCACCTGACCGTCGGTAAGTGCCTCATCGAAGATGTAGAGCTCATCTACGAAGCCCTTGTATATGGTATCCCAGTAGTTTATGCCGATATGTCCCTCTATGCCGTCCCCGGTGATTATCTCGGGGGAAAGGCCCTGATAGTACATATTCTCGCCGTTTGCCTCCCACTTCAGCTCACCGTTGAGGTAGAACTTTGTACCTACACGCTCCATGCCGTCATCGGCAACGTAGCGGTTCCCGTCGGCAACGATGGTAAGCAGGCACCATTCACGCTTGCCGTGCTCCGTGTCGTCCATTGCGTATATCCAGGGCCATACGCCGTCTGCGCTGACCTCGGTGCCTATGGAGGAGTTGCGGTTCCAGGCAACGGGGAAGATATCCGCATCGTTGGTGCCCCATGTGGACTTGGTGATGTTGAGCCATGTAACAGTTGCATCCGCATTTGACATACCGATGTTGCGGCCTATCTGCACAACAGGGCCGAAGGTGGCAACACGGTCTGCGTTGAACCAGAAGGAGAAGGTGTAGCTGTCGTCGCTTACCTCCTTCATGTCAAAGTCTACGCCGTACTTGCCGTCAAGGTAGAGGGCATTGCCCACAGCACCCTGACCCTCTGCGATGAGCACCGGGTGATCCGAGGGAGCAAGGCCGAAGTTTGCGCCTGTGAGGGTGCCCTTATCCTCCACCTGCTTTACAGCGGAAAGACCGTCTGCGGACTCAAAGTCAAGGTGTACAAGGGCAGATTCGGGGATGGGCTCTGCCACAACGGGAGCAGTAGTCTCCTCTGCGGCAGTTGTCTCCTCAGCGGGTGCCTCGGTGGTCTGCTCTGCGGCCTGTGTGTCCGCAGGTGCTGCGGTAGTCTGCTCGGTTGCGGTATTGCCCCCTGCGCAGGCTGCCAGGGAAAGTGCCAGTACGGATGCGATGACTGCTGTTATCTGCTTTTTCATTTTTTAAACTTCCTTTCATGTTTAGGATTTATTGATTATCTGCTATCATCTGCTCATATTCTGCGGTCTCTGACTCGCTGAGGACATCATAGCCGCCCTTGCCGAAGTAGTCGAGCATAGCCTGTGCGTGGTAGTAGTTGGCCTTGCGGTTTGCTTCCTCAACGTAGTCGGCAGCCTGTGCTGTGCCGTTGTCCACCAGGTCGTGAATGCCGATGGCGTTGAAGTACTCATCGCAGAAATTCCAGTAGCCTGCGATATTTGTCCAGCCGAAGGAGATAGGCTGCATACAGGAGGCGAAGTAGTCCCTCCAGAGCTGTACGTGCTCATCGTCCATGCCTGCACAGTATACCTTGATGTACTCATCCCATACGCCCTCATCCTTTGTAATGGGAGCAGGCATTACATCATATTTCAGGGCGGTGCCCAGTGCGTTTACTATGCTCTCATCGGAGTAGATCTCACATCTGCCGTACCAGCCGTCTACACCGAAGGACATGAATTTAAGCAGCTCGTATGCCTCTCTGGGATGCTCGCAGGAGGTGGTTATGCCGCCGTAGTCGATGGTGGCGATGGAGTGATGCCCTGCCCCTGCATCTGCTTCGGAAACTGCGGGTATTACATAGGGCACGATGTCAAGGTTGAAACTTTCCTTGTAGGAGGGGGTGTTCCAGGTGTTCTGGAATGTCCAGAATGCCTCGGAGAACAGTGCGCAGTGGCTGGTGTTGCCTGCCCAGCCCTCCCAGTCGCCTGACCAGTCCTCCATTGCCTGTGTCTCGGTGGAGGGGGCTATGTAGCCGCCCAGCTTCAGGTTGGAAAATTCCTGCTCCCCCACTGCCCATTCGGTAAGGTCAAAGGTCTTGCCGGTAAAGCCGAACTCACCTATGATATCCTGTCTTGCGGCGATGCCGTAGTAGGAGTCAAGGCGGTTGTAGTAGCCGAGGCCGTAGTATGCCATGCCGTCGGGAGAATCAAGGACTGTGGAATCCTTGATGAGCTGTATCATCTCAGCCCATGTCCAGTTCTGTGTGGGGACGGTGAGGTTGAGAGTTTCAAGCACGTTCCTGTCAACAAAGATGACACCGGGGAAGAACTTTACAGGCACGCTGTACCTCATGCCTCCCTCAAGGTGGTAGGTGCCGAGGCCGGCGGAATTCACCGTATCAGCCAGGTTCTTTGTCTCCTCGTCGCTGTTCCAGTAGGAGGATATATCCGCAAGGAGCTGATTGGAAAGGGCATAGTCGCAGTCCGAATGCATTATGACATCAGGTGCCTGTCCGTTGCTGATAAGGGTGCCCAGAGTGGTGTTGTAGTTTGCCACGTTCTCATACTGCACATTTACAGTGATGTTGGGGTATATCTGCATGAACTTGTCCGCAAGGAGCTTCACCGTCTCATCCTGATCGAAGTGGAAGTAGGTGAGGGTGATGTTCTCGCTGGTCATGTCCTTGTACTTCTTGTACTGGTGGGTGCTGCCCTCAATGGTCACAAGGTCGTAGTCATTGGTGACATTTGCAGCCGAGCCGCCCTGTGAAAGGGTATCCGCCCCGCCTCCGGAGGAGGGCGTACCGCCGCCGCTGCTGCCTTGGCAGCCTGCGAGGATGCCTGCGGTCATCATTCCCGCAAGCGCCATAGAGATGAGTTTCTTCGTTTTCATACTTTCTACCTCCATCTTGTTGGATTTGTCATTCGCCTGTGATACCTGTTCTGTCGATGCTCTCAACGAAATGCCTCTGAAGCACCAGGTACAGTATGGTAAGGGGCAGTATGCTCAGCAGTGTGCCCGCCATGCTTATGGATTCGTTGAGATTGGTTGCGGCATTTGTGGCTGTCTGCTGATAGCCGGAGAAGTTTGCCGCAAAATTGTCAAGCTGTATTACCAGTGTTGTCCAGTTCGACTGTCCGTATACCCCGTGCACATAGAGCTCTGTGAGATAGGATTCGTTCCAGTACCACACAAAGGAGAAAAGCGCCACTGTAATGAAGGCGGGGGCGGCACTGGGGAGAGCCACCTTGAAGAATGATCTGAAATGCCCTGCCCCGTCTATTCTTGATGCCTCTATGAGCACCTTGGGTATCTGTCTGAAAAACTGCCAGAAAATGAGGATGAATATGGGCGCCTTGAAGCCCTGCCCGAAAAGGGCGGGGAGTATGAATGCCCACACGGTGTTTAGTATGCCCAGCTTAGAGTAGAGCACATAGGTGGGTATCATGGTTATCTGTGCGGGGAGCACAAAGCTGAGTATGATTATCCCCATGACGATCTTCTTGCCCGGGAAGTCAAAGCGTGCCAGTGCATAGCCCGTCACCGAGCAGGAAAGGAGATTGCATATCGTGGGCACCCCCGCTATTACTGCACTCTGCCAGAGAGCCGTCCAGAAGTTCATGCTCTCCCCTGCCTGCCTGAAATTCTCGAAATTCAGAGAGCTTGGCAGCCATTTTATGGAGGAGTCCAGCAGGTCGTCAAGGGTCATCATGCTGCTTGACACCATGTGGAGTATGGGATAGGTATAGATGAAGCCTATGCATATCAGCAGGGCATAGACTGTAAACTGCTTTAAAAAGCCCTCCCTGTCCTTGGAGCCCATGAGGAAGCGATGCACCCTTTCCTTGGTGATACGGGGCTTAGTAGTCGCTCCTGCTCGTGGTGTGGGATGTGATCTGCCCCTTTTCACGCTTGCGTTCGATCCTTGCGGCATTGCGGCGGTTCCTCCTTTCTATCCTCTTCTTTTCCCTTGCCTCTTTCTTGCGGAGCTTGACTGCTCTCTTCACCTGCTTCTCATACTGATCCTTCCTGCCTGCAAGTATGAGTGCAAATGCGCCTACAAGCAGCAGCACCACCAGAGAGTAGAGCCAAGCCATGGCAGAGGCATATCCGTACCCCTTTTCCTTCGTGCCGGAGAACATGGACTCCTTGATGAGCACGATTATGGGGTTTTCGCTGTTGTTGGAGATGAACACCACCGTGTATATGGTGTTTAGGAGTATCATGGAGCGCAGATTGGGGAGGGTTATCTTCCAGAAGCATTCCCAGCCAGAGCCGCCGTCTATCTTTGCAGCCTCGTACATGGAGCGGTCTATCTTCTGCAGCCCCGAAAGGAATATGAGTATCTGCACCCCGGAATACCACAGAGTGGTTATCATGTTGCCGAAGAGATCTGAGATGGGCTCTGCTATTATGGAGGGCAGCACCGAGCCTATGGCACCGGATATTGCCTGCACATCCACTGCGGAGATGCTCCCCGCTCCCTCGGAATTCAGCATCCCAAGTATGGGACCGCTGACGATTATCACTGGCAGGAAGAAGATGAGCCTGAAAAAGCCCTTCCCCTTTATGTTCATATTCAGCATCATGGCGATGATAAGCGCAAACACCACGATGATGGGGACAGACAGGACAGTGGATGTGAGATAGTTCACCAGCTCCACCACAAAGTCCGGGTCCTGAATGAGTATCTGGGTGAAGTTGCCGTACCCCAGGAATGTGAACTTCTGCCCGAGGGGGGTTATGCGTATGTTGTTGAGGGCATACCAGAAGGACATACACAGAGGATATGCCAGAAACACTGCCGCACCTATGAACCAGGGTATCATGAAGACATATCCCATGCGGGCATACCGTCTTTCCAGCTTTCCCGGCTTCAGCCGCTTCATGCGCTCCCGGAGAGCCTTTTTGTCGGCATAGGTCATTTTCTTTTCTTCCATGCTGTCACACCCCCTCCGACACTGCATAGGAAAGCGGCTCAACAGCTATGCCGCCGGCGGTGAGAGGGGCTTCCCCGTAGTTCACATACACCTTCGTGCCGTTGGAATAGCTTACACATCGCAGTCCGTTTTCAAGCACCTCGTGGTCGGTGATGTATGCACCCTGTGTCTGCTGTGCAAGAGCGCCCAGCTTTGCGTCGTAATCGGCTATGGTGTCCTTATAGCTCTGGTATTCAAGTGAATACAGATCGCTGGAATTGGTGTAGATGAGCTTTGAGGAATCCTCAGCCGTCACATAGAAGGAAGGGTATGTGCCTGATTCCGCCATTTTCAGGAAGTTCTCCGTCTTGTTGGCCTCGAAGTTCACATAGCCCGAATAGGTGGGGACTATGCCCTTGAGGACAATGGAGAAGAAGGGTATCTCCCTGTCGATGTAGAGATAATCCGAGGAATCAAGGGGCATATCCGCAAAGGCATCCCCCCTGTCCCACAGGTAGGCATTGGGTGTTTCAAGTATCACGCTGCATCTGCTGTCTGCGTATTCAAGGGCACTGTCGTAGATGTCCATAGTGTCCGTGCGGGAGTAGAATGAGCCCTTGTAGCTGTAGGAAAACAGCTTTTCGCTCACACCCGCAAAGGCAATGGAGGTTATACCCCTTTTCCCTGCCTTGTCCACAAGAGAAGATATATTGGTGCTGCTGCGCCCCGGCATCAGGTAGTAGAAAAGGTCGTACACCTGTCTTTTGGGCTCGCTCTTGAAGGTGCGCTTGTTCACCATCTTCATCACATTATATGTGGTGGAGTGGGTCTTTGCATTTACTGTGAGGGCATCGTCGTAGAGATAGATGCTGTTGCCCTTTTCCGCCTGCTCTGATATGAGGCGGTCAAGACCTGCGGTGCCGCCTATATGTCCGTCTGCGGTGAAGTCTGTCACAGGGAGATCGTAAAGCCCCCCCTTCTGCCAGCCCTTGTACAGGGAGAGCACATTCTTCACACCGTTCTGACCCAGCTCATCCAGTATCTCCCCGGCCTCGTCGGCGGTAGTCATAGTGACTGCCTTTGTGCCCATGAGGAATTCCTCACGCTCTGTCCCCAGAAAATCCACCCGCGTGTGGTAGGAGGTATCCCTCTGTGTCAGGGTGCCCTTTTCAAGGAGATAGTCCCTGTATGCGCACGCCATCCCCGCATAGTCCGCATCCTCCCCGTCAAGGAAGATGTAGCGCACAGCAAGGTCGGAGCGGAGCCTGTCCTTCTCCACGGATGTGACCGTTCCGGAATTTGACTGGTTCAGGGGCTGTACATACACATCCCTTAGCAGAAACTTTGCAAAGCAGCGGTTGTAGTCTACCATAATGCCGTTTGGCACTACCTCTATGCTGCACCGCTCATCCCCGGACTCCACTATGCCGAGATAGGCAAGCTCATCCTCTGTGTGCGCCATGCCGAAAACAGGTGCAAGGACTGCTGCCGCCTCCGTTACGGTCTCGTGCTCACCCCAGATGACAGGTGTGGCAGAGTGGGAGGTCATGCCGTCATCAGCGCCGTAGATAAGCCCGGAAAAGCCTGTGGTATACCGCCCCTCCTTGTTGTCAAGCTCGATGAGGGCTCCGTTGCCGTCAGGGACTAGCATATAGCCCTCTTCATCGTCAAGGTAGGTGTACCCCATGAAGGGCAGAACGCTTATGGTGGATATGTAGGTGTCCTCCCTGTTTTCCTTTACGGACTCATCAGGTATGCGCACTGAAAGCTCATTGCCGTCAAGCCGCACCTCGATACCTATGTCGAACATATAGTCCCCTAAGAAGCTTATCCTTGCGTAGATCCCGTTGTCCACAGCATAGGTCTCTATCCGTGAGGGAACGGTGACAAGATCCACCTGATAGGTATTGAGGGTGCCCACTATGGCATTTATAACGATGCCGCTCTTTATATAGCCTGTCCAGCTCTTGTTGTTCCTGCCGTCGTCCTTTTCGTCGCTGACGGTGCTCTCCATGACTACCCCGCTTTTTCTGTTCACCACTTTAAGTGAGAACCGGGGCTCGTAGTAGTAAAGCTGGTAGTCATCGTTCTGAGCCACAAGGACGAAGTCATCGGCAGCCTCTATCCTCTCCCCCGGAGCGGGGAGAGGGCTGCTGTGGCTTTTCTCGGTTTTAAGCTGCAAAGGCTTTGAAGTGCCTGCCGCAACACCCAACACAATGCTTATGATGATGATAACAGCCGCTGCCGCCGCCCCGATAATGAGGGGCAGTCTTTTCTGCCTGTTAGCTTCCAAGTCTGTATACCCCCTCGCTGATTATGGCGTAAACGAATTCAAACACCTGTGCCCACAGCACATAGATTATGAATATGAGCAGTGCAAGTATGAGCGCTGCAAATACGGTCAGCAGTATGACCTTTACTGTCTCTGCGGATGTGAAGTTATTTACCTCCTTGAGCCCTATGACCATTATCACTGCCACCCAGCCCCAGATGAGTATGTCGAGCATGATGACCAGGAAATCCTCGTTGGAGGTGAGCACATGGGACAGCAGGTAGGTAAGAGGGGTCAGCACTATGTAGGGCATCAGGGAGTAGCAGAAGAAGGTGTATATCTTCTTTACCGTGCCCTCTCCCTCGTTTATGGTGCACACAAGGTAGGTACACAGTGTGACTGCCGCAGCTATCCCCGCTATCATCCCTATGTCGCTTAGTATCTCATAGCGGCCGTCCATTACGGACTTTGTGAGAAAGCCCCTTGTGTATTTGAGGATGATAAATTCAGCCATGAACACTATGAGCAGAAATGTGGATGCCCCCCAGGAGGCACGCCCCTCTGCGGCTATGCCGTATGCCGCATCCGAAGGCTTTTTCATGTAGTATGCCGCATAGCATATATCGGAGATGAAGGGCTTCTTTTTGAATTTACGGATATTTTTCCCCGGTGCATCAAGGAAGTGCCTTTTGCTGTCGGCTCTCTTTACTATGGTGATGATGAGCCAGAGCGCAGCTATCACTATGATGACGGTCATTATGTTCTTTTTCAGCCAGGAGTTTCGTATCTCCCAGAAGGCATCGGAATATCCCTTGTGATCCTTTGCAAGCCTTGCAAACTTCAGAGCCTGGGGGTAGTTCTCCTCCTGGAAGTAGCATGAACCCATTGCCTTGTTTGCGTAGTCATACATGGAGTTCATTTTCAGAAGATGTGTCAGGGGCTCCTTAGCCTCTGTGTACCGCCCCTTTGAGTAGAGGTACAGGGCATTGTGCAAAAGGTCTGTGAACTCTGTGGGGGCGTAGATCTGTATCTGTGCCTTGTCGGAGTCCAGGACATAGATGCGGTCACTGTCATCAACAGCTATGCCGCTTACCAGTCTTGAAAGCCCCACACGCTGGGTGCCGTCATCGGGTCCCCCGAAGACGAAGAGCATCTCCCCCTCGTTGTTGTACTCAAAGATATATCCCTGCTGGTCTGCCACGTACACGTTGTCGTGATTGCCCGCAGCCACAGCCGCAGGAGTTTCCGCATAGGTGTCGTCGTGGTTTGAGATCATATTGGTGCCTGCAATGTTCAGCCGCTTCAGGGTATCGTTCCTGCTGCCCCTTGTAACGGTGTAGATGAGCCCCTTTTCATCTATGGTGAGATTTGTGGGTGTGGCAGGGATGTTGCTCACCATCTTCGCCCGCTGTGCGTCCGTGAGGATGGCACGGTAGATCACGGTGGTAAGGCTGGTGGCAGCGTAGTTGGTGCCAAAGTACCCCAAAAACGTGCCCCCCTCGTTGGGAGAAAGCTCCACTATGCCGTTGGTATTTGATTCGCACACCACGAACATTATCCCCGCATCGTTGACGGCTATCTTTATGGGGAGAAAGCTCACCTCATCCCCGTAGAGGGGGCTGGCAGGCTTGCTGTATTCGCATTTCTTGCTGCCGTTTTTGTCAAAGACGAATATCTTCTGCGCATCCCTGTCTGCCACATATACATCATAGTCATGGGTGACGAATACGCCCCTGGGGGTCACAAGCTCCCCCTCGCCTATGGTGCCGACTAGCTCCCCTTCGGCATCACCTATGACTATCCTTGAATTCTTGGAGTCTGCCACATATATATCCCCGTTGTCCGCTATGCATATGTCAGAGGGCTCGCTCATGGATTCGCCGCCGAATTTGGTTATGGTGGCGTGGGCAAGGTATGCGCACTGTGTCTGCCGTATCTGCCCGTAGCCGTTTATGGTGTAGGTCACATAGGGTGTGTCCGCATATACCGCAGAGCTTAGCCCCATTGCCAGCAGGGCAAGCACCGCAAAGCAGACAAACAGCCGTTTAAGCCTTTGCATCGTAAGTTGTCCTCCTACTTGATACCGGAATTTGCCATGGTATTCATGACCTTGTTCTGGAGTATCACAAACAGTATGAGATTTGGAAGGAACATTACCAGCGATGCGGCGGCAGCCATGCCCTGACCTGCTACGGTATTGTTCGCATTTACAAGGGTGTTCATGTAGAATGTGAGGGTCTTCATGCTGTCATCGCTGAAGAAGTAGTTGGAGGTCTCCATGTTCGTCCACACCTGCTGGAACACAAGTATGGCGGCTGTGGCAACAGCGGGCCTTATCATGGGCAGTATAACTTTAAGGTATATGTCCAGATCCGATGCTCCGTCCATATAGGCGGCTTCAAGCAGGGAATCGGGTATCTGCTCCACGAACTGCTTCACCAGGAACAGTGCCACGGGCATCGCCACAAGGGGCAGGATATGGGCAAGGACATTGTTGATAAGGTGCAGGTTGCAAATCACCAGATACCTCGGTATGAGCACCGCAGTGCTTACAAACATTATGGCTATCTGATTTATCTGGGTGAGAAGGTTTCTCCCCTTAAACTTTATCTTGGCAAGTGCAAAGGCGGAGAGGGTGGTGAGCAGCAGTGCCAATCCCACGGTGACAACCGTCACCACAAGGCTGTTGAATATGTATCTGCTAAGAGGTATGCCGCTGTTGTTGGAGAACTTCATCAGCTTTGAGAAATTCTCCACCGTGGGATCCTTCACAAAGAATGTGGGAGGAAACGCAAACAGCTCCACCATTGGCTTGAAGGCGTGGTTTATGATGAATATTATGGGCATCCCCATGAATATTACCAGAGGGAGGATGAGTATTATTATCTTCAGCTGACCCGGCTCAAAGCTCTGAGGGTTAATTTTCTTCCCCTTGTTCCCCATCTTCACTCACTCCTTTTTTACCGTAAGGATCCTTGTCCGTAAGCAGTACGTTTGCGCCCTTGCTGAAAAGCTGCACTATAAGCAGCAGCACTACCGACACCGCCGCCGCATAGCCCATCTCATACCGCAGGAAGCCATAGTCCTCGATGTGATTTACAAGCAGCTGCGAGGCGTATCCCGGTGAGGGGTTCCCCACAAGAAGGGATGTTATGGTGCCGTTCTGGAATGCGCCCACTATCGCCATGACTGCCGCAAAGAGCATCTGGGGCTTCATCTGGGGAATGGTTATGTATATCATCTCCTGGAAGCGGTTGGATATACCGTCTATGGATGCTGCCTCATACAGGGAGGCATCAGTGTTGAGTATGCCTGCGATCATGGAGAGAAAGCCTATGCCCATTGACGACCACAGCCCTATCACTATTACTATGGGCAGGAGAAATCTTGTGTCCGTCAGCCACATTATTGGCTCGGTTATGATCCCAAGCTCCATGAGCCAGCTGTTGAGAAGCCCTGACTGATCCCCGGAGAAGATGACCTTCCAAAGCACCGTCATTGCAACGCCTGTGGTCATGCTGGGGGAGTAGAGTATAAGTGCGAATACGGTCCTGACGGGCTTTGTGAGATTGCACAGTGCCCACGCCAGCACGAAGGAGAGGATATATCCCCCGATGCCCACTATCACCGCATATACTACGGTGTTGGGCAGCACGTACTTCATAAACTCCGCATCATTTGTCAGAAGGTTTATGTAGTTTAAAAAGCCCACTGCCCTGGGGAACTCGATGGCATTGAAGTTTGTGAAGGAAAGTATTGCCGCCAGCACAACGGGTATGAGTATGAATACGGCAAATATCAGGGCATAGGGTCCTATGAAAAGCCAGCCGTGCCAGTTGTTCTCACGCCGGGATATTTTGTTTTTCTTTCTTCCTGCAGGGGCAGTCGCCTGTGCGCTGTTCACCTGTACGTCCATAAAGTCACCTCATCACGGCGCTGATGCCGATCCGGGCATCATTCCCTGCCAAGTATGGTCTTTACCCTGTCTATGTCCGGGATAACATATTCCCTCACGGTGTTTCCGTCGCTGTCGGTGTAGCCGAACTCCTCAAGCTTGCGCTCCATCTCACGGTCTATGACCTTCACGGCGCTGTCTATCCTTGTCTGGGCATTGTCCCCGTCCACCACTATGGAATTGAAGGCATTGCTCATCTCACGTTCAAGCATATAGGTGCCGGGAACTCTTGCCACATCCACCACATTAGAGGCAAATTCAAGTATGACCTGCTTGTGGTCGGAGTCAAGGGGGAGCTGTGCAAAGGCCTCTGTATTCGCAGTGGGCCACAGGTATTCGTCACCGTTGCATATCTGTATGGTCTGACCGAACTCTGCCTGGACATCGGTGGATGACCACCACTTGATGAATTCCCACGCCTTTGCCTGTCTGTCCTCATTGCTTTTGAATATCACCGTGGACTCCGCACAGCCGCAGGTGCTGCGGTCGATGGTGCCGTCCGCCTGCACGGTGCCGGGCACTACGGAAATATCCCATGAGCCTGCCAGCTCCGGGGCTGCATTGGCAATAAGGTTGTACATACCGAAGTCGCATATGCCTATGGGGAGATCCCCGTTCCTGAAATGCTGGTAGAAGTTATCCACGTCAACAGGCATATTGTAGACGGTAAACAGGTCGGTAAGGGTGGTAAAGCCCTTTACGGAGGCTTCGCTGCCTAAGGTGGTGCCGTCCTGGGCTGACCCGGAGTACAGGGCACCTCCGTTTTGCACCAGCAGAGGAGTCGTGCCGTGGAAATTCCTCATGGCTCTCATCCCCGCTGTAGGATAGTAGAAATTGAGGCCCCTCATCTGAAGCTCCGGGAGCATATCCACCACGTCCTGCATGGTGTCCGGCGCTTCAAGCCCCAGCTTTTCCAGCACGTCCGTGCGGTACACCAGCACCCAGAAGTTCATGGTCTCCGGCATGGAGTATACCCCGTCACCTATGGTGCCTGTCAGGAAGAATCCCGGCTCGTAGACCTGTGCTGTCTCACGGAAATCGGGGTACTGCGCCATGTCCACAAGTGCCCCCCTTATGGCAAGCTCATAGGGTATGGTGTAGTTTATCCCCGTTGCCACATCCGGGGCATTGCCGGAGGAATTTGCCAGCACCAGCTTGTACTGGTCGGGCATTATGCTTATATCGACTTCGATCCCTGTTTCGGGGGTGAAGTATTCGTCGATCATCTTCTGCATTACCTGCACATACTGACTTGAACGGTTCACCCACACCTGCAGGTGCTCAGGGTCTGTATGCGCCGCAGAATAGGACTGGTCAAAGAAGGATGCAAAGAAGCGCTTTATGGACATCCCCGCCGACTTGAAAAAGCCGGGGGCTTTCGGCAGCTCTGCCCCCTCCTGGTATAGCCAGATCCTGTCTATGGCAATGCCGTTTTTAAGCAGGGCATCTATGGTGTTTGCCAGGTACTGATCCACGGAGTTGGAGCTTGATGAAAGCTCCCCTATCCTGTAGGGTATCTCATCAGGCTCATCCGCAAGGGAGCGGAGCTGATTTGCGGCTATGAGCATGGAAGACATGGCAGCTACATTCTTCTTCTTCGCACTGAAATGCCGTGCGCTGCTTTCAAGCTCAGTGAGCCTGTCCGCATAGCCCCTGAGAGTATTCTCCAGACCGGGTATATACCTTGACAGCTTCAGATCCCTGTACTTGTCGGAGTTTGTGCCTGCCACCTTGGTTATCTCAAGAGCAAGGTCATTGACCCCTGCCATTATCTCCTCGACGGATTCGAGTATGTAGCAGATAGGTTCAAGGGAAATGGTGAAGGTCAGGGTGTGCTCCCCCTCCTCAAGCCACAGGCACAGCCTCTCCCCCTCCTCATCGGTGAGGTCGGCAGTCCTGTAATCCGAGGTATATGCCATGGGGCAAGCTCTGAAGGAGGTATCGGGTATCTCACCGTCAACGCTCACATCCACAAACACAGGGAAATCAGTCTTGTCCGACTGGCTGTAATTTGCGGCTATGTGATACCAGCCGTCCGCCGGGGCAGTGAAGGTGTAGGTTATGCTCTGGCCAGCGGTGTCAAAGGAGGCAGGGTCAATGGCATTGAGCTCTGAATCCGTAGTCTTGAAGGGTGTGACTCTGGTGTCATGATCCGCCATTGCGTGTATGGAGGACTCATTCACACAGGTGTAGCTCTCCCCCTCTATGGTAATTATCCCGCTGCCCGCAGCACTGTCGGCAGCACTCCCCGAGGTCTCGTGCTCCTTTATCTGAGGAGGTGCACAGAATGTGACTGCCCCTAAGAGGAAGCTGCCGCTCTTTATCTTAAAGCCGAACTCATGGTTGCCCTTTTCCAGCTCTGTAAGGAGCGCCCCGCTGCGGCGGCCGCTGCTGTCGGAAAGAAAGCACCTCTCCCACTGCATCGCCTTGTCGGGAACGGTCACCACCTCGTCATTGTATCTGTCGTAGGACTTTTCCGCCTTGGGTGTCCATGTGGAGCGCAGCTTTATGTTCCTGCACTCATAGAAGGGATATTCCCCGTCTGCCGTCATGGAAAACTCCACAGGCAGCACGGAGTCATCATAGGAATAATAGTCAAACCTTATGGCATAGAGTGCAGTTTCGGGTATATCCGCCGTCAGTGTAACCGCATCCCCTGCATGGACATCCAGCACAGCGCCCTGTTGATAGCCCCTTGTGTCCTCTATGACAGTGCCGCCGATCCCTTCGGAAAAAGAAACGGCAATATCTGCGCCCCTGTACTCCGCTGATGTGTACCCGGCGCTTACATGGGTGTAGTTGGCCCCGATGCGCTCGCTGACAAACTCACTTCCCGTCCCGCCTGCGGTCACAGCGCCCCCGGTGTCCGCACCTGCGGGCAAAGCCCCTGTCAGAAGCACTGCGCTCATTGCCGCACACACAGACAGTGAGATAAAGCTCTTAATACCTTTGATCATATCATCATCCACCCAAGCCCGATGTGAAAGTTTCAGATCCTGTTCCTGAATTCCGTGGGGGTCTGGCCGCACTCTTCCTTGAATTTGCGCATGAAGCTGTAACCGTTTACATAGCCGCATCTGTGGGCTATCTCGCTGACGGTAAGGTTGGTGGAGGAGAGGAGCCTCTTTGCCCTTTCCATCCTGCCCCTTGTCATGTCCTTTGTGACGCTGACACCGAACATCTTCTTGTACAGGTGCTGGAAACCGGAGCGGCTCATGTTCATCTCCGCCGCCATCTCATCCACGGAGAACTTCCTGTCGGTCATGGTGAATATCTCCGTGCGCAGGCGCACCATGCGGTGATTGCTCTCCGTGAAGCTGTGGGCGGAGACTGCCGTACCCAGCTTGATGAGCCTTGACAGCTTGAGAAAGAATATTTTCAGGTAATGCTCCTCTATGTCCGCCCTGTATGTCTCATCGGTGTAGTGCTCATAGGAGAGGATGTGTATTATCTCCGAAAGCTCGTCGATGTTGCCCAGGTACACAGGCTCATTCACAGGGATGCCCAGTGTCTTCATATACTCCCTGTCCTCGTCATCCGCATCAAAGTGTACCCAGTCATCTGTATATACAGCCTCTGTGCCGTGGTAGAAGTTGGATATTCCGGGAGCGAATACTATAAAGCTGCCTGCACGCACCTCAGAGCTCTTGTCACCGATGGTGAACACAGCAGGGGTCTTTACAAGCAGCATAACATAGCAGTCAAGACCGTTGGGACGGCTTATCTCAAAGTTGTTGTCATGGGAATAATTATATCCTATAGTGCTGATTTTCATAGTTTGGTCAATATTCTCCTTGTACATAATCAGTTATCTGTGACTTGAATATTCAAAAATGCACGGCTGTTGGAGGTGCACAAAGCATATGATCGCCATATGCGCAAATAAAGCAGGCAGCGTTGTCTTTTTGTGGGAGGAAAAGGAGGCAAAAAGGTTTATACACACGCTGTCTGCGTTATCCGCCGGCAAGGGGTCCACTTGCCGGTAGTGTTCCCCCTGCCCTTTCAAAGATATGCAAAAATGCAGAATATCTTTGGTTTTTATTGTAGTAAAGTATAATATCTCTCAACACATTTTGCAATGTCTTATTGTGTCAGATATTATATCCATTTGTGCATTTTTGTTGAGTTTGTTCAAAACCGTCATCATTTTGCACAACATTCTGGCAGTATTAATAGTAAAAATGCCATTGAATTTTAATATTTAACATGATATAATCTTATACAATGTTCAAAAACCACCTTCCCCGCATATGCTCCGTCAGAGAATATGCACACTGTGTGATGCCTATGAAGAGATCAGCTGTTCTTATTGCCCTTGCAGCCCTTTACCTGTGTGCCTGTTCGACGCAGACAGAGGAAGGCTCTGCCCCCCTCCCGACGGAAACTGTCACGGAAAGTGCCGCAGACTCCCTGCGGCCTGTGAGCATACCCCTTTCAAATGCCGCCAACCCCATTACAAGGAACACCACAGATGAGGGCATCCTATACGGCGGCGACCCCTGCGCCCTTGTTTCCGGGGATACCCTGTATCTCTACACAGGCCACGACATCTCCTCCGGAAATGACTATGTGATACCCGAATATCTGTGCTGGTCCACCCGTGATATGGAGTGCTGGCAGTATGAGGGCGTGGTCATGACTATGGCTGATGTCACATGGGCAGACAAAAACTCCGCATGGGCAGCCCAGGCAGCACAACACACCGACCCTGAAACCGGAGAGGATATGTACTACCTCTACTTCTGCTCCTGGAACTCCACCGACGGGGGAAAGCAGTCCATCGGATGTGCAGTCTCCCACAGCCCCACAGGCCCCTTTGAGGACATAGGGCATCCAATTGTAAAAGGCTCCCTTACCGCGGATGAGACCTCCGGCTGGAACGACATCGACCCTACGGTGTGGATTGAAAATGACGGCGGCACGGAGCACCGCTACCTGATGTGGGGCAATTCAAAGCTGTACATATGCGAGCTGAATGAGGACATGACCTCGGTGAAGGATCTTGACGGAGACGGAGAGATCACCTTCAGGCAGGACGTTCTCTCAAAGATGCCCCCGGATGCCTACACGGAAGCACCCTGGCTCTACCGCCGCCGTGATGACAAGGGCGAATACTATGGCGACTACTACCTCTTCTACGCAAACGGCTGGCGGGAGCAGATGGCATATGCCACCTGCGGCGACCCTATGACCGAGAGATTTATCTATCAGGACGTGATAATGAAGCCCACTGCCACCTCAAACACGAACCACCCGGCAGTGGTGGACTTTCTGGGGAGCACCTGGTTTATCTACCACAACGGCGCTCTCCCCGGGGGCAGCGGTTACAGGCGCTGCCCCAGCGCAGTGCCTCTGGAATTCTATTCCGACGGTGCCGTAAAGCCTATGGAGGAAAGCGCCTGCGGTGCCTTCGGCACCCCGGCGGTCATGACCTCGTCACAGGGTGAGGTGCTCAGTCACGAATGGTTCAACAACTCCTCCTCGGATGCAGCCTACCCCTACACGGACATCACAGTGGGCAGCGGCTTTGAAAAAAGCTCCCCCGCAGACAGTCTGTGGTGCATCACAAGGGGCAAGACCGACACCCGGGACGAATACAAAGTATCCATAGAGTCGGAGAACAAGCCCGGGCTGTACATAACCGTGAAAGACGGCAGTGTGGTGCTGTCACAGGATCATGACGGGAAGCAGGGGGCGGCACAGACCTTCCTCACCTATGAAGCCTCCGGCGGAACCGGCTTTGTGCTGTCACCTGAGACCGCACAGGGGAAATATCTTGCCATAAAGGACGGCGCCGCATATCTTACCGATGATGCGGAGGAAGCCGTATTTAACATTACCTACGGAGAAAGCTCATGAAAAAACGTATCATAGCACTTGCCGCAGCCATGCTCCTTATGTCAGCCTGCGGCACGGCACAGCAGAACACATCCGTGCAGGAGACATCACAGGAGGCAGTGGCAGAGGATATGAGCGCATATGACTTTACTGTAAGCTATGATGGGCTACCAAAGGGTAATGTGTCCTCCGGGGCATCGGTACACGACCCCTCCATACTGAAAGTCGGGGACACCTACTACATCTACGGCTCCCATATGTCCTGCGCCTCCTGCAAAGACCTTAAAACATGGCGGTTCGTGGCAGCAGGGTACAGGGAGTCAAACACCGTATTCGGGCAGATATACTCCGTATACGACAAGGCATTCGCATACGCAGGCAGCCCCAAGAGCATCATCCCCACCGATGATGCAGCAAAGGGAGGCGGGGAGCACGTATGGGCGCCCGATGTCATCTACAACAAGGCAATGGGGAAATATGTGATGTACTACTGCACCACCTCCACATGGAACGCCTCAAACCTGTGCTACGGCATATCTGATTCCCCGGAGGGTCCCTTTGAGTGGCAGGGAGCTCTCATATATTCGGGCTTTGACAAGGAGACAATTGAGCATACGGATGTGCTTGACTATGTGGACAGGGACTATGCGGAGAAGACCTATCTCAAAGGACCCAACTACCGCTTTGAGGACTGGCCCAACGCCATTGACCCTTCGGTGTTCTACGACCTGGAGGGGAAGATGCACATGGTATACGGTTCCTGGAGCGGCGGCATATTTTTGCTTGACATCGACGAGGCGACAGGTAAGGTCATCCACCCCGAAGCAGACCCGGAGAACAGCGTGGATGCCTACTTCGGCAAGCGCCTTGCAGGGGGCGGCCATATGTCTATGGAAGGTCCCTACATCCTCCCCGACCCGGACACGGGCAGATACTACCTGTTCGTGTCCTACGGAGGGCTTAACAGCACAGGGGGCTATCAGATACGGGTGTTCCGCTCCGACAAAGTGGACGGAGAGTACACGGATATGTACGGCAGGACACTTGACAGCGGCCTCAACAATGCATATTTCGGCTTAAAGCTCTCCGGCAACTATATGCTGCCTTCACTGTCAAAGGCATATATGGCAACAGGCCACAACTCCGCCCTCATCGACGATGACGGCAGGAAATACATCGTCTACCACACCAGATTTGACGACGGCTCCGAGATGCATTCCCCAAGGGTGCATCAGTATCTGCTGAACAAAGAGCAGTGGCCCTGTATGCTCCCCTACCAGTTTCAGGATGAAAGGGTGTCTGATGGGGGCTACACCAAAGAGGAGATCACAGGGCGGTACTACTTTATCGATCAGGGCACTGCCATAGATGCAAAGATAGCGGAGCCCGTCATCATCTATCTCCGTGAGGACGGCACTGTGATCGGCGAGAACACAAGGGGCACATGGGAAACTGCCGAGGGCACATACTACCTGTCAATAACCATAGGGGAAACGGAATACAGCGGTGTGTTCTGCGCCATGAACGACGAGGCGGGCACTCCCGTGATGACCTTCTCCGCCGTGGGGAACAACGAAAGCATATGGGGTGTAAAGTATCTTGGCTGAGAACAGGGATAAAAGGCGAAAGGTGAAGGCGGCAGGGTTCAGGCGCCGCTTCAACGGCTACTATGACGGCATGAACAAAAAGCAGATAGCCGCCGACACCTTCAGGACTGTGGGGATATGGATAGCAGGCACAGTGCTTGCCTATGTGTACTGGCTGGTGATGCTGCTGCTCATCTCCATATTCCTTGTGAATGTGTGGAAGGTGACATTCGTGCAGATACTGCGGTACTCCGCAGGTCTCGCGGCAGTCTGCTCCCTTGTGTATGCAGGGGTGCTCATCCACAGGAAGTTCTATTACTGATATATCATCACCGACGCAAAAACGGCGGGACATTGCTCAGGAATGAGCGCTGTTCCGCCGTTTATTCTGTTCTTCTGCCAAAGCACGGTCATCCCCTGCCGGCTCATATCCGACCGGATGCGGGTACACAGACTTTCCCCGGATCAGATCTGTTCATTGTACCTCTGAAACTGCTCGTGTACATTTGCCTTCATGTTGTCGTCGATCTGGTGCATCAGCTGAGTCAGCGCCTCATTGATAAGCTCCGCATCTTCCCGGGGCACGTTGTACTTCCGGTTGGTTTCATCCTGACGGGCTTTCAGCCGCTCATTTATCGCCCGGAAGGCTTTTCCGAACTCCTCTCTGCACGTCTGGTCGATCTCCTTCATGATAGGCCCCAAAAAAGGTTTGTACTGGGGGTGGGATGCTTCAAATTCTTTCAGTTCATCGAGTGTCATGATAATTCCTCCTTTTTTGACCAACCGGTCGATATGTATAAAGTATACCGTAATTGCGTGCAAATGTCATTATCATCCTGTGAAAATTCACCAAATCTTTACATTTGTTATGTCATCCATTCATGGTGTCCTTTTTCTTGGCACGAAGGGCACGGTTGAATTCCCTTGCATCATTCACAGCGGTGATATGCCACCACATAGGTGAAAGGGCGTACAGCGCCACCATGGATGCTTACGGGTATCAGCCCTGCAAGTATGCACAAGCATGAAAGCTGCATAAAAAGCCATAGTATCCCTGACTTGTGCATCAGAGATACTATGGTGGTGAGATCATGTATCAGAAGCCTATGGAGCCCGTGTAAACGGAAATGTTATTCTCTGCGTGCTCCACTGCCTGTTCAAGGGTCATGCCGTAGAAGTACCCGGCGGCAAAGTTCCTGCCGGATCTTTTGTCGTCAACGAATGCGCCTACAACCACACCGGGAAGGGAGCTTGCCGGGTCGTTGGGAGCGTGCTGCCCCCCAAGATCCGTCCTGCACCAGCCCGGATCCGTAATGTTTATCATAACGTCCGTGCCGTTGTACTTGTTGGCAAGATCCATAGTCACCTTGTCAAGGGCTGCCTTGCTGGCGGAATAGCCCGCCTGCTCGGGTTCAAGGCGAATGCCGCTGGTGGTGTTGACTATGCGCCCGAAGCCCCTCTCCTGCATTTTCGGCAGGAAGTGGTACATTATCATCATGGGGGCTATGGTGTTTATGCGGAAGCTCTTCTCGTAGTCCTCAGGCGGTGTTTTCAGGTATTCCGTGCGGTATGCCACCTGAATGCCCGCATTGTTGAGGATGATATCCACCTGCACACCCAGAGCATCTATGTCGGAGAGCATCTTCTCCACCTGGGGGAGATCGTCAAATTCAGCTCCCACTGCATAGGCTTCTACACCCAGTGCCTTTGCCTCATCAAGCACCTTGCCGCAGTGCTCTGCTGTCCTGCCCTGCAAGACAAGGTTGCAGCCCCTTTCAGCCATGAACTTTGCGGCACCGTAGCCTATTCCTCTTGCGGCACCTGTTATGAACGCCCATTTCCCCTTAACGTCTACCATTGTTATCCCTCCAGCCTGCTTATCTTTGCGATGACATCATCGCACCATCCGTCGAACTCCTCATCCTCCTGCTGATACTCGGGATGAGCCATCACATACTCTACCGTGCGGGTGATGCCCTCCCTTGCGGACACCCTTGCGGAAAACTCCGGCACAAGGCGCTTCACCTTTGAGTTGTCGAACACCACGGAATTGGACTTGTCCCCTGTAAGGCTGCCCACATAGTCGTATTCCTTCCCGAGCGCCGCCAGGGTCTGCGAGGATACATAGAAGGGCTTCAGGGGGACTCCCAGGACATCGGCGATATAGCCGTAGATCTCATTCCAGCTCACACTTTCATCGGAGGTGATGTGGAACGCCTCCCCTATTGCCGCAGAGTTGCCAATGAGCCCTGTGTATGCGACCGCAAAGTCGCTGTTGTGGGTGATCGTCCACAGGGAGGTGCCGTCACCGTGGATAATGACAGGCTTACCCTCCTTTATGCGCTTTACCACCTGATAGCTGCCCATTTTGCCGTGTACCCCAAGGGGCACGCTGCGCTCATCGTAGGTGTGGGAGGGGCGGACTATGGTGACAGGGAAGCCGTCCTCACGATACCTCTCCATGAGATACTCCTCGCAGGCCTTCTTGTTGCGGGAATACTCCCAGAAAGGATTTTCAAGGGGTGTCTCCTCGGTGATGACATAGCCCTTCATGGGCTTTTTGTATGCGGATGCGGAGCTTATGTAGATAAACTGCTTTGTTCTGCCGTTAAAGAGGCGGAAATCCCTTTCAAGCTGAGCGGGCACAAATCCGATGAACTCGCCCACGCAGTCAAACTCCATTCCCGAAAGAGCCGCTGCCGCCGCCTGTTCGTCGTTAATGTCGCACCTTATCGTCCTTACATTTTCAGGGATATCGTCGTTCCGGCTCCCTCTGTTGAGCAGATAAAGCTCGTGCCCTTCGGCTGCAAGGCGCTTTGTTATCGCCATGCTGATAGTACCCGTGCCGCCTATGAACAGTATCTTCATTTTGTCTCTCCTTTCAGGTCAAGCACCATAAACACATCCGCCCTGTCATTGTCGTTATAGCGCTCCGTTTCAATAAATCCCAGCCCCCTGTAAAGGCTCAACGCCCTTGTATGGCAGGACATGGAATCAAGGTACATATGCTCAAAGCCCCGTTTCTTCGCCTCGTCTATGATGCGCTGAGCCAGGGAGAGCCCCAGCTTTCTGCCCTGACAGCGCCTGCTCACATACATGGTCTTGAGTTCACAATCCCTGTCTGACAGGCGTTTGAGCGCCGCCGTGCCTACTATCTCACTGTTCTCAAAGGTACAGAGGAACAGTTCAAAGCTTCCTTCTATATCCTTATACATACGGTGTCTGCCGCTGATGTCGAACACCTTGCCGTTTTCGGCGAATACCGCTGTAAGAAAAGCCGTCACCCTGTCCTTCATATCCGGAGAGTATTCTTCCGTGTGACAGGGGGAGACACGCTGACCGCCGAATGCGTGTACGGAGCGTGTTCCCTTCTTCACTCTGCCACCCTGCAAAGTCCCCTTTGGTATGAACAGCTCGTCCCCGGCACGGAGAAGATGCTCCGCACCGTCTATGGTCACAAGGTATTCCCCCTCCACGACTATCATCCATTCGTCATAATCGTGGGTGTGTTCCTTTGACACCCTGTCCGCCTTATATGTCCAGAAAGCCATCTGGCTGCCGTCCGGTGCGGTGTAGTAATAGCCCTCGATATCGGGGGTGTTCTGCTGGTCGGCAGGTATCAGATTTTCCTTTCTGCACATGAACTCAGGGAACATCACAGCTTTGCCCTTACTGCAATGCGGTATATCTCCGCTGCGTCTGCGGCTTTCAGGTGAACAAAGCCGCCGGTCTCCCCGTCGCCTATGCCGAATTTCTCCACAAGGACGGGGATATCCTCTTCCCTTGCACCCAGCTCCTCAAAGTTAATGGGCATACCGATGCTGTGCAGGAACTGTCTGAATCTCCTTATGCCCTCCAGTGCCGTTGCCTCCGGGTCGGCAAAGTCCATCTTCACCCCGAACACCCTTGTTGCCATCTGCGCAAAGCGCATAACATCGTGTTTGTACACAAACTCCATCCAGGCAGGCATAATGACCGCAAGTCCTGCGCCGTGAGCGCAATCATAAAGCCCGGACAGCTCATGCTCCAGGCCGTGGCTGTTCCAGTCCTGCTCTCTCCCCACACCCACGATGTTGTTGTGGGCTACCATTCCTGCCCACATGATATTCGCCCTGGCATCGTAATTATCCGGATCTGCTATGACACGGGGAGTTTCCTTCACCATAGTCATAAGGACGGCTTCACACAGGCGGTCGGTGATCTCCACCTCCCTTGTGTTGGTGAAGTATCTCTCAAATACATGAGCCATAATATCCGTAGCACCGCAGGCTGTCTGATAGGGGGGAAGGGTCTGTGTGAGAGCGGGATCCATAATGGAGAAGCGGGGGCGCATAAGGTCGGAGCCTGTGCCCCTTTTGAGCATACCCTCCTCCCTGGTGATGACCGAATCCCCGGAGCCCTCGCTGCCTGCTGCGGCAATGGTCAGCACCGTGGCAACGGGAAGGGCAGCCTTTATAGGTGTGCCGCTGTACATATCCCAGAAGTCACCGTCGTAGGGAACGCCTATGGCGATAGCCTTTGCGGAGTCGATAACAGAGCCGCCCCCCACTGCAAGGATAAAGTCGATGCCCTCTTTCCTGCAAAGGTCTATCCCCTCGTAAACAAGGGTGTCACGGGGATTGGGCCGTACTCCCCCCAGCTCAAAGTGAGGGAGCCCTGCCTCATCAAGGGACTTTTTCACCGTGTCCATAAGCCCCGACTTGACAGCGGATGCACCCCCGAAGTGGACGAGCACTTTGGTGCCGCCGTACTTCTTCACAAAACAGCCTGCCTCTGCGGCACGCCCTTTTCCGAATACGAATTCCGTGGGGCTGTAGAAATTGAAATCGTTCATAGATACCTCCTGTATGTTGAGCGGTCACTGCAGATATGCCAGCACAAAGACCGCCGGTGAATTCCAGTAAATAGTTATCTCGTTGAGGGAATAGCTTGCGGTGTCATCCGCATAGCACTTCATCGGGGGTGTGCCCTCCGGTATGATCCCCCGTGCAAATGGGTCGGAACGGTGTCCGTTGGGGCCTCCTGCCACCATTCCGGGAATGCATTCCTCTATGCCGTCTGCAAAGGCGGGGCGAAGATGGGGGTAATTGCACCTGAACTCCCCTACTCCCGTCACATAGCTTATTCCAAGGGGATTTGCCCCGAGCAGGCAGTGTATGTGGGACAGGGCGTATTCCCTGAAGCCCTTTTCACCTAAGAGCCTATCGTTTACGGCAAATATCATCGCCCTTGTCATAAGCCCCATGTTGCTGCCCCAGCAGTAGTCATTCCCCTCCATGGCAACATCATATCCGCAGGAGTCCGCTATAGTACAAAGCTCCTTCCCCCGTGCACTGAAAGCATTTTCAAAGCGGCTCACAAGGGCTGTGTCCCTGTCCTTGTCACAGAGGATGTAGGACAGCGCCCCCAAGCCCCCTACCTCACCGTAACCCAGTGCCCACAGGGGGAAGTCCTCCCTGAGTGCCTGTTCCATTCTATCGTGATAAACAGCCTCGCCTGTGGCGGCATAAAGCTCCGCATATGCCCAGAAGCGGTTGGAGTGGTCGTCCCCCTCACCGTAGCCGCCTGTGTTGCAGCCCTCGGGATTGTGGAAGCCTATGAACTCAGGGTGCTCTTCCAGCCACACAGCCGACCTTTTCGCAGCGGCAAGGAGCCTGCCGGAAAAATCCTTATCAAAGTCTCTGTAAACATGAGAACCCAGGGCGCACACCGCCGCCGTATCAGCCACAGCCATGGATGACACAGGGAAGAGATAGAGCTGCTCGGTGTCCTCCTCCGGCATTACAAAGGGTGCGTGGAGGTCGGTTGTCACCTTGTGGTACACGCCCCCGTCCTCCCTCTGCATTTTAAGGAGCCATTCCAGCTCGTACCGTACCTCCGAAAGTATATCCGGGGTATTCTCCTCGGGGATATTCAGCCGCTGCCCATCGAATGCCCCCGGGAACAGCCTGTATGCATACAGCAGATGAGCGCAGGCACAGGCTCCCGCTGTCACATAGCGGCCGTAGTCCCCCGCATCGTGCCAGCCTCCGGACACATCCACTTCCCTTTCCCTGTCATCCCACAGCCTTGCCGGGGAGGTGTGGCATTTCCCGTGGTGCCATACGCCCCCGTACCGCTCCTCAACGCCGCAGCCGCAGCGAAGGTAGTAGTATGCCTTTGATACCTTGTCAAACACATCCGAATAGACATCACCGCCAATGCAAAACATTGCTGATGTCCTGCCCCCTGCCCTTATGACATAGCTGCCGGGGCTGTCAAGGGGTGTAAAGTCCGCCGTCCACACATCATCCCCGGAGGCCTTGTCCATGCCCGCATGGACAGTGCTGCCCGAATAGCACACAGCCCCGTTCATATCCGTGACCTCGAAGCTGCCGCACTCAAAGGGGATAAATGCCCTCTTCACACTTTCGGGATAATACCCCGCCTGATCTGCAAATATGCCGAAGGGGGACATCCTCCGGGTCTTCGGGGTGGTGTCAAAGTATTTTCTGTTCATTGTAAGCACCTCACTATCCATGGGGAACAGGAACTACTGTGCCGCAAGGCTGCGCTTTTTCCTGTGCGCCTGTTTCTTTCCCGCAAAGAGCGCCCTGCCGCTTTCCCTTGCGTATATGACGAAGAATGCCGCACCGTTGAGAGTGCAGGCACCCACCCAGGCGCATATCTCCGCATACGCAGTGGCTCTGAACCCGAACTGCCCAATAAACAGAGCTATTGTCCCTGTGCGGAGTATCATTTCCAGTATGCCCGATATCATGGGCACAAGGGGGAAGCCCATGCCCTGGACACCGTTCCTGAACACAAAGAGTATATCAACCGCAAAGAGCATGACACCGCACACCGGCAAAAACTGCACCGCATAGGATATCTGCTCCTCACCGGAGAGCAGCACCGATGCCAGCTGCCTTGGAAACAGCACCATCACCGAGCCTAACAGGGCGTAGGAAATACCGGCTATGGAAAGGCACACCTTCAGCCCCTCCCCTATCCTGTCAAAGCGCCTTGCGCCGTAGTTCTGCCCGGTGTAGGCGGACATTGCAAAGCCCGCAGTGCAGGCAGGCTGCATGAACATATTGATGTACTTGCTGCACGCCGAATAGGCAGAGGTGAATGCCACGCCGAGGCCGTTCACATAGTACTGCACCGTCATGCAGCCCACAGCGGTTATGGAATTCATCAGCGCCATGGGAACCCCGTTTTTCATAAGCAGAGCGCAGAGCCTTCCGTCCGGGGCAGTGTCATCAGCCCCCCTGCGGAGGAAATCAATGCTTCTGAGCTTATTCACGCACACCATGCCGGAGATCACCTGTGCCGCTATGGTAGCAGCCGCAGCCCCCCACACTCCCGTGCGGAACACGAATATGAGCAGGCTGTCCATTGCGATGTTTATCACCGATGATATGACTATTGCTTTCAAGGGTGTCCTGCTGTCCCCAAGGGAGCGGAGTATCCCCGCACTCATGTTGTAGAATATGGTGGCGCACAGCCCCCCGAAAAGGATGTAGCCGTAGGTAAGGCTGTCCCCGATGATGCTCTCATCCGTCTGCATAAGCACGAGCACAGGCCGCAGGAACAGTATGCTGAGTACGGTAAGCGCCCCTGTGATAAGGGCGGCAAGGCGTATCATGGCGGAAAGGGTGCGGCGAAGCTCTGGGTAGTTATTCTCACCGAAGCGCTGTGCCACCATGACGGAAAAGCCGTTTGCAAGCCCCATGGAAAAGCCCACTATGAGAAAGCACAGGGAGCCCATGTTCCCCACTGCCGCAAGGGCATCATCACCAAGACCCCTGCCCACTATGGCTGTATCCGCAAAGGTGTACAGCTGCTGCAGCATACCCGTTGCCAGAAGAGGGAAGAAAAACCGCAGTATGGCACTTCCTGCCTTCCCCTGTGTAAAGTCGATATTTCCGTTCATTTTATCACTCCATCTCTTTGTACAGTATTATACCAGTGCGGGGAGCAATTTCTATCAAATCTATTGCGTTTTTGTAGAAAATGTGGTATATTTGAGACAGGTCATTAACATCGCATCCCGGACAGGATGGGGGGAGCCTATGGACACCAACAGGGAGCTTAACTACCGCCTCTACATACAGACAGAGGAGAATTTCAAGCGCACCGAGATAAGGAGCGAATTTGCACGGTATGACGACATCAAGAACGGCAACGTGGAGAAGGTGCGTGAGAACATCAAGGAGATAAAGGCGCACTACTACGAGGGCAAGGGTATGCTCTCGGACAGCCTGCTGCGGAACAATCAGTATCACTTTGCCATAGGTGTGGGGATGATAGCCCGTGTGTGCATAGACGGCGGCATGGAGCACAACATCGCCTACACCCTGAGCGACATATACATCCGCCGGGGGGACAAGTGCAGGGAGCCCCAGGAGGTGATCGACCTCACGGGGACTATGATGCTGGACTTCGCCTCACGGATGGCTCAGATACGCAAGGAAAAGGGAGTGTCCATCCATGTGCGCAGGACGGTGGACTATGTGTACGAGAACCTGAACCGCCCCCTTACCCTTAAAATGGCGGCGGAGCATGAGCACCTTGACCCCAGCTACCTTTCAAAGCTGTTTGCAAAGGAGATGGGGGTGCCCTTGAAGGCATACATACTCAATGCCAAGATAAACACCGCACGGAACATTCTCACCTTCTCGGAGTTTTCCATTGCGGATATTGCGGATTCACTGGGGTTTTCCTCCCAGAGTGCATTTGCGGCTGCTTTCAGGAAGATAACGGGGCTTACACCCATGCAGTACCGCAGCAGGTACAGCGAGGAATACTCCCTGCTGACACGGGATGAGGGTATGAGCTGACATGAAAGGGGCATACTATGGATCTGAATGAATGCTACAGGATATATTCAAATTACCTGAACGCAGGTGTATACACCGATGAGGACGATCTCTTCCTTTTTACGGAGGCAGCACAGCTTCTGTACGAGCACACC
Organism: Ruminococcus sp. UBA4240; assembly: GCA_002395525.1. GTDB lineage: Bacteria > Bacillota > Clostridia > Oscillospirales > Ruminococcaceae > Huintestinicola. The sequence goes on from DGXE01000051.1 coordinate 29,478, forward strand.
GGGGATGTGCAGTTCATAAGGGAGCTTGGGGGTGTGTACTACGGGCGGAAGGAATTTGACCTTGCCCGCAAATACTATGAGATCGCCTCCGAAAAGGGGGATCACTACGCCAACATCGGCCTTGGCTACATCTGGTACTACGGCCGCACAGGGGATAGGGACTACAAAAAGGCATTCGAGTATTTCAGCAGGTGCCCCGGGGACATCAATGCGGAATACAAGATAGCAGATATGTACCGCACCGGCAAGTATGTGGAAAAGGACGAAGCACGGTATGAGGCAAAGATAGAGGAGATATACGGCCTTATGCAGGAGGGCGGCGGCAAATGGTACATCCCGGAGATATACTCCCGCCTTGCCCGCATACGCATAAAACAGGGGCGCAAGGAGGAGGCATACACGCTGCTTTGCCAGACAAGGGAGCACCTTGTCAGGCGCATACTGGACAACGGCTTTTTCGGGGACTTTACCATAATGAAGGGCGTGATAGAGGATCTTCACTCCCTTGACATCTATCACCAAAGGCACCGCTGCTATGACATCTTCGACCTGTATGTGCTGTTCAAGAAGCCGGGGGAGGTGAAGATAATGTCCTGTGACTACCTGTCGGACGTGGACTATGATGAGGACGAGCCGGAAACGATCATGGCAATGGAGGAGGACGGGGCTGTGGTGGTGGAGCACCGTGGGAGATGGTACCGCTCGGTGGATGACTTCATACGGGAGAACATCGCAGAACTGTGCGGCTATGACGGGGAGCCGCCCCGCATAGCTGTGTGCGGAGGTGCAGGCAATGAATGAGATAGTGCCCCTGCAGGACAAGCGTCTTGCGGAATACGAAAAGCTCCTTGTACAGCGGGACACGCTGAAAAAGGAGGCGGAGCTAATAAACCAGCGGTACTACGTGAAATTCGGCGGGCTCATCATCAAGGTCTACGAGATGCAGGTGGAGTGCATAAAGCTGAAAAAAATGATAGCCTTTGTGCAGCAGGCTGTCAACCGGAACGAGGCTCTTGATCTTGACAAACTGAGTGCCTATATCGGTGAGGTCATGGCAGAATACAGAGAGCGGATAAAGGCCATGTACAAAATGCACAAGGAGTGCTCGAAAGCAGGTACTGTCAGCGAAATGAAGCTTATGAAGATAAAGAGGATATACCGTGACATAGTAAAAAAGCTGCACCCGGATGTTTCCCCCCTTATGGAGAATGATGAGCGGCTGAGGGATCTTTGGGAGGCTGCATACGCCGCCTACACCGCCAACGACCTTACAGCCCTTGAGGAGGCATACGCCCGCATACAGCTCATCATTGCAGGCATGGGCGGGGCAGGCACCGTGGAGATACAGGGCATTGAGGATAAGACACAGGCGCTGAGGGAGGAGACAGACCACACCACATCACATCCACCCCTCCCTACACTCTCAAGCCCTTTGTCACCGACCCCTTGAGGGAGAATGAAAAGCGCATGGAGCTTGAAGCCGAGCTTGACGAATACACCGCATACCGTGAGCAGCTCCAGGGGGTGCTCAGACAGCTCACCTCACGCTCCGAACTGATCATGGAGGTAACACTTTGAACGACATCGCATTACAGGACGAAAAGTCCCTGATACTGAAAAACAGCGGAGATCTGTCCGACCTTATCAAGCCCCTCTCCCGAGAGATACACCTGTTCGACTCCTACATTGCAGGCACCGCACACACGGACAAGACACTCCTTGACGCTCTTTCCCGGGGGGACAGGCTTGACCTTCGCTCAGAGCGCAACAAGTTCGAGGAAAAGGCGGTGGCTGTATATCACGGCACGGACAAGATAGGCTACATCCCCGAAAAGGATGTCATCATCTTCTACCGCCTTCTTGACGCAGGCAAAGCCCTTATGGCAAAGGTGGCAGACATCGACCGCAGCTATGAGCGCCTTGCAAAGATACGCATATCGATCTGCCTCATTGACTTTTAGAATGCAGAATGAAGAATGCATAATGATTTGCTTGCTTTCCTCTTTGGCAGCTCTGCTTGCAAAGTACACTTCATTTCATTCTTCATTTTATATTGACTTTTGTGCGGCATAGTGGTATAATAATGAGGTATCAGCGCAGAAAAGCCTTTTGCGCCTGGAAGAAAAACATCAGGGGGAGCTTATGCTTGTTTATATACTTCTGCCCATAGTGGCAGGTCTGCCGGGATTCATGCTGTGCAGGGAGAAATTCGGGAAGTTAGGGCGCGGCATATACTGCGCATACTTTGCCCTGTGCCTTACCATCGTGGAAGGGATGCGCTACGGCATAGGGTACGACTACGAGGCATACCGCCAGACCTATGTGGGCTTCATGTTCCGTGACTCCGTGGCGGATCTTTCCGGCTACCATATGGAAAAGGGCTATCTTCTGCCCCAGTTCATACTCAGCACCGCCTACCCCGACCCCAGGGTCATGTTCTTTGTGGTGGCAGCACTAATCTCCATCGCCATCGCAGTGTGGATATATATGTATTCACCCAATCCCGCCGTCAGTGCCATGGCATTTGCCGCCTGGGGGCCTGTGTTCTACACCATGAACTTCCTGCGGCAGTCCTTTGCGGCGCTGGTTGTGCTGTATGCGCTGGTCTACATCAAGAAAAACGACTTCCTGCGCTACTTCGCCCTGGTGCTCCTTGCCACCTGCTTCCACTGGTCGGCGCTGTTCATGATACCCTTCTACTTCATCCTGAAGATACGCATAACACCGCTGGTGCTGGTGATATACTCCACCATCGCCACACTGCTGCTCATATTCTCCTATGACATCACCGATGCATTCATAAAATTCTCGGAGACCATGGCGGACAAGGGCTACTCTGCATTCGTCCCCTCCCGCTACTCCCACTACCTGTACGGCTCCGTGGAGTTCGTGAACGGCATATTCATAGAATACGTCATAGGCTACGGCCTGCTGTTCCTCTTCGGCTTTTTGTTCCACAGATACATCTACAAGCGGGATATCGACAACAAATATGCGGTGGCATTCATGTTCTTCACCCTCCTGCTTGATTTCTGGGGGAGAAAGCACGCCATAATCTCAAGGCTTGACCTGTACTTTGTCTTTGCCGCCACCATAATGTTCGTGCCTGTGGCTCTCAGGGGCGCATATGACTGGGTGGATGACAAGTTCAAGAAGCACAGGCGCATAGGCTACGTCCTCACCAGCTGTGTGATGGTGGGCATAAGCGTGTACTTCCTGGGCTCCATGCTCCTGAGAGGTTCCAACGGCTGTATTCCCTACACCATGTGGAGCCTTGATACATCAGCCCTCCTGTGACCGGGGAGATGCACTGACCTGTACATCCTGCCTGAAATATCCGGCTGATGATTGTGCAAAAGGTAGAATTTACACCTTGTCCTGCTGTTTTTTATGGACACAGGGCGGATTAATATGTATAATGTTATGGTCGGGGGGGGGCCCCTGACATGGGGTATTAGCGCAGTTGGGAGCGCGCCACACTGGCAGTGTGGAGGTCACGGGTTCGAATCCCGTATGCTCCACCAGGCGGGGAACGCCCCGCAGCGAGACCGCAGAGTGATTTGCTCTGCGGTTTCTTTTTTCCCCGACACGAAGATGTCAGGGCATACCACAGACAGCCCCCACGGCAGGCAGCGGAGACCGTTGCTTTTACAAAGGACGGTTTTTGTGTCGTGTCACACAGATATTGCCAAAACAATCCTTGACAAATCCCCCGAAATTGTATATACTATATGTAGATACAGGCAAAGGAGTGATAGTATGTATACTGCAAGGGTATTCAAAAGTGGAAACAGTCAGGCGATACGCATTCCTAAAGAGATACAGACAAAGCACAGTGAGTTTGAGATAAGATCCCTTGGTGAGGGCTTTGTACTTTTCCCCAAGGATGATCCGTGGTTCCCATTGCGTGAGAGCATAGGTACGCTCCCCGATGATTTCGAGCGTGACCAGCCCTCCTGCAGCGATGCGGAAAGGCGTGAGGATCTGTGATGTATCTGCTGGACACCAATATCTGCATTTTCGCAATGAAAAACAAGTTTCCCCCGCTTACCGAAAGATTGTTTGAGATCCATCCCAGTGAGATCTGTGTTTCATCCGTGACCGTCGGTGAACTGGAATACGGAGCCGCAAAAAGTCTCAGAACTGCGCAGACAAGGGCGAGCATTCTTTTGTTTCTCTCTGCATTCACCATACTTCCGTTTACGGCAGAGGATGCAAGGCGTTTCGGCGAGGTGCGTGCATATCTTGAATCACAGGGAACACCTATCGGACCCTATGATACCATGATCGCAGCGCAGGGCGCTGCAAGAGGTCTGACTGTTGTTACCAACAATATTCGGGAGTTTACCCGTGTGCCGGATCTGGCACTTGAAGACTGGACGAAACCAAAAGCCTGAAGCATACCGCAGAGCAACAGCTCTGCGGTTTTTTCTTTCTTCCATAGACACAGCGATCCGCAGCATCATCGCCGATACTGCGGGTCGTTTTCTGCCATAAGTTTTCAGCAGACTATTTCAGCTTGTCGTAGTCCTCCGGAGAGACTGCCTCACACCACTCTGTGCTTGCCTCGTCGCCCTGTATCTCCACTGCAAGGTGGGCAAACCAGCTGTCCTTTGCGGCGCCGTGCCAGTGCTTCACATTGGCGGGGATGTTGACCACATCACCGGGGCGCAGCTCTCTTGCTTCCTTACCCCATTCCTGATACCAGCCACGACCGCCCACGCATATGAGCATCTGACCTCCGCCCGCAGAGGCATGGTGTATGTGCCAGTTGTTGCGGCAGCCGGGCTCAAAGGTGACGTTGAATATGGGTATCTGCTCCGAGGACACGGGGGCAAGGTAGCTCTGCCCCACAAAGAACTGACCGTAGGGGTTTTTCTCCCCTATGGGGAACATTATCTCGTTCTGGAAGCTGTCCCTGCCGGTGAGGGGTGCATCATCGGCATAGACCTCTTTTGCGATGCCAAACACCGCCCAGGCATGAGGCCAGCCCGCATAGAATGCGGTATGGGTGATGACTGCCGCCATTTCCCTCCGTGATACACCGTGGTTCTTTGCATTCATGATATGGTAGCGGATGGAGTTGTCCATCACTCCCTGGGACATGAGCGCCACCACAGTGATGATGCTCCTTGTCTTCACGTCAATATCCCCGTTGTTCCAGTTTTCACCGAAGAGGATATCGTCGTTGAAGCGTGCAAAATCGGGTGCGAACTCACCAAGGGCATCCCTGCCCGCCGTCTGTACTATCTTTTCAGCCATTTTTGACACCTGCCTTCATCAGATACCAAGGGAGTCTATCCAGCCTTTAAGCTCCTGTGCGGAGGCACTTGCGGAGAAACGCTTTCCCTCTTTGATGACAGTGCTGTCAGATACGCTCTTTCGCAGCTCCTTCACCGTATCCCCCATGCCGCTGCCCCCTGATGTGGCAAAGGGGACGACCGTCTTCCCGGAAAGGTCGTAGCTTTCAAGGAAGGTGTTGATGATAGTGGGGGCAACATACCACCATATGGGGAAGCCCACGAATATCACATCATACTCCTCCGCCTTGGCATCCTTGTCCGCAAGTGCGGGGCGCATGGACTTGTTCTTCATCTCCACGGAGCTCCTGCTGTTTGGATCCTGCCAGTTAAGGTCTGCCTTAGTGTAGGGCTTTTCGGGGCGTATCTCGTAGATATCCGCCTGTGCCGCTTCGGCAAGGTTTTTTGCAAGCTTTGCGGTAACACCGCTTGCGGAAAAATATGCGACCAGTTTCCTGCTCATGGTAATGGCCTCCTTATTTCAGATATTCTCTGTAAAAGCTCTCTATCTTGTCAAAGGGGATTGCATTCTTGCCGCCCCCGTCGTAAAGGTCTGTGTGGACTGCATCCGGTATGATGAACAGCTCCTTGTTGGCAGCATACTTGCTGTCTGTGGTCATGGCTGCATATGCATCCCTTGAGAAGTAGCAGGAATGTGCCTTCTCCCCGTGGACAAGCAGAACAGCGCTCCTTATCTCCTTGGAATAGGTGTTGATGGGCTGGTTCATAAATGACATACAGCCGGTAACATTCCACCCGCCGTTGGAGTTGAGGGAGCGGGGGTGATAGCCCCTCTCCGTCTTGTAGTAGCTGTGGTAGTCCTTCACAAAGAAGGGGGCATCCTCCGGCAGGGGATCCACCACACCGCCCCCAAGGGCATACTCACCGCTTCTGTAGTCCGCAAGGCGCTGTGCGTTAAGAGCTGCCTTCTTTTCGTAGCGCTTTCCCTCGCTGTCCTCGGAATCAAAGTAACCGTTTGCATTCACCCTCGCCATATCATACATGGTCACTGCAACAGTCGCCTTTATGCGGGTGTCAAGCGCCGCCGCATTTATGGACATACCGCCCCAGCCGCATATGCCAAGGATACCTACTTTGTCAGCATCCACATTTTCCTGTAAGGAGAGAAAGTCCACTGCCGCCATGAAATCCTCGGTGTTGATGTCGGGGGATGCCATATATCTGGGGACACCGCCGCTCTCCCCGGTGAAGGAGGGGTCAAAGGCTATGGTAAGAAAGCCCCTCTCCGCAAGGGTCTGGGCGTACAGCCCGCTGCACTGCTCCTTGACTGCGCCGAAGGGACCGCACACCGCAATGGCAGGCAGCTTTCCCTCAGCGTTCTTCGGGGTGTACATATCCGCCGCAAGGGTGATTCCGTAGCGGTTGTGGAAGGTCACCTTACTGTGGTTTACCTTGTCGGACTTGGGGAAGGTC
>DGXE01000025.1:0-56895 GCA_002395525.1 Ruminococcus sp. UBA4240
GGCTCCGGCAAGCACAACAACTGGTCCATGTCCACTGATACAGGTGTTAACCTTCTCGACCCCGGTGCCTGCCCCAAGGACAATATCCAGTTTTTGACATTCTTTATCGCAGTGCTGCGTGCAGTGGACAAGTTTGCGGACTTGCTCCGGCTTTCTGCGGCTTCCGCCTCAAACGATCACAGACTTGGCGCCAACGAAGCACCCCCTGCCATAATATCCGTATTTGTGGGGGATGAGATACAGGAAGTGCTTGATGCTCTGGAAACAGGCAACATGATAAGGACGAATGAGGCTCACGAGTTTGTCATAGGAGTTGAGGCGCTGCCCAATTTCCCCCGTGACAACACCGACCGCAACAGGACTTCTCCCTTTGCCTTTACGGGCAACAAGTTTGAATTCAGAAGCGTGGGCTCCTATGACAACATAGCCTGCCCCAATACCATAATCAACTCCATCGTGGCTGATTCCCTGCGCTATTTTGCCGACAGACTGGAAAAGGCAGAGGATTTCAAGCGTGAGCTCAATGATCTTCTTGTGGAGATGCTCAAAAAGCACAAGAGGGTCATCTTCAACGGCAACGGCTACGATGCGGGCTGGATAGAGGAGGCTGCAAGAAGGGGACTGCACAACTATCCCACCACTGTGGATGCAATGCCCCACTACACCGATGAAGAGAACGTAGAGATGTTTGAGTCCTTCAGGGTATACTCCCGCAAGGAGCTTACCGCCCGCCGTGACGTGCTCCTTGAAAAGTATTCAAAGGTGATAAACATCGAAGCACTTACTATGCTGGACATGGCCAAGAAGCAGATACTTCCCGCAGGTATCGCATATGCAAGGTCACTTGCGGAGACTGTTGCAGTCAAGGCCGGCATTGGCGTGGATGCAGAGCTGGAGAAGAGCATCTGCAAAAAGGTGAGCGAGATAAACGCATCCCTGAGCACTGCCATAGCTGACCTTGACAAGGCTGTGATAAATGCCTGCGAGAAAAGCGATGTCTACGAATGTGCAAAGTATTACCGTGATGTGATATTCACCTCAATGTCAAATATGCGTGCCCTTGCAGACGAGCTTGAAATGATAGTGCCTGAGAATATGTGGCCCTTCCCCACATACGGAGACCTGCTCTTCAGAGTCTGATGACCATAAAAATGACCCGCCGGAGATTGCTCCCCGGCGGGTCTGTTTGTATTGTATCGCTTTTATGTTTTGCTTAACGCTTATTCTTTTTGAAGATGATTCCCAGCCCCTTGAACAGAAGTCCGGGATCATATATGTGCTGTGTGCGGCACAGGGGTGAGACTGCTGCGGCATACTGACCTGTGAGTATGAGAGTGCTGTGTGCGCCCGTTTCCTCCTCGATCCTCTCGAAGATGCCGTCTATGGTGCAGGCGGCGCCGTAGAGCATACCGCTTTTCATACATTCTGCGGTGCTGCGGCCTATAAGCCTTTCAGGAGCCGTAAGGGATATGTGGGGCAGCTGTGAGGTGCCTTCCGCCAGCGCGGCAGAGGATATCCCGAGCCCCGGTATCAGAAGGCCGCCTGTGTATGTGCCGTTCCCGCTGATGACCGATATGCTTGTGGCAGTGCTGAGATCCGCTATGACGCACGGGGCAGGATAGATATTCACTGCCGCCACAGCCTGTGCCACCAGATCGGCTCCCAGCTGGGCAGGGTCGTCTATCCGTATGGAAAGACCTGTCTTTATGCCGGGCCCCACAATCAGCGGTTCACAGCCGCACAGCCGCCTTACCGCCTGTGCTACAGTGTCCGTAAGAGAGGGCACCACTGAGCAGATGACAGCGGAATCGGGTATCTCACATGAATTCAGCTCACATATGCTCTTTAAGGTGATGACATATTCAGCAGGGAAGGATGCCGTATTCACCGAGAGCATTTCCGTAAAGAGAATGTCCTCCTTAGATATTACTCCCACGGTGAGGGCGGTGTTCCCGATGTCAACAGCCAGCAGCAGGTCGTTTCGCTTCATGCAAGCTGCTCCTTGCGGGGTATTATGATGCTCAGTATCCTTTCAACTATGGTGGAAAGTGCCAGGTTCACACCGAGCTCCACCAGGAAGTTGAGACCTATCATGCTCACAAATATGAATGTGATGGCATTTGTTGAGCCGGCCCAGCCCTGAATGGTGTTCATGAAGAACAGAAAGCAGCACAGCACGAATACCCCTGTATTGACAACGGGGCATATCACTGCAGCCGCTACGATGGCTGCCACACGGTTCGTCTTTGAAATGGCGGTGTAAACAAGCCCTGATATCAGTCCTGCCAGTGTGCCCTTTGCAAGGCAGGTGAAGATAGTGCCGGGAATGCTCACAGCCATGAATGCGCCCGAATCCAGCAGAGTAACACAGCCGAACACGAATCCAAGCCATGCCCCTGTCTTGGGGCCGTAGAGTGCTGCACCTATGATTATGGGCATAAGTGCAAGGGTGATGGAGAAGGGACCCAACTTGATGTTGGTGGAGATTATCTGCAGCACTATTACTATGGCTGTCAGTATCCCGATGCCCGCTATCTTCCGGGTGTTGTTGTTCATGACAAATCCTCCTTGTTATCATTCCGTTTTCCCGCTAAGGGAGTGCGGATACAATACAAATGCGGATACAATACAGCTTAATTATAACCGGTAAATGAAAATTTTTCAAGTAAAGATTGCAGACAATATATTAACGGACATTGGAACTCTTGTTTACATAAAAAATTTACAAATAGCATAAACGGCATAGCATACGGCAATGTACTGCTTTGTATAAATTTGCGCTTGCATTTTGGGAATATATGATGTATAATAGAGTGGAATGTTTTTTAAACGCTATGACAAAGGGGATCCTTTGTCGGTAAAGAGGTGTGAAATGAAGAAGGTAGCGATAATCATGGGCTCTGACAGCGACTATGAGGTGGTAAAGCCTGCGTTTTCGGAGCTGAAAAAGTACGGGGTGCCCTTTGAGGCGCATATCATGAGCGCCCACAGAACACCGGTACAGGCGGCTGAGTTTGCAAGAAGCGCTGCTGACAACGGCTTTGGCGTTATCATCTGTGCGGCAGGCATGGCGGCTCATCTGGCAGGGGTCTTTGCCGGCAATTCCATACTGCCGGTCATCGGTATCCCCATAAAATCAAGCTTTGAGGGGCTGGATGCCCTGCTTGCAACAGTGCAGATGCCCTCCGGGGTGCCTGTTGCCACAGTTGCGGTGAACGGTGCAAAGAATGCGGCTGTGCTTGCAGTGCAGATGCTGGCACTGTCTGATGAGGGGCTGTCTGCGAAGCTCACAGAGGAGAAAGCCGCAATGGAGCAGGGGATAGCCGCAAAGGAACAGAAATTACAGGAAAAAATTCTTGAAATAGGAGGATAAAACTATGAACGTTACAAAAGGTGAGCAGCTTTACGAGGGCAAGGCAAAGAAGGTATTTGCAACCAGTGACCCAGACCTTGTTATCGTAGACTACAAGGACGATGCCACAGCCTTCAACGGTGAGAAGAAGGGCACTATAAGAGGCAAGGGCGTTGTAAACAACAAGATGACCAACTATATGTTCTCCCTGCTTGAAAAGGAAGGCATTCCCACTCATTTTGTGGAGGAGCTTTCCGACCGTGAGACTCTGGTCAAGAAGGTGGAGATAGTACAGCTTGAGGTCATAGTCAGAAATGTAGCCGCAGGCAGCTTCTCAAAGAGAATGGGCGTGGAAGAGGGCAAGCCCTTCCTTTCTCCCATACTTGAATATTCCTACAAGAATGACGATCTGGGCGATCCCTTTATCAATGACTATTATGCAATAGCACTGGGCGTTGCCACAAGGGAAGAGCTTGACACCATCGCAGATTATGCTTTCAGAGTGAATGACTTTATGAAGAAGTTCTTCAAGGAGCACAACATCGACCTTATCGACTTCAAGATAGAATTCGGCAGATACAAGGGGAAGATAATCCTTGCAGATGAGATATCTCCCGATACCTGCCGCTTCTGGGACAGCACCACTCATGAGAAGCTGGACAAGGATCGTTTCCGCAGGGATCTTGGCGGTGTGGAAGAGGCGTATCAGGAAATGATGAAGAGGATCTTCGGCTAAGCACAGAGAGCACTGATCCCATCACACTGTTAAGGAGGGTCTCCCATGGGCGGCTTTTTCGGTCTTGTATCTCATAATGATGCTGTAAACGACGTGTTCTTCGGCACGGACTACCATACTCACCTTGGTACAAAAAGAGGCGGTATGGTGGCATACTCCCCGGAAAAGGGGTTTCAGCGCAGTATCCACAGCATAGAAAATTCCCCTTTCAGGACAAAATTTGAAGATGACATTGTGGGCATGAGCGGCAATATCTGCTTAGGTGCCATAAGCGACACAGATCCCCAGCCCATACTTCTGCGCTCGGATCTTGGTATGTATGCGGTATGCAGCGTTGGCATAATCAACAACGATGCGGTGCTCCGTGATGAGCTGCTGTGCGGCAGCGGCGCCTCCTTCGAGGTAATGAGCAGCGGCAAGGTGAACTGGTCATCCCTCATAGGTGCCCTTATCGCCAGAAAGTCCAGCTTTGTGGAGGGCATACGCTATGCCCAGGAGCGCATCGACGGCACCATGAGCCTTATCATCATGACAAGCGACGGCATAATCGCTGCCCGTGATGCAAAGGGCCGCCTGCCCATAATAATAGGCAAGCGCTCCGACGGGTTCTGCTGCTCCTTCGAGTCATTTGCATTCCAGAAGCTGGGCTATACCACCTACAGGGAGCTCCTGCCCGGCGAGATAGTAAGGATCACCGCAGATGAATGTGAGGTGCTCTCTGAGGGGCACAGTGATATGAAGATATGCACATTCCTGTGGACATACTACGGGTACCCCAACTCTGTATACGAGGGCGTTTCAGTTGAGACCATGAGGACACGCAACGGCGAGATCATGGCAAAGGCGGAGATGGCAAGGGGCACACTTCCGGACGTGGACTATGTCTGCGGTATCCCTGACAGCGGAACTCCCCATGCCATAGGCTTTTCAAATGCCAGCCACATACCCTTTGCACGCCCGTTCATAAAGTACACTCCCACATGGCCCAGGAGCTTTATGCCCCAGAACCAGAGCCTTCGCAACCAAGTGGCAAAGATGAAGCTCATTCCCGTACACGAGCTCATCGAGGGCAAGCGCCTACTGTTTGTGGATGACAGTATAGTCCGTGGGACACAGATGCGTGAGACAGTGGAATTTCTGTACGAGAACGGGGCAAAGGAAGTGCATATGCGCTCTGCCTGTCCCCCTATAATGTACGGCTGCAAATACCTTAACTTCTCACGCAGCAATTCCGAACTTGACCTTATTGCCAGGAAGATAATCTTTGAGCGTGAGGGCGAGGCAGGGAGAGCCTACATTAAGGAATATTCCGACAGGGAGACCGAAAGGGGAAGCTATCTGAGAGCGGAGATATGCCGCAGATTAAGACTTACCTCCCTTGAATTCCAGTCTCTTGAGGGCACCGAGGATGCAGTGGGCATACCTGCCTGCAATCTGTGCACCTACTGCTGGGACGGGAACGAATAAGCTGATACTCAAAGGGGCATTTGCCCTGTAAGGAGCGTTTTGTAAATGAACAGTTTTTCCGAGAGCTATAAAGAAGCAGGTGTGGACGTTACAGCAGGCTATAAGTCTGTTGAGCTGATGAAGTCCCATGTGGCACGCACCAATATCCCCGGAGTGATGTCCGGCATAGGCGGCTTCGGCGGCCTGTTTGCCCCTGATGTGAGCGGCATGAAGGAGCCTGTGCTGGTTTCCGGCACGGACGGCGTAGGCACCAAGATAAAGCTTGCTTTTCTCATGGACAAGCATGATACCGTGGGCATAGACTGCGTGGCTATGTGTGTCAACGACATAATCTGCTGCGGCGCAAAGCCCTTGTTTTTCCTTGACTACATCGCCTGCGGAAAGAATTACCCCGAAAAGATAGCGTCTATCGTTGCAGGTGTGGCAGAGGGCTGCGTTCGTGCAGGCTGTGCCCTTATAGGCGGGGAAACTGCGGAGCATCCCGGGCTCATGCCTGAGGATGAATACGATCTTGCAGGCTTTTCTGTCGGCGTGGTGGATAAGGACAAGATACTTGATCCTTCCTCTCAGAAGGCGGGAGACGTGCTCATTGCCATAAAGTCAAGCGGTGTGCATTCAAACGGCTTTTCACTGGTGAGAAAGGTGTTCACCGTAAATGAGCAGAACCTTGCACGCCATCAGTCGGAACTGGGCACCACCCTGGGCGAGGCGTTGATGACTCCCACAAGGATATATGTAAAGCCTGTGCTTTCTCTTATCAACGCTGTCAAGGTCAAGAGCATGTCACATATAACAGGGGGCGGCTTCTACGAGAATATACCCCGTTCACTGCCCAAGGGCATAACCGCAAGGATCGATCGCTCTGCGGTGCAGGTGCTGCCCATATTCGACCTTATCGCACAGACAGGAAAGATACCCGAAAGGGATATGTTCAACACCTTTAACATGGGCGTTGGCATGATAGCCTGTGTGGATAAGAGCGATGCGGACAAGGCCATAGAGACTTTAAAGGCTGCCGGCGAGGATGCATACGTTATAGGCGAGCTGGCTGACGGCGACGAGGGCGTTGTCATTGAATGATGCTGTAAAGCCAGCGCCTTTACTGTAAAGTTATTTTCTTTAATGTAAAGTGATATACTTTAAAGCCAAGTTATTTACTTTGCAAAGCTCAAACAGGGGGATAAAATGGATATTCACCGTGAGATAGTGCATATACGTACAGTAAGCACCATTGCGCTTATCCTTTTTATCCCAACTGTTAATATATTTGCCATTATTACAGATGTGCTTATCTGGATGGGCTCTGACGGAGACAGGCGAAATCCTCTGAAAAGTGCAGGGGGCTTTTCTGTTGCAGCTGTGGTGTGGAACATTGCGGTGCTCGCAGGGTGTGCTGCTCTTCGCAGTGCATTTGCGGGGAGCATTTCTGATACCTTTTTTGCGGTATTGGCAGCAGTAAATCTGCTTTCTGCCGCCGTAAGCATTCTGATAATCGCAAAAACAGCGAAGATAACCGCAATCATTCCGGAAGATAAGCCCTTTTTTGACTAAAACCTCACATGACAGGTGGATCGAATGAAGAACATAGTTGTACTTGTATCCGGGGGCGGCACTAATCTGCAGGCTCTTATTGATGCCCAGAACAGCGGCATCATCAGAAGCGGCAGGATAGTATGCGTAATATCCTCCAAGGCAGGGGCATATGCTCTGGAAAGGGCAAAGAATGCCGGTATAGAGGGCGTTGTGCTCCCACGTTCGGAGTATGCCGACAGCCATGCCTATTCCAAGGCGCTTCTTGAGCTTTTGCGTGAAAAGAATGCGGATGTCATCGTATATGCGGGCTTTATGACCATACTCGATGAGCAGGTCTGCGATGCCTATCCCTACAGGATGATAAATGTGCATCCATCCCTCATACCCTCTTTCTGCGGGAAGGGCTACTATGGTCTGCGTGTGCATGAGGAGGCTCTGGCAAGGGGCGTGAAGGTAACAGGCGCCACAGTGCATTTTGTCACTGCTGAATGTGATGCAGGCCCCATAATCCTGCAGAAGGCTGTGGAGATACAGGCAGGGGATACGCCGGAGGTACTGCAGAGGCGTGTCATGGAGCAGGCGGAATGGAAGATACTTCCTCTTGCCACAGAGTATGTCTGCGCCGGTAAAATAACCGTTGAAAACGGCATAGCGAGGATCACAGATGACATTTAAAGCTAAGACCATCTCCATTATTGCGCTTTTGTGCCTGTGCGGATGCACAGCCCGGGAAGCACCTGTATCCTCTGTGGAGCAGGCGGCTGTGACCATTGCAGCTGAGACTGAGCAGACAACAGTCACCACACAGGCTGTGACCACTACTGTGACATCACCTGCCGAGACATCCACCGAAGCTGCTGTCACCACTGAGACAACAGCGGCACAGACTGTTCTTTCATCGGGACAGTGGACTCTTGATACAGAAAACCTCTACCTGAAAAATGCGGGTGAAAAGGAGTCCGGGCTTTACATATACGAGATGGATGAAGACGGGATAAAAGAGGGTTGTGAATACTCCCTCAGCGAGGATTATCTCATGTGCTATCCTTGCGCCGTTGTGTCTCGGTATGACCCTGCTGATGACAGCTATGAAGACCGTTTCTATGCGGTGCTTGAAGACAGGACAGCGCTCATTGCCTTCCACAGAAGGTCATATGAGGCAGCCGTCGATGTCTCTCCCGCAAAGGAGTTTGTGCCTACCATGCTTGCAAGGGAATATGCAGCATGGGGCTGCTATATGCTTGAAAGGGACAGGGAAGGCGTCTACTATACAGACTGGTTCATGATAAAGGACAACGTGCCCTACACTGCCCATGTGGTGCATGACTATACCGGGGACTTTGAGCTGCCTGCGGATGTAGACTATGTACTCGAGGAGATGCAGACGGATCCCTATGACCTGACATTTTTCAGACTGTACAGCAATACCGACACCGTGCTTGCCACTGCTACGGAGCACTTTACCGTGCTGGAGGGCGAGACCCCGGACAGGAAATATCTGAATATTGCTGACAGCGATGAGGACAGCACTGCGCAGCCCTGCGGCGTTACCTTTGATAACTACGGGAAAGTCACCCGTTTTACAGAGATGGAAGATATCATGGGTCATACTGCCCTTGTCATAACAAATGATGCATGGGATGACAACGAGTATGAGATGTTTGACGACCATTACTATGCTGTCATTGACGGACAAGTGACCAATATCGCCAATTCCTTCGGGTTCCGCAGTGACGGCGGCCGTGAAGCATATTCTTTGGATATTGACGGGGACGGCACAAATGAGCTTATCGTAAACAACACCTTCCAGGGGGACGGGGTACAGAGTGCGTATATGTTCAGCATCAGGAACGGCGTACCAATGGAGATGCACTTCAGCGACCTTGTCAGCGGCGAAGATCTGTGGAAGGCGTTCAGCTGCTACTATCCGGACTCAGAGTCTGTCACCGTTAGCTGGATCACCATAGACGGTGAAGAATCCTCAGAAAAAGTGCAGGTCAAGGATCTGGACCTTGATGAACTTGATTTTTACGATATAGACGAATGGGGGAACGATGATGAAAATCAATGATCTTAAAGAACTGCTTGAGGGAAATGCATATCCCGGAAGAGGCATAGTTGTTGGCCGCAGCGAGGACGGGAAAACTGCTGAAATAGCCTACTTCATTATGGGCAGGAGCGTAAACTCCCGCAACCGTGTATTTACTGCCACATCTGACGGCATACGCACAGAGGCGGCTGACCCTTCTAAGCTGTCCGACCCCCATCTTATCATCTATTCCCCTGTAAGGACACTGGGGAATATAACCATCGTTACCAACGGGGATCAGACTGACACCATATACGACGGCATGAGCATGGGGCAGACCTTTGAGCAGTCCCTCAGATGCCGTGAGTATGAGGATGATGCTCCCAATTACACTCCCAGGATCAGCGCTGTTGTAACTGCTGCCGGGGGTGAGCTCTCATATTCTATCTCCATACTGAAATCCGCAGACGGAGACCCTTCCTGCTGTGAGCGCTTCACCTTTGATTATCCCGCCCCTGTGGCAGGTGTGGGGCACTTTATCCACACATATATGGGTGACGGTTCACCTCTGCCTTCCTTCGAGGGAGAGCCGGAAAAGATAGCTGTAGGTGCTGACAATATCGACGGCTTTACCATGAAGATATGGAATGCCCTTAACGGAGACAACAAGGTATCCCTCTACACCTGCTTCATAGACATTGCCACAGGTGAAAAGCAGACACGCATCATAAACAAATACGATAAGGCATGACCCTTTTCGGGAAGGAATGTGTGCTATGGAATTCTACACTCTGGTGTGTCCCTCCTGCGGGGCTTCCCTGTCTGTATTGCCCGGAGCTGAAAAAGCCACCTGTGAATACTGCCTCTCTACCTTCAACATAGACAACACTTCCGAAAAGGAGGCAATGAGGGCGCAGCAGAACGCTGAAGGCTTTGTCAGGGCAAAGAAAAAATGGCAGAAGACAGTTATAATATGCATCCTGATATATGTGGCACTGTGGATCGTCATGGCACTGGGGATACTTTTTGACAATGATCCTTTAGGTATACTTGCCGTAGTTGCTGCATCACTGTTTTTCATTATCATTCCCCCTGTGATGACCATAAAATACCCTGCCGATCCTGCTACGGGCAAAAAGCGTTCAGGGCTCATAGCGTTCATACTCTTTATCATATTGTTTTTTGCAGGGGGCGCAGGTCTTGTGGCAGGGGCAGGGTTAGCAGTTGCCTTTGACTATAAGAGCCACACTCCGAGATACAGTTCATCCGGCAGTAACAGTTACAGCAAAACAGACGGCGTGACAGAGGAAACCACCGTAACAGAAAATCGTGAAAGGGATCCGGACTATACCATATCCGTAGATGTGGATATATCCGATATGCCGGTGATGCCAGAGATACCTGATATTACAGTATATACACCCACAGAGATCAACATAGGATAGAAAGGAAACCCACTATGAACGAAATGCAGCTTAAATACGGATGCAACCCCAATCAGAAGCCCTCAAGAGTATATATGCAGGACGGCAGCGACCTGCCTGTTACTGTTCTCAACGGCAGGCCCGGATACATCAATCTCCTTGATGCTTTAAACGGATATCAGCTTGTGAAGGAGCTGAAAAGGGCTACGGGACTTCCTGCGGCTACATCCTTCAAGCACGTATCTCCTGCGGGTGCTGCCATAGGCAGACCCCTTACGGATACGCTCAAAAAGATATACTGGGTGGATGACCTGGGTGAGCTTTCACCTCTGGCGTGTGCCTATGCAAGAGCAAGAGGTGCGGACAGAATGTCCTCATACGGTGATTTCATCGCACTTTCCGATGAATGTGACGTATGCACCGCAAAAATGATACAGCGTGAAGTCTCCGACGGCATAATCGCTCCCTCCTATTCTCCCGAGGCTCTGGAGATACTCAAGACCAAGAAGAAGGGCGGCTACTGCATACTGCAGATGGATACAGCCTATACCCCCGCTCCCATAGAGCACAAGCAGGTATACGGCATCACCTTTGAGCAGGGGAGAAATGAGCTTGACATCAATGATGAGCTGCTTTCAAACATTGTAACAGATGCAAAGGATATCCCCGATGACAAGCGTGCGGATCTGCTCATATCACTTATCACATTGAAGTACACCCAGTCCAATTCCGTGTGCTACGTCAAGGACGGACAGGCTATCGGCATAGGCGCAGGGCAGCAGTCAAGGATACACTGCACCCGCCTTGCAGGACAGAAGGCTGACAACTGGTGGCTCAGACAGTGCCCCAAGGTAATGGCTCTGCCCTTTAAGGAGGATGTGCGCCGTGCAGACCGTGACAATGCCATAGACGTATACATGGGTGATGAGTACGAGGATATACTCCGTGACGGCGAATGGCAGAAGGTATTCACAGAATGCCCCCAGCCCCTCACTGTTGAGGAGAAAAAGGCATGGCTTGCTGAAAACACAGATGTGGCACTGGGCTCTGATGCCTTCTTCCCCTTCGGGGACAACATCGAAAGAGCACATAAGTCCGGTGTGAGATATATTGCCCAGCCCGGCGGCTCCATCCGTGACGACAACGTAATAGATACCTGCAACAAATACGGGATTGCAATGGCATTCACGGGGATAAGGCTATTCCACCACTGATGAGGTAAGGTATGCGCCCAAAGGTATGTAAAACTCTTTCTGCTGTCGCATTTGCACTATCTCTTGCGTTCTTTGCTTCGGTCCTGGTTTTGACATTTTTCCCCGGTATATCTATAGGGCTGTTTGACATTGATGTGAGGACGGAGGACGTAAAGCTCACGGCTTCCGAAAAGTCGTTCTTTCTCAGCATCTTTGCAGGGTGGCTGCCTCTGAGTGTGCTGGCACTGGTAAATGTGCTTATAAAGAACACAGGCAAAAGCAGTGAGGTGGCACGCACCATCATATGTGCTTTTATCATCGTAGTCAGCTCCTTTGGAGAAAGATGGCTGTATGGACGATTTATGATGTTCGTGTCGCACTTATACGGCGCACAGACCATTATGGTATATCAGACTGTGAAAGCGCTTATCGACAATGTGGCAGGATTGCTTGTCGTGGGGGCATATGTGCTGCTGTTCTGTTCATTTGCCATAGAGATATACCACAATGCCCATGTCAAGGGTGATATAAACGCTACAGGCGACGCAAAGTGACAGCGCTTTTCCATTGGCTCTTTGGACAATGAGAAGGAGATGACGGTATGTCAGTAAAAGCTTTAGAGAAGACAAATGCGCAGGATCTTACCGTAGTAGAGAACATAAATAATTGTGTCAGTATGCTTTCAGCTGAGGATCTTGAGAATGTTTTAAGCTATATGGAGTTTCTTCTGTACAAGGCAGGTAATTATCCGGTATCTTCCGGGATCGCAGAGAAACGCAGGGAATTATGTGGAAAATACAAGGGAAAAATGTGGATCTCGGATGATTTTGATGACCCGCTGGATGACTTTAAGGAGTATATGTGATGTATTTGCTTGATACTCATGTTTTCTATTGGTATCTTAGCGGAGAAAAGCTGCTGAATAAAGAGATCATGGCTGTTATCAACAGCGATGAGCCTGTATATGTAAGCATTTGTTCCTTCTGGGAGATGGCAATCAAAAACAGCATAGGCAAATTCGAGTTTGACGGAACTATCAATGATCTGTACAAGGATGCGCTGAATGCATATATAGAGATATTGCCGGTAAAGATCCCGCATATACAGGGGATATCAGCACTGCCCTTCATTCACCGTGACCCCTTTGACAGAATGCTCATCTCACAGGCGATTTATGAGGGCTTGACCCTTGTGACAGCGGATGAGAATATACTGAAATACACGGGAGTTAAACTTATCAAGGCATGACAAATACCAGCATCCCGGAATACAGGGCACACATGGATAGTTCTTTTCTTTTGATTTGCGGACAGTGAGAAGGAGATGACGGTATGGTAATAGATATGATAAACAAAGAGGCATCAGGTGTTTCTGATGACATATTGAAGCAAGTTCTTAATTATCTGAAATATCTGAAAAGAGAGGAAGATGTATCATCAGCTCCTGTTGATAGGTCGTCGCTTCGCAATCTTTTTGCGAAAAAAGGCTGGATCTCTGATGATTTTGATGAACCTTTGGCTGATTTTGCGGAGTATATGTAATGTATCTTATTGACACACACATACTTTATTGGTATATCAACAATGATGACAGGCTTTCCGAAGATATAAGCCATATAATATCAACACAGAGCGGGGTATATGTCAGTATCTGTTCATTTTGGGAGATGGCAATCAAAAACAACATCGGTAAATTGACTCTCCCACTGCCGATAAAGGATATAATGAGCGCCTGTGAAAAAAATGATATCAGCGTGTTGCCCATAAAGGCTGAACATATCGAGCTTCTTTCTTCACTGCCCTTCATCCACCGTGACCCCTTTGACAGAATGCTCATCTCACAGTCGATTTATGAGGGCTTGACCCTTGTGACAGCGGATGAGAATATACTGAAATACACGGGAGTTAAACTTATCAAGGCATGACAAATACCAGCATCCTGGAATACAAGGCACACAGGCACTGCACGTACAACCGTGAAGAGCTGGAGCACAGCCGTGACATAGGCTGCTTTTACTGCCTTAGGATATTCCACAATCACAGGCTGATAGAAAACTGGTGTGACTGCGGCGATACGGCTCTTTGCCCTTATTGTTCCATAGACAGTCTTATAGGCAGTGCATCAGGTTTCCCCATAACAAAGACATTCCTTACGGGAATGAATCAGATATGGTTTTAAGGAGTTTTGTATGAAAATACTCGTAGTAGGCGGCGGCGGCCGTGAACACGCCATAATAATGAAGCTTGCCGAAAGTCCGAAGGTGGACAAGCTCTACTGTGCCCCCGGCAACGGCGGCATATCCCGCTATGCGGAGTGCTTTGACGTAAAGGCTACCGACATAGAAGGACAGGTGGCTCTGGCGCAGAGGCTTGCTGTTGACATGGTGGTAGTAGCCCCTGATGACCCACTTGTTCTGGGTCTGGTGGATGCCCTGAACGCAAAGGGCATAAAGGCATTCGGCCCTGACAGCAAGGCTGCCGTCATAGAGGGCAGCAAGGCCTTTTCCAAGGAGCTGATGAAGAAATATGGCATACCTACAGCAGCTTATGAAACATTCACCGACAGCGAAAGTGCTGTTGCCTACCTTAAAGGTCAGAACACCTACCCCGCTGTTATCAAAGCGGATGGTCTGGCACTTGGCAAAGGTGTTATCATCGCACAGAACGAGGAGGAAGCCGTAACAGCTGTCCGTGAGATGATAGACGGGGGCAAGTTCGGGAAGTCGGGAGCAAAGGTGGTCATCGAGGAATTCCTGACAGGTCCTGAGGTGTCTGTACTCTCCTTTACCGACGGAAACATTGTGGTGCCCATGATATCATCCATGGATCACAAGCGTGCCCTTGACAACGACGAAGGGCTCAACACCGGCGGCATGGGGACTGTTGCCCCGAATCCCTGCTATACCAAGGCTCTTGCCGACGAGTGCATGGAAAAGATATTCCTGCCTACCATCAATGCCATGAAGGCGGAGGGGCGCACCTTCAAGGGCTGCCTTTACTTCGGGCTGATGATGACACCAAAGGGGCCAAAGGTCATAGAGTACAACTGCCGCTTCGGAGACCCTGAGACTCAGGTGGTGCTGCCTCTGCTTGACGGCGATTTGTGTGAGATCTTCGAGGCAGTGGCTGACGGCAGACTTGCTGATGTGGAAATAAAATGGAAGAATGAGTCCTGCGCCTGCGTTGTAATGGCTTCCGGCGGCTATCCGCTTTCATATCCCAAGGGCATTGAGATGTCGGGCTTTGACGATAAGGGGCAGGTGGAGGGTGCCTTTGTCCACCATGCAGGCACCAAGTATGAAAACGGGAAGTTCTTCACCAGCGGCGGGCGTGTAATAGGTGTCACTGCCACAGGCGCTGCTCTGCCAGAGGCTCTTGACAGAGCATATGCAGCCGTGAAGAAGATCTCCTTTGAGGGGGCGCATTACCGCACCGACATAGGAAAGAGAGCCCTTGCGGCACTGGAGCAGAAATGAACGAGATATTCAGGCGCATAAGTGTCCGAAAATACACGGACGAACCCGTTGAACCGGAAAAGATAGAACAGATACTGCGTGCGGCTATGGCAGCTCCCTCTGCCGGCAACCAGCAGCCATGGGAATTCTATGTAGTTCGTGACAGAGCTGTTATCAAGGCTTTGTCCGAGTGCAGCCTGTATTCAGCCTGCGCTGCAGGTGCACCTGTGGTGATAGTGCCCTGTATGCGCACAAAGGGTCTGCGCTGGGAAAGGCTCGGACAGATAGACCTGTCCTGTGCGGTGGAGAATATGCTGTTAGAGATAACATCGCTCGGCCTCGGCGGCGTATGGCTCTGCGTTACACCCGAACCGGAGCGTATGGAAAAAGCTGATGCCGCTCTGGGGCTGGGGGACGATCTTCACGCATTTGCCTTAGTGCCTGTGGGCTATCCTGCCGAGGAACGCCCTCAGCAGGACAGGTTCGACAAGAGCAGGATACATTACATCTGATGGAAAGGATATAACTATGAGTGATCTTAATATCGTATGCCTTGACCTTGAAGGCGTACTCGTACCCGAGATATGGATAGCCTTTGCAAAGGAGAGCGGCATACCTGAGCTTACCCGCACCACCCGTGATGAACCCGACTATGACAAGCTGATGAGGTGGAGAATAGGCATTCTCAAGGAGCACGGCCTGGGTCTTAAGGAGATACAGGATACCATAGCAAAGATAGACCCCATGGAGGGGGCAAGGGAATTCCTTGATGCCCTTCGTGAAAAAACACAGGTCATCATCATCTCCGACACATTCACCCAGTTTGCAGCCCCCCTTATGAATAAGCTGGGCTGGCCCACCATATTCTGCAATACCCTGGAGGTAGCGGACAACGGTGAGATAACCGGCTTTAAGATGCGCATCGAGAAAAACGGAAAGCTTGAAACAGTCAAGGCTCTTCAGTCCATCGGACTTGACACCATAGCAAGCGGAGACAGCTACAACGATCTGGGAATGATAAAGGCATCAAAGGCAGGGTTCCTGTTCAGATCCACTGATAAGATCAAGGCTGACAATCCCGACGTGCCCGCATATGAGACATATGAGGAGCTGCTTGGGGCTATAAACGAGGTGCTGGACTGATCATGCAGGGTACCGTATATTTTCCGCTGCCGCCTGCTATCCATGTAGGCTTTGTAATAGTAAGTACCATAATACTTATTCTGCTGTATATAAAACAGCGCCACAGATATCAGCTCTTCCTGCTTATCGGCATATGCTCCACACTGCTTGTGTATGTTGTGGCAAAGCAAAAATGGGCATTCTATGTGCTGGGTATCGAAGAGATAGCCCTGTTTGTCCTTACTGTCATCGGTATGCATAAGCGTGAAAAGGCAGATGATGAAAAGCTTAAAAAGCGCACTGAAGAGATAAACAGGATAATCGACGAAAAGGAAAACATCGACATTGAGGATCTTCTCAAGGTGCGTGACACCATAGAGGAGCTTGTTATAGACGACAAGAAGACCATTGGCAGGATAGACGAGCTTGATGCATACATAGCGGAGAAGATGGAAGATGCAGCAAAAAATCAGAGCAGTAATGCTTGAAGAGGCTACTCTCACCACAGGGGATATATCCACAGCCCTCTTTGATACGGCGGCTGATGTGGTGCGATACCCCCTTACAAAGGCGGAGGATGTACCCCTGCGCCTGAAGGGTGCCGAAGCTGCTATCATCAACAAGACTGTATTTACGGCACAGGTCATGGACAAGTGCCCAACACTGCGGTATATAGGTCTGTGCGCCACAGGCTACAACAACGTGGATATAAAGGCGGCAAGGGAGCGGGGCATCACCGTTACCAACGTGCCTGCCTATTCCACTGAGGCTGTGGCACAGCATATATTCTCATTCATACTGTACTTTTCGGACAAGACGGCGCAGTATGATGCATTTGTAAAGGACGGCGGCTGGCAGAGATCTCCCACATTTTCCGCATTTCCGTTCCCCACGGAGGAGATTTGGGACAAGGTGCTGGGGATAGTAGGCTTCGGGCGCATAGGACAGAGGGCGGCTGAGATAGCAAGAGCCTTCGGCATGAAGGTCATTGCAGCCACGAGGACTCCGAAAGAAGTCCCCGGCGTAGAGTTTACGGATGTGGACAGTGTATTTGAAAGATCTGACTTTATCTCCCTCAACTGTCCGCTGACAGATGAGACCAGCAGGCTTGTGGATGCAAGGCGGCTCTCCTTGTGCAAGTCCTCGGCGGTGGTGATAAATACATCCCGGGGCGGTGTGGTGGATGAGCACGCTCTTGCTGTGGCTCTTTGCGACCGAACTATTGCGGGTGCGGGGCTTGATGTGATAGAATATGAGCCTATGAGGGCGGACTGTGAGCTTATGAGCGCTCCGAACTGTATCATCACTCCCCACACATCATGGGCGGCAGTTGAAACAAGGGAAAGACTTGTCCGTGTGGCTGCGGGCAATCTGCTGGCATTTGTGCAGGGGACACCTGTAAATGTAGTTGAGAGGTAAGGAAATGTTTGACATACAGAATAAAAAACGCATAGTGTTCAAGATAGGCACCTCTACCCTGACACACAAGTCCGGCAGGCTCAATATAAGGCGCACGGAGCGCTTTGTTAAGGCACTTGCGGATCTGCATAACTCGGGACTTGATATTATACTTGTTTCCTCCGGGGCTATTGCAATGGGCTTACAGAAGATGGGTCTCACCGAAAAGCCCAAGGATACAGTGATGAAGCAGGCTTGTGCGGCTGTAGGGCAGTGCGAGCTCATGTATTTTTATGACAAGCTGTTCGGGGAATACAACATCAATGTGGCTCAGATACTCATAACCAAGTACGTTATGGAGTCTGTGCGGAGAAACAACATTGAGAATACATTCTTCAAGCTCCTTGACAGCAATATCATCCCCATAGTGAATGAAAATGATACTGTTGCCATTGATGAACTGGAGCTTGAGGTGGGGGAGAATGATTCCCTTGCGGCGACTGTTGCAGTCATTACAAAGGCTGATATGCTGGTGATACTTTCCGATATTGACGGCTTCTACGACGGGAATCCCAATTCTCCCGAATCAAAGGTGATACCTGTGATAGAGAATGTGGATGACCATATACGTGCCCTGGCGGGGGATGCCGGCTCTGCACTGGGGACAGGCGGTATGCACACCAAGCTCAATGCCGCAGAGATCGCCAATTCAAACGGCATAGATATGGCTATCATTAACGGCAGACTTCCGGAAAACATTTACAGGCTGTTTGACGGAGAAGGAATAGGGACGATATTTACGGCAAAAAAGTGAGGGAGCGGTTTTATGTCTTATACTGATGAACTGGGTATAAAAGCTACAAAGGCTGCAAGAGCCGGGGCAAAGCTCACAACAGGGAAGAAAAACGATGCCCTTGCAGGTATAGCAAAGGCGATAGACAGCAGGCGCAGTGAGATACTTTCTGCCAATGCCGCTGATATAGCTGAGGCTGAGAAGAACAGCATGAGAGCCTCTCTGATAGACAGGCTCAGGCTGGATGACAGCCGTATCGACGGGATAGTATCATCCATATACGAGCTTATTAAACTGGAGGACCCTGTGGGAAGGGTAGACAGCGGCTCTGTGCGCCCCAATGGTCTGCGTATCACCAAGGTGCGTGTGCCCATAGGCGTAGTGGCTATGATATACGAGGCACGCCCCAATGTCACTCCGGATGCTGCCACACTTTCCCTTAAAACCGGCAATGCCTGCATACTAAGAGGTGGCAAGGAAGCATATAACTCCAACAAGGTATTCTGTGACATTATGCGTGATGCTCTTGATGAGGCAGGCCTTGACAGGGATCTGATACAGTTTGTTGACGATACCTCCCGTGAGACCTCCACTGCGCTGATGAAGTGCCCTTATGTGGATGTGCTCATCCCCAGGGGAGGGGCAGGGCTTATAAAGGCTGTGGTGCAGAATGCCACCGTGCCTGTTATCGAAACAGGGACAGGCAACTGTCACATCTACATTGATGAAAGTGCAGACGTGGATATGGCGGTGAATCTTACGGACAACGGCAAGACACAGCGTCCCTCTGTGTGCAATGCCCTTGAGACCCTTCTGGTGCATGAGGCAATAGCTGAAAAGGTGCTGCCTCTTATAAAGGCAAGGCTTGATGAGCACAGCGTGGAGCTCAGAGGCTGCGAGAGAACCAGGGCTATACTGGGTGACTGTGTCATACCCGCCACGGTGGAGGACTACGCCACCGAATTCGGTGATTATATCATGGCTGTCAGAGTTGTAAAGAGCCTTGATGAGGCTATGGATCACATAGCAAGGTATTCAACGGGACATTCTGAATGTATCGTCACCAACGATCTTGTGAATGCCTCCCGCTTCAAGAATGAGGTGGACTCCGCCTGTGTATATGTCAATGCATCCACACGCTTTACCGACGGCGGCTGCTTCGGCTTCGGCGCAGAGATAGGCATTTCCACCCAGAAGCTGCACGCAAGAGGACCTATGGGGCTTTATGAGCTTACCTCGAACAAATACACCATTGAGGGCAGCGGACAGGTAAGATAGCGGGGGAGTTAGCGAATGTCTGAAAATGAACTGGATGCCAATCTCACCGAAAGCCATGAGGAACAGCAGGAAGGAGCTGCGGTGCAGCAGGAGGCTGACAGCCGCCGCCGTCAGACAAACTTTCTGGCAGGGCTTCTTGTTATGATCATGGCGGTAATAGGGCTTGTGGGTGTTGGTGAGGCTGCTGTAAGGGGTATTGACAAGCTCATCAATGACACCGACCGCAAGAGCAGGATGGAGAGATTCATATATCCTGTGGTCATCTGCGACCCTCCCACAACAGAGCAGTCAAAGGGCTTTCACAGTGATACCATGATTGAGGCAGCCATATGGGATATTATCCTGTATGCGGACAGGTCAAGGTATGAGATGGACTTTGACTACATGATAGTGCCCCAGGTGGATGTGGAGTATCATGCGGCAATGCTTTTCGGCTCGGATCTGGAGCTGGAGCACAGGACTATCTCCACATCGGACTATTCCTTCTACTACGACGAGGAGCACTCCTCCTACCGTGTGCCCGAGAAGCCCGATTATTTCTGCTATTCTCCCGTAGTGGAGGAGGTATCGGGACAGGGTACGGTATATACGCTCAGGGTCGGCTATATCCCGCCTACCCCTGCGTGGCGCTTTATTGAAGGGGATATAACACCGGAGAAGTACATGGTGTATGTGGTGGACGAAAGCGGCCCCCACGGGATGTATCTGGTGTCAATCAAAAACGATACCGAAACAGGCTCTGAAAGCGGGGTAAACTGATGAAGATAGTTTGCGTAGGACTGGGTCTTATAGGGGGCTCCCTGTGCAAGGCGATAAAAAAGCACACCAATCATCTTGTGGGGGGCATAGATATCGACCGCAAGGTGGTAAAAATGGCTCTTTCCCAGAATGCCATCGACTATGAGGCGAAGGATGTGTCCGAGGCTGATGTTACCATAATCTCCCTTTTCCCTCCCACAATAATCAGCTATATCAAGGAAAATGCGGATGTGTTCAAGGAGGGCTCCGTAGTTATCGACACAGGCGGCATAAAAAAGGCCATAGTCGATGAGGTGACGGATGTTCTTGCTGAAAGGGGAGTTACCTTTATAGGTGTACACCCCATGGCGGGACGTGAATTTTCAGGCTTTGAGTATTCCCTTGACAATCTCTTTGATGATGCAAGCTTTATCATGACCCCAACAGAAAAGACTCCCAAGGAGGAGATACACCTCATCGAGGATCTGGCTCTGTCTATCCATTTCAAGAAGGTGGTAAAGACATCGCCCGAGGAGCATGACCGGATAATAGCCTTTACGAGCCAGCTTGCTCATGTGGTGTCCAATGCCTATATCAAAAGCCCCACACAGCAGCAGCAAATGGGCTTTTCAGCAGGCTCCTTCCAGGATCTCACCCGTGTGGCAAAGCTGAATGAGGATATGTGGACGCCTCTTTTTATCATGAACAAGGATGCACTGTGCTTTGAGATAGATTATATCATAGACAGGCTGGCAGAATACAGGGATGCCATCAGGGCTGAGGACAGCGCTGCTCTGCATGAGCTCCTGCGAAAGGGACGTATTCTCAAAGAGGAGCAGCTTGCAAAAAGAGGTTAACTGTCAGATGATTGGAGAATAAGGATGCCCATAAATATTCCGGATAACCTTCCTGCCACAGAGATACTGCGGCAGGAGAATATATTCTATATGACGAATGTGGTGGCGGCACATCAGGATATAAGACCTGTAAAGATAGCCATTCTCAATCTCATGCCCAAAAAGATAGAGACAGAGACACAGATACTGCGCCTTCTGTCCAACAGTCCCATACAGGTGGATATTGAGCTCTTGCAGATGAAGACTCATGTTTCAAAGAATACTCCCATATCCCATCTGACAAAGTTTTACCGCATATTTGACGATGTGCGGGATTCCCGTTTTGACGGGCTTATCATCACAGGTGCCCCTGTCGAACAGATGAAATACGAGGATGTGGACTACTGGGATGAGCTGTGTGAGATAATGGACTGGTCACTGAAAAATGTGTATTCCACCTTCCACATCTGCTGGGGCGCCCAGGCAGGGCTGTATCATCATTTCGGCATACCCAAGTATGATCTTCCCGAAAAGATGTTCGGCTTGTTTGATCACAGGGTCTTAAACCAGTATCATCCTCTGGTAAGGGGCTTTGATGACGTATTTGTAGTGCCTCATTCCCGCCATACAGAGGTAAGGCGTGAGGATATAGACAAGGTGCCGCAGCTTGAGATCATAACCGAATCAGACAGGTCAGGGGTACATATAGTAGGGGACAGATCACAGAGGCTCTTCTTTGTCACAGGCCATTCAGAATATGACCGCCGTACCATTGCCAATGAGTATTTCAGGGATCTGGGGAAGGGGCTGCCTATCAATATGCCCTATCATTATTTCCCCTATGATGACCCTGAACAGGTGCCCTATTTCAACTGGCGGGGACACGCCAATCTCATGTTCTCCAACTGGGTGAACTATATCGTATATCAGGGCACTCCCTTTGATCTGAATGAGCTTACACCGATAAAGACTAAGTGAATGAATGCACTGCATTCCGGGGAGATGTATAGAACGTGGAAGGTATTCTGCGTATTGCAGGACTGGTGAATGATTCCATAGTGGACGGACCGGGGATCAGGTTCACAGTATTCGTACAGGGCTGTCCCCATGCCTGTGAAGGCTGCCATAACCCCCAGACCTGGGACTTTGAGGCAGGCAGAGATGCCACCTTGGATGAGATAGTGGAGAGGATAAGACACAACCCTCTGCTTGACGGTGTGACCTTCAGCGGCGGAGAGCCCTTCTGTCAGGCAAAGCCCCTTGCAGAGCTGGGGAAACGCATAAAGGATATGGGGCTTGGCCTCATCACCTACACAGGCTATGTGTATGAATATCTTCTTTCCCATGCAAATGAGGAAAACGGATATATGGAACTGCTGAAAGTGACGGATATACTTATAGACGGTCCCTTTGTGCTGTCAAAAAAGAGTCTGGAGCTTGATTTCAGGGGCAGCTCCAATCAGCGTATCATAGATGTCAGACAGTCACTGGCACAGGGGAATACAGTGGAAGCAGCACTGTAAGGGATATCGGATATGAAGAAAATACAGATAATGCTCATGTGCCTTTGCTTTTTCATCGCCTTTTCAGGATGCTCACAGGGTGAAAAAAGCGGAGGCACATTCACGCTCTGCTTGCAGGAAAACCCTGCCAACCTGGATCCGCAGATGGCAGTGGATACAGCATCGCTAACGGTGATAAGGAACATCTATCAGACGCTTATGGAATTTGACGAGAGCGGCATGGTGGTATGCTCCGGGGCAAAAAGCTATGATATCTCCGGGGACGGGCTTACATATACCTTTACTCTCAGAGATGATCTCCATTGGTCTGATGCAGCCCTTGAAACGGATGTTCCCCTTACGGCACAGGACTATGTATATGCCATGCAGCGCATCTATTCCCCTGAGACCCATTCCCCGCATACAGAGCTTTTCTCGGGGATAAAAAACAGTACTAACTGTCTGAAAGGCGCTCCGCCGGAGGAGCTGGGGATATATGCCCCGGATGATCACACTGTGGTAATAGAGCTTTCAGCTGCGGACTGCGACTTTCTGAAACTCATGGCACATCCTGCCTCCTCCCCCTGCAACAGGGAACTGTTTGAGTCTACCGAGGGAAGATACGGGCTTTCGGTAAATGATACCTTTTCCTGCGGAGCATTCAGGCTCAGCGAGTGGAACTACGATCCCTACTGGACAGAGAATTTCCTCACTCTGACAAAGATACGCTCCAATTCCTCCGAAGACTTTTTCACATACCCCGATGAGATCAATATCAGGATAGGGGACGACAAGGCACAGCCCTGTGCATACATGACAAATACCTGCCCCGATGAGACAGGCAAGAAAAATGTGGATAGCTGTGAATGCAGTCTCAGTGTGCTGCTCGTATCACCGGACAGTGTGTTTTACACCGATGCCGCAAAGAGGGAAGCCCTCTTTGGTGCAGCCGATGAGGATTTTACAGAGCTTCTGGAGGAGGGCTCCGCACGGGCGTACAGCTTTATCCCCTCATATTATACGGTGATGAACAAGCCCTATGGAGAGCTTTATCCGAAGGGGGAACGGATACCGAGAAGCAGCAGCTTTGAAGCGGATGAGGGCTTTCCCACGCTCCTTGTGTGCGATGACTACCCTTGTGAAAAGATACCCTATGCCATATCAGATGCCCTTGAAGAAACAGGCTACTACTGTGCGGTCACATTTGAAAGCAGGAGCAGCTATCAGAAGAGCTTTGATGAGGGTAAATACGATCTATGTATATACACCGTATCATCACAGCAGAATGACACTCTTTCGGTGCTTTCCACACTTGCTGATGCGTGCCCCCTGTTTGACAAGAGGCGGCTCAGTGACCCCAGGGTGAGAAAGGGGAATATCCTTGACAAGGCGGCATTCACCAAAAGCATGGAGGAGCTGCTTCTGACGGAAAGCTACGCCCTGCCACTTACCTTTGACAGCACATGGACAGTGACGGACAAGGACGTGGAGGGGGCTGTGTTTGATCCCCTTGACGGTACTATCTACTGTAAATATCTTCGCAGCAAATGACGTGTCAGGCTGCGTTCATCCATTACATAAAAACTGCCGCCCGCTCCCAATGCAAAGGGAGCGGGCGGCTCTTGTACCGGTAAGGCATCAGTCTGCCAGAGTTCCCAGGGGATCCCAGGGCTCCAGTTCCGTTACGGGCTTGTCAAATACGGCAAGGCTCTCCTCATCGAGATATTCCCTGTCTACCACCAACTGATATACGAATTCATCGAACCATGCATCGGATGCGATGTAGAAGCCTTTGTGGCCTACATCCTCCCCCCAGCTGTTTTCGACTCTCCATCTGTCGGGTCTGCCGTTTTCGTCCAGATCTACGCCTACAAGCACCATTGCATGGTTCATGGCGCTGTCCCCGTATACAAGGCGCTCCCCCTTGGAAAAGCCGTAGTGTATGCCGAAGAGGGTCTCCACATTTGCGCTTGCCCTGTCAAGGATACCCTCTTTTGAAAGGCAGAACTTTCTTACATCAGACCCGAACCACACAGGATGACCGTCCTTTAGCTGTGCCACAGCAGCAGCCTTGAACTTTTCCAGCGGCAGGTTTATGTACTCTATCCTTTTGCCCTCAGCCACATTCCCCAGGAATTTTACGGTATAACGGCTGTACAGGGGCTTGTTATCCGCAGGAGCATTCACCAGCCCGGCCAGGCTGTCAAGGTCAATGCCTATATACTTTTCACAGAATTCCTTGGGAGTGATGCCTCTTTCGTTGTAGGTGTTCTTCTTGTCCTTGTCCCTTACGATGTAGTCAAAGGTGCGGGGAGGCTCTCCGAGAGATATGCAGAGTATGCGGTACACCTCGGTCATAAAGCTCTCTTTCATGTGGGTAAGGGTATCCCTGTCCGTGCCGCTGTTCACAGCATTTCTGAGCTTTACACCGTCCTCACGGAGCAGGGAAGTGAGGTACATATCAAAAAAGCGTGATCTGGTGGCATTGGCGGAATCAGGATATGCCTCAACAGGAACTACACCGTACTTGCGCACAAGATTTGCCACCATTTCCCACTGACCGCCGTCACATATAGGGTCTGCGGTGAGGAATGCATACAGTCTGCCGTCTACGGGCTCATCTGCAACAGTTATCATGTTCTCCAGATAGAAGTTGGCCTTTTCCAGCTTGTCATAGAAGAAAAGATAGCTCTGGGACAGCTGCAGGGATGACAGGGAGTATTTCTTCATCATCTCATAGCGCATTACGTTGCAGGCCGCAAATATCCAGCATCTGCCGCTTGTTTTCTGGTCTGTGATATCCCCCTGATCCAGATCCACGGAAAATGAGTAGGGGATAGCTCTTATGGCCTTGTATGAGGCTGCTGCCCCCATGACCCCGTTTTTAACGGCGGCATTTGAGGCTATCTGAGCGGCACGGTCGCTGGCAAAGCTTTCCTGCATTGAGCTTAAAAGCTCCGGTGTGATAGTGTTCATTGATTTCTCCTTTTCTAACAGCCTATTTCAAAGCTGTACCGTTTAGATAACTTGATTTACAGTATTGCTGTGAATGTGATCATGCCGTCTTTGTAGCTCACCTCTATTTTGCCCTTGTGGAGCTCTGCCACACTTCTGGCCATTGAGAGTCCTATCCCATAGCCTGCCTTTTCATGGCTGTGGGATGTGTCCCCCCGGTAGAAGCGCTCAAAGTAGCGGCTGTAATCCTTACCTTCGCCCTCGGCAAAGGTGTTGGATACGGAAAAGACGGACTTCCTTTTCATTGAAAGCTCTATCCTTACCGTTCCGCCCTCGTCGCAGTATTTTATGGCGTTGTCGATAAGTATGGTATACAGCTCTCTTATGGAGTTTCTGTCTCCCTTCACCTTCACATTCTCTGCTATGTGATGTTCAAAGGCCTTGCCCTGCTGTGATGCCACAGCCTCAAAGGAGGTCGCAAGCTCTGATGCAAATGCCGAAAGATCCACCTCCTGTGAAAGGTCTATCTTTTCGCTGTCCCCCTCATCGAGACGAGCAATGGTAATGAGCCTGTTGACAAGCCCTGTGAGGCGCTTTACCTGGTTTATGATGCTCTGTGTCCATTCGTTGGAGCCTGTTGTCATTTCAATGACTTCGGTATTTGCAGAGATTATGGCAAGGGGGGTTTTCAGCTCGTGTCCCGCATTGGTGATGAATTCCTTCTGCTTTTCGTAGCTGTCTACGGTGGGCTGGATGGCACGTCTTGAAAAGACTGATACGATCACAATGAACAGCAGCATACTGATAAGACCGATACTCAGTGAAAACTGTACTATCATCCTTGTGGTATACAGCTTTCTCGTGCAGTCAAGGAATACTGTCAGTCTGTAATCGGCGGTGTTTGTACCTGTAAGCATTTCAGCCTGTTCTGCTGTGAGCGGCCTTGAAAGAAAGTAATAGGTATTGCCGTCGTCCTCTATTTTGCCCCTCTGCCTTTTGCCTGTCTGTGCAAGGGTAAGGAAATGATCCGTTTCATCCACAGATACGGCTGAGATATGTTCAAAATCACTTCTGACAGCATTATTGCTGCTGTCGGTAATGACAGAGAAATATCTGGTTTCATACGCCAGCTCATCGTTAATGTTTACTTTGAAGATAATGTGGTGGGTAAAGGGATCGTTTTCATCCTGATGATACACCGCCGGCATATTTCCGTTGTTTTGTGAGATGTAGT
The DNA here is from genome assembly GCA_002395525.1 of Ruminococcus sp. UBA4240. Classification (GTDB taxonomy): domain Bacteria; phylum Bacillota; class Clostridia; order Oscillospirales; family Ruminococcaceae; genus Huintestinicola. The sequence continues at coordinate 27,045 of DGXE01000025.1, forward strand.
CCAGCAGGGCATTGAGCTCATTGTAGCTGTAATATGTGAACAGTCCCAGTATGCAGGTCAGCACAAAGGTCAGTATGATAAATATAGCCCCTGATGCCACCAGTATGAATTTTCTTCTTAGTTTCTTTATCATAGGCTGCCCTTCTTTCGGAATGGGATCTCTCAGCTGATCCTAAGGGTGAATTCTCCGTCCTTTTCCCCCTCTATGGATATGTCCGCATTGATGGAGACGAGCTTGTTGCGCAGATAGTTTATGTATATCCACACAACATCGGTGCCAAGCTCCTTTTCATCGCCCCATATGTGCTCAAATATGTTTTCTGTGGAAAGCTTTTTGTCACGGTTGAGCATAAGGTATGACAGCAGCTTTGTCTCACGTCCCCCGAGCCTTATGGAATTATCCGAGGAAAGCTCCTGCTCGTCAATTTTAAGTGTCACTCTGCCCACAGTAAGGGTATGTGGAGTATAGCCCTCCGTGCGCCGCTGAAAGGCTCTGAGCCGTGCCAGAAGCTCCTTCATGGCAAAGGGCTTTGTAAGGTAGTCGTCTGCGCCGCTGTCAAGACCTGTGATGCGGTCATCTATCTCCGCCTTTGCGGTAAGCATGATGACAGGTGTGGTGACCCCTGCCTCTCTTATGGTCTTCAGTGCGGTGATACCGTCCATAACAGGCATCATGATGTCAAATACACAGGCATCAAAGGTGTCCCTCTGAACGGCTTCTACTGCTTCTTTGCCGTTGTACACAGCGGTTACCTCGTGGCCTGTGGCTTTAAGCACGGCACAGATGGCGTTGGAAAGCTCCCTTTCATCATCTGCAACAAGTATTTTCATTTCTAACTCCGTAAAACGGCTGCCCTGCGGCAGCTCATGCTCTTTCTATAAGGTCTCTTATGGTCTGCATGGAAAGGTCACAGGAGGCAAGCTCATCTGCAACTCTTTTAAGCTCCGATTCAATGAGGAGCTGGTTCTTGATGTCCTTCTTGTAGCGCATTTTATGTTCAAGAGCCGCCCATGAATCCATTGCGATGGTGCGAAGCTGTATCTCCGCCTTGTATCTGCCGGGGACATTCCCGAACACGTCTTCAAAGGGCTCCTCCAGGCTGATTATCATATGATAGCTGCGGTATCCGTTGGGCTTTGCGTGGGTTATGTAGTCCTTCTCCTTTATTACTGTGCAGCCCTCCATAGAGCGTATATATGATATGTTTTTGTATATATCGTCCGTAAAGGAGCAAACTATGCGCATACCTATGCTGTCGGAAATTGCGGAAAGGGCATTCTCTGCCGTTTCTTCAAGCCCCTTTTTGCGGCATTTCTCTCTCATGCTCACATCTGACTTTATGCGGATATCTATGTGTTCGGATATGTGTGTCCTGCTTTTGCTGTATTCAGCCGATGAGTAGCCTTCTACCTTCTGCCTGAGATCATCACAGACCTGCCGCAGGTATTCTTCATATTTTCCGTAGATCGAACCCATGCTATGCTCCTGTATCAAGTATGAATATAAGTATCCTTGTATCTGCGTAATAGTCAATGTAGCTGATATTTCCCCTGAAATTAAGGGCTGTCATCAGCCGGTCAATGTCCGATACCCCGTCTGCATCCTTCTCCATAAGCTCTTCTATGGTCTGCCTGTACAGCTCATCGTCGCTGAGCTCTATGGAAAAATAGGCTTCCCCGGAATCCATGGCAAGGCGGCAGGATTTTTCTATTATTTCAAGTGCTTCCTCGTAGGTGTCCGCAGTCAGTCCGTGCTTTACAAAATAGTTCATGTCCCTGCTCTCGGCCTTGGGAGGAACGCCCATTGAATTGCTTATGGTGCGTGTCTGCAGTATAGTGTCATCATCTGTCAGAAAATAACGGTAAAGCACCATGTCAGGATAGCTGTTCTTTATTGCTGCGGCAGGCTGATCCCAGCCTATGTCCACATGGTACCATTTGCCGTCAAGCTTTACCATGTTCCACATATGGTCTATGTCGGTATATCCGGTGACCAGCATATTTTCAATCCCTGCTATGTTGCACAGGTAGGAAAATGTCTTAGCATAGCCCTCACACAGAGCCTTCCCCCCGATAAGGGTGCCGTATACGGAATCAGCAAGCTCGTAGTCCTCTGCACTTTCCACATGGGTCACAAGGTAATCGTGGAAATACTTTGCCTTGTCGTAGTCGCTTACAAAGTCTCTTGTCTGCTCTGTGATCTCCAGTGCCTTCTGTTCGGTCTCAGCAAGCATCCTGTTGACCTCTTCCACGCTGTATTTGTAGCGGAAATTGATCTCAAAGGTCTGGGCGGCTGAATTGAACTCTCCAAGTGTCCTTGTGTCAAGGAAGAAAAACGCAAGCTGTTCACAGTGTACGGTCTCAAGCACCTGTGTGTAGCTTTGCCTGCTTATGGTAAGAGGGAGCAGGGCATTGTCGGAAAAGCTGGTTATTGTATCCACCACACTGTCATAGACATTCTGCATTCTCACGTTATAGCTCAGGGAGAAATACCTGGTTTCCATATTGTCAGGGATGATGAGCTTTTCCTCCGGAGCATCATCAGAGGGGGATGAGGATGCGGAAGGAACGGGGACAGTGGTCCCCTTGGATATGACCGTATAGGGAGGTTCATCATCAATTGCTGTGCAGGCACTTGCAAGAAGCATGGTCAATGCCATGACAAGTGCTGATATTCTGTTTTTCATGGCATCGTACCTTTGTATGTTCATGTATGTCAGCTGTACTGTATTTCCGTTCCTTCATTGAAGTTCAGGAATATCTGTATTATGTTCAGCTTCGGTTCAAGATAGCGGGTATAGCGCTTGTGGTCGGCTATGCCGAAGGGATCAGCCTTGTCCAGTATCTGCCTGAGCCCGTGCTCATCAAACAGCTGTGTGCATACGGTATCGTATACTTCATCGCTGCCGCACCGCAGTGATATACAGTGGAGGCCTTTGCGGATCTCATCGGCACTGTGGTGCATAAGCATATCCCCGGCATCCTCTGCATCTTCACAGTAAAGCCCCTCACGGCGGAAATAGCTGTTACTGTCCGTACATTCGGGGAAATCGGTGTACTGCTCGTCAAGGGTGTGGCTTGTTCCCAGCATATCCCCGTCAGTGCCAAGGAAATAGTAGTAACGGCAGAAATCCTCATTCACAGGGTCAAGTATAGGGTCGTCCCAGCAGGTGTCAACATGGTACCAGTTACCCTCAAGCTTTACAATGTTCCAGGCGTGGAGCGCCCCTGTGGAATTGCTCCCGTATACGGTGATGCACTCTATCCCCGCACCCTTGCACAGATAGGTGAATGCTGCGGCATAGCCTTCGCACTGTGCACTGTGGTCTACAAGGGCACCGTAAGGTATGTTTGCATACTCTCCCTCCCGGGTAAAGGTGCAGCCTAAAACTATCTCATCGTGGAAGGTCTTCAGTTTTTCATAATCCGTGGTATTCTCGTCAAAGCGGGAGTATATCTCATCACGGCGTGCCCCGGTCTCCTTAGCTATGGTCTCACACTTTTCCCTGTCGAAGCGGTAGTCTATATGCATGGAGGAGGTTGCAAACCTGGGTGAATAGAATATGCTTGACATCCAGAAGTATTCTTCCCCGTAATACACGGATACAAATATTTTGCGCATAGCTTCCTTTGTCAGCTTCCGGGAGAATTTTGCGGTGTCCCGATGGTTTTCAACGGCATAGCAAAGCTCGTTGTACCATATTTTCTCCTCATCGCTCAGTGAATTGTATATGTAGCCGTCCCTTTGAACATCAGAAAAAAGGCTGTCCTCGGGGACGGGGCCGGATGAGCCGCCCCCGTCCTTTGAACAGCCTGATGTCAGCAGGAAAAACAATGCGATACACATACAACCAAGCTGTGTTTTACGCCCGCTTGCCATTAATACTCAAGATCTATCTCGATGACAAGGGTCTCGGGATCGCTGTTGTCCTTTACAGACTTTACAGCGGAGTTTTCACCCTTTATCCAGCTTGCATAGGTCTTGAGCTCTGCTGTCACCGCATCATATACGCTCTTGTCAGATACCTTTATCTCTGCCACTCTTGTCTTGTTTGCGGCAGTGGTCTTCATGGCATTCTTGAGGGCTGTTTCCGCCGATGCCTTGTCAGAGTATACAAGCCCTTCTGCGTCGAAGTAGTTGTACTTTGTGGCGGTGCAGGCAGGAGGTGTGAAGTAGGTCACCTGTGTGCCGGTGGTCTTCTTGTTAATGTTGTAATGGGACTTGTTGTGTATCTGTGCATCGGTGACACCAAAGTACCTGTGGCGCAGATTGTTAGCTATCACAGTGGAAAGTATGGGGTCATCCCATGTGCAGTCAACGTTGTACCAGTCACCGTCGATCTTTATGACGTTCCACGCATGGGAGCTGCCGTCCGCATTTGTGCCTACCACGATCATGGACTCAATGTCTGAAAGGTCGCACAGGTACTGCATGGTCTTGGCATAGCCCTCGCACTGTACGGTGCCCTGTACAAAGCCGCCGTATATGGTCTGATTGTAGCCGGGCTCCTTGTTGAATGTGTTGTTGAGCACGATCCAGTCGTGGAAGGTCTTTATCTTTTCATAGGTGCTCTTCCCGTCTGCCAGGGCAAGCACTTCCCCTGCCTTCTGGTCGATCTCCTTCTGCATGGAGGCGATAAGGTCGTTGTCTACCTCCCAGTACCAAAGGCGCCCCTTCTGCACCTTGGAGGAGGAGAGCCAGAAAAGCTCAGGCTCCTGCATATACATACAGCCGTACACCTTTACCCATGTCTCATCAGAAAGATCATCGGGCACCTGTATGCGGGTCTTTATGTTCTTTGCGGCATCAAGCATCTGCTTGTAAAGCTCCTGCTCTGATGCGGAAAGCTGCCCGTATCCGTACCTTGTGGTGCAGTCAACGTTGTATTCCTTGAGTATGGGATCCTTGGGTGCTGCAGTGGTGACTACAGGCACATCCACAGATACTATCTCAGTCACATAGTTACCCGCATCATCTGTTACAGCCTGACCCTGGTCATCCGTCACCAGCGCTTCCACCTCGGATACCTCAGTGGGAATGGTCATGGGTGTGTCAGTGTCGGCAGCAGTGGTAACATCAGTGCCTTCGGCGCTTTCGTTCTGTACGGTATCTGCCGCTGTGGTTTCAATGACCCTTACAGTTGTTTCCTCCGGAGCAGCCTCACGTCCGTTGCAGGCTGTCATACAGCCTACGGCCATAAGCAGTGCCGCTGCAAAGCCTAATACTTTCCTGTTCATGTTAATACCTCTCTTATGATTGTAATTGCCGACTGTGTGCCTTTCCGTTACACACAGAGTGCTTAGTCATTGTAGATAATATCGTAGTGAACTACCTGTATACCCGAGGTGGTGGCAGCTTCTGCTGTTCCCAGGAGCTTGAGCTTTGATACATTGCCTCTCTCCTTGGCGTAATTCTGGAACTCTCTCCAGCAGGAGGTGTCTCTCAGGGCATCGTATACCTCCCTTGATGCAACACGTATCTCCACTACCTGTGTACCTGCGGCTACCGCCTTGTCTATCTCACGGAATATGGCATCCTTGCCGCTGTTCACATCATAGTATACCTTGCCGTACATATTGAAGTAGTTGGCAAAATCTGACCAGCATACGGGAACGTCGAATAGCTTCACCATTTTCCCGTCAAGCTTTGCCTTGTTCACGTTGAAGTGAGTGATATTGTGTATCCAGCTGTCAGGCACAAGGAAATAGTCATAGGTGATGTAGTTCTCGTCATAGTCGTTTATGGGGTCGCCCCATGTGGTGTCTATGTTGTAGTACTGCCCGTTGACATCCACTATGTTCCAGGCATGGGTGCCGCCGTTTGCATTTGTGCCCACAACGGTTATGCATTCTATGCCTGCTCTGTCGCAAAGGTACTGCATTGACTTTGCATAGCCTGCGCACTGGAGCTTGCGCTTTGCGGCATTCTGATTGCCGAGGCAGTTGTATATGGTGGTGTTAAAGCCGGCAGTGGACTTGTCAAAGTCAGATCTGTGGATTATCTCCTCATAGAAGGTCTGGATGCGGCTGTAGGGGTCAGTGCCTGCCTTATGCAGCAGGGACAGGGTGGTAAAGTCTATGCGCTTTATCATAGATGCCACAGCACCCTGATCCAAGACCTTGTAGCTGAGATAGAGGGAATTCTCCCTTTCAAGGGGCTTGCTGTGCACCCAGAAGATCTCAGGCTCGGAATGGAATACCACAGCAAAGACCTTGAGCGCTCCCTGATAGTCCATGCCCGCAGGCCAGAAGACCTCGTCATCGAAGTTGAATATAGCCTTTACTATATTGCGGTACATCTTCTGCTCACGGGGTGAAAGCTGCTGATATGCGTATCTCTGTGTGTAGTCGTAGGTGTAGTCGCCTACGGTGACAACAGTTCCCTTGAGGCTTATCTTGCTGGTGATGGCTTCATCTGTGACCTTTGACTTTTCAAGTGAGTACACAGGAGGCCTTTCATCAACAGCCTTTGGCAGCGAAAGGGGCGCAGCAGCCACAGCAGCTGTCAGGGCTGCTGCTGCGATGCTCATTATGGTTTTCTTTGTCTTTTTCATTTTGTTTCTCCTTGGGAAAAGCGTTTTCTTTGCAATTACTTGTACACGATGTCGTAGTGAACTACCAGAACACCCTCGGTAAGGCCCTGTCCCATGAGCTTGAGCTTGGAGACATTGCCCTTGCCCTTGGCGTAATTCTGGAATTCCTTCCATTTTGAGGTGTCTCTCATGGTGTCGTACAGCTTCTTTGATGTAACTCTTATCTCCACTACGTTAGTGCCGTTTGCAACAGCCGTGTCTATCTGGCTCTTGATGGCATCGGTAGCGGATGCCTCATCGCTGTACAGCTTCCCGTATACATCAAAGTAGTTGGCTGCTTCCTTTGTGCAGGCAGGGGGAGTGTAGAGCTTTATGTTGCCGTTTTCTCTCAGTGCTACGCTTACATTGAAGTGTGTCAGGTTGTGTATCCAGCTGTCAGGTACCAGGCAGTAGTCATAGGTGATGTAATCCTTGCCAAATTCCTGGCCGTTTATGGGGTCGCCCCATGTTGCATCCACGTTGTAGTAGCCGTTCTCGCAGTAGAGCACGTTCCATGCGTGGGTGGAGCCCTCGGAGTTGGAGCCTTCAACTACCATGCAGTCTATGCCCACTCTGTCGCACAGGTACTGCATTGACTTTGCGTAGCCTGCGCACTGCAGCTCGCCCTTGGTGCCCAGCACATTGTATATGGTGGCATTGTATCCGCTGGCATCCTTGCTGAATGTGGCACGGTATACTATATTGTCATAGAATGCCATTATCTGTGTGAGGGAGGAGCTTCCTGCCTTGGACAGTATTGCGGATGCATTGGCATCTATGTTGCCTATCATGGTGTTTATCTCATCAGGATCAACAGTCTTGTAGGTAAGTCCCAGAGCAGTGCCTCTGTCCTTGGGGGAGGAGTTGAGCCAGAAGAGCTCAGGCTCGGAGTGGAACACGATGTGGAATACCTTTACAGCATCCGTGTATGTGAGCCCTGCAGGGAGCATAACGTTTGTATCGAATGAAAAGGCTGCCTTTACTATGCCCCGGTACAGCTCCTGCTCGCTGGAATTCAGCTGCTTGTAGGGGTATCTGTTGGTATAGTCGAATGTATAGTCACCCACGGTCACAGTAGTGCCGCTCAGCTTCATCTCACCGCTGCCCACGGATACATTGCCCGTGTCATCATCAGCAATATTGCTGTTCCCGCCTGAGGTGCCGTCTGACTTTTTCTTTGTGGTGGTGTTTTCCTCAGAAGCATCTGTAACAGGTGCGGTAGTTGCGGGAGCGGGCTTGCTGGTGGACAGATAGTCGGAATGGATGTATCCGCCCTCGGCTATTTTGTAGTAGCCAGTGTCTGTGATGGCTGTGATAGTGACTGCATCTCCGGCAGAGTGCTGTGATATGGGAGTAGCGCCTATAACTGCCCTCTCTCTTGAATAGCAGTCCGTGGTGACGTACATGGTGCCGCTCATCTGTGTCTCGCTCCAGGAGTTTGCCTGGGCGGATGTAGCCTCCGTTTCACCGGCAGGGGCAGATGTGGTCGCAGTAGTTTCCTCCTGTGACTGAGGTGCGGTTGTGGCTTCGGTAGTCTCCTCAGTGATAACGATAGATGTGGGCATAGTTGCCACAGTGGTAACGGTGGTAATGTCTGTTGCTTCCGTTACCGTAGTCTCCTCGGCTGCTGTGGTGGTGGTCTCCGACATGGTGGGGATCACGTTGTCCTCGGATGTCTGAGTGCAGGCAGTGAGCATTGATATGGCTGTGATGACAGCCGCAAGCCCTGCGATGGTTCTTTTGTTCATACTGGTCTCCTTTGCTATCTTTTTTACTTGGTATGATGTTTCGTTAAAATGATCCGCACTGACAGCATCAGTCAGCATGGCTCTCCTCCGTCTGCTTTTCAACAGTTGCCTTTATGCGTTCTATGCGCATATCCTCCGCAAGCAGCACGGTAAAGGTTATGCCGTTGTATGTGACAGTGGGAGTCTCTCCGTCTGCCGGGATATGCCCTAATCTGCTGGTGATAAAGCCGCCTATGGTGTCGTATTCGCTGTCCTCCGGAAGGGGGCTGCCAAGAGCCTCCATTACGGTCTGTGCATCAGCTGTGCCTACGATGATGTATACGCCCTCGGATATCTCGGTCATATCCTCTTCCTCGTTGTCGTATTCATCCTGTATGCTCCCGAATACGGATTCGATGATATCCTCCATGGAAATGACCCCCGCAGTGCCGCCGTATTCATCCACGACCACCGCAAACTGCTGCTTCTGGGCGGTAAAGCGCTCAAAAAGCTCATCACACATACAGCTTTCGGGGACAAAGATCACATTTCTCATAAAGGAGCGCACATCAAGACCTTCAGTGGACTGCATACCTATCAGGCAAAGCAGATCCTTGATATTGATTATGCCTTCGATATGGTCAACGCTGCCGCTGTATACAGGTATCCTTGAATGGCCGCTGTTTATGGCGGTATATACCACATCCGAGATCTGTGTATCTATGCTGACAGCCACCACATCCATCCTGTGGGTCATGACATCGCTGACATGAGTGTCATCAAGCTCGAATATGCTGCTTATCATGTCACGCTCATCAGTTTCAACAGTGCCGTTCTCGCTGCCCTCATCAAGCATCATCAGTATCTCTTCCTCTGTTACAGCCTCCTCCTCGGAGAAAAGGAGCCTGCCAAGGGGATATGAAAGGGGCAGGAGCAGTATCCGCATACATTCGATGACACCTGCCCACGAGCAGGCGAGCTTTACGGAATCATCCCTGCTCATCTCTCGTGATGACATGATACCTGTGACAGTGTATACAAGCACAGCGCAAACAGTAATGGCGGTATTTACTGCCATGCTGAGATGATATGTCCGGTTCAGGCTGTACAGACACCACAGGAGACATACATAGTACCCAATGGCATTCAGAAGGTCGTGCGTCCTGAAGGTATCACGGAGCCGGTCATTGTCGTTGAGCTTCAAAAGCAGCTGCTTTTTGCCTTCCTTTGCAGCAAGCTCCTTTATGTCCGCCTCGCCTATGCTGTCTATGGCCTTTGCCATACGGTTCGACCATGCCCGCATGATAAGCATCACCAGGCACAGCACAACAAAAATAGTCATTCGTATATGACTGCCGTCTGAGTCCATATACGCCTTCCTTTCCCATGATCAAAAGATTAAAGGGCGGTCTCCCGCTTAGAAATCATGTATAGACTATTATACTACAAAAATAAATCCCTGTCAATCATTGCACTTGATTTTCGTGTTGGTCACAATGTTGATTTTATACAAAATCTACTGACATTTTACGGTAAAATATCCTAAAATTCAAGGGGTTTAAACCAAATTGTAACCAAATTTTGATATACCTTTGCATAATGTGATGACTGCCTCCTCCGGCTCACATAAGAAAACTGCAATGATCCACAGCAGACATCAGCCTTGTGCAAATACCTCAGAATTGCATTTGCTTTGCTGATGTGATTTGTGATACTATACAAATTTTGCCGACTTGAAAATTTCTTCTTGACAAACAAGAGCAGCGGGGTTATAATACTTAGGTACAAAGAAGCAGAACTCCGTTCTCACCGTGCCATTAGTGTTTGCGTACGGTCAATACCATATGCGTGGCTCATGGTCATGTTTCGGTGTCGGCGGAAGTTTCTGATTTTCGCTGATTTTTTTATTTTGGGGGTGCTTAGTATAGCTACAAAGAGCAGCAAAGATGTACAGATCAATGAAGAGATCCGTGACAAGGAACTCAGGGTCATAGGTCCGGATGGCGCACAGCTCGGCATAATGTCCTCGTCCGCTGCAAGGAAGATCGCAGAGGAGCAGGATCTTGACCTGGTCAAGATAGCGCCGCAGGCTACACCGCCTGTGTGCAAGATCATGGATTACAGCAAGTACATGTTTGAACAGGCAAAGCGTGAAAAGGAAGCGAAGAAGAACCAGAAGACGGTGGAGATCAAGGAGATACGTATGTTCTCTGCGATAGACACTCACGACTTTGAGACAAAGGTCAACCAGGCCTGCAAGTTCTTGAAGGGCGGCGATAAGCTGAAGGTCTCTGTGCGTTTCCGCAGACGTGCCATTGCTCATCCGCAGCTTGGCGAGGAGCTTCTCGTGAGATTCGGGGAGGCGTGCTCAGAATTCGGCACCATCGACAAGCAGCCCAAGATGGAGGGGAGAGCCATAGTGATGTTCATGGCTCCCAAATCAGGGAAACAGGGTTCATAAGTGAACCGAAAGCTGAAAACACTTTTTAAGGAGGATATATCATGCCTAAGCAGAAGACACATTCAGGCGCAAAGAAGCGTTTCAAGGTGACAGCAAACGGTCTTGTAAAGTATCAGAAGACCAACAAGAGACACAGACTGACCCAGAAGGATCACAAGCGTAAGAGGATCGCCCGTGTTATGGGTGTTGCAAGCTCTGCTAACACTGCAACACTCAGAGAGCTCATGCCCTACAAGTAAACAAGGGCTCACACATTCTAACAAAGATATTACGGAGGTATAGATATGGCTCGTGTTAAGGGCGCAATGGCTACACGCAAGAGAAGAAACAAGACTCTGAAGCTCGCTAAGGGTTACTGGGGTGCTAAGAGCAAACACTTCAAGATGGCTAAGGAAGCCGTAATGAAGTCCGGCAACTATGCATATGTAGGCAGAAGACTCAAGAAGAGAGATTTCAGAAAGCTCTGGATCACAAGAATTTCCGCAGCATGCAAGCTCAACGGCATGAATTATTCCACATTCATGAACGGCCTTAAGAAGGCTGGCATCACACTCAACAGAAAGATGCTTTCCGAGATAGCAATAAATGATGCTGCCGGTTTCACAGCTCTTACCGAAAAGGCAAAGGCTGCTCTTTGATTATAATGATAAGGCTGTTTCGTTTGGGGATCTGCTCTGACCGGACAGCCTTGTTTTATACGTATGTTCTTAAACAGTATTGTGTAGTGCAGGTGCAGCCATGGAGATCATCACATCAGGGGACAACAGCAGGATAAAACAATACAAACGTCTTTTTGCAGAGAAAAAGTTCAGGCTGCGTGAGGGGCTGTTTGTCACGGAGGGTGCCCGCCTTACCGCCGATGCGGCAAGGGAGGGGGCAGGGCTTGAGTATGTCCTGGTGTCGTCCTCCGGTGCTGAGCATTTCCTGGATGAGGTGCAGATGATAAGCGATTCCTGCAAGGTGTACATGATATCTGACAGGCTGGCTGATATGCTCAGCGGCACCCGGACTACACAGGGGATATTCGGCGTATGTCGTATCCCGGAGATCAGAAATGCCGCTCAGTGCGGTATCACCCACGGCATGAGGATAGTTGTCCTCGATGACGTACAGGATCCGGGCAATATGGGTACCATACTGCGCACCGCAGATGCCTGCGGTGTTGACAGGGTCATTCTCTGCGGCTGCTGTGACGAGTATTCACCCAAGGCTGTGCGCTCTGCCATGGGAAGCGTGCTCAGGGTAAAGCCTGTACACGACACCTTTGAGAACACTGTCTCAGTGCTGAAGGGAAACGGCATCAAGGTCTGGGCGGCTGTGATAAACGGCGGCACGGATCTTCTGAAGGCTCATCTTGGCAGCGGTGCCGGGGTCATCATCGGCAATGAGGGCAGCGGCATATCACCGCAGCACGCTCAGATGGCTGATGAGGGTCTTACCATAACTATGCACGGCACTATAGAATCACTCAATGCGGCAATGGCTGCGGGCATCATCATGTGGGAACTGACGAAGTGACGGAGGGAGAGCATATGGACGAGCTTGTTTACAGGATATGGGCGCTGATGGTATTCGGTGCCGGGAACCGTGTTCTGAATGAACTGGACGGGTACTCCCCAAAAGAGCTTTATGAGGCTTTAAAGGAGGGCAGCGATGAAAAGCTGATGCACACTGCCCGCACCGCAAGGAAGTACCTTGACACCCCTCTTTCCAAGGCAGAGGCGGTGCTTGAGGAGTGCGCCGCAAAGCATATCGGCATTGTCACCGTAGATGATGACACATATCCCGAAAGACTGAGAAATATATATGCTCCACCTGTAGTCCTGTTCTACAAGGGGGATCTGCGGGGAATGGACGAGCGCCCTGCCATGGGCGTGGTAGGCACCCGCAAGCCCTCGGAGTACAGCCGCTATGTGGCAAGTGCACTTGTGGCAGGGCTTGTAAGATCGGGCTTTTCCATAGTCAGCGGCATGGCAGAGGGCATAGACATATGTGCCTCTCTTGCTGCTGTTCACAACGGCGGGCGTGTGTATGAGGTGCTGGGCTGCGGCGTCGATTATGACTATCCCAAGAACAATATCAGATACAGGGAAAAGCTCATTGAGCACGGAGCCATTATATCTGAATTTCTTCCGGGCACACAGCCCCTGCCATCAAATTTCCCTCAGAGGAACCGCATACTGGCGGGGCTTTCTGACGGCATAGCAGTAATTGAAGCGGGAAGCAGGAGCGGCTCCCTCAACACCTCCACCCATGCTCTGAATCAGGGGAAGAATGTGTATGTCATACCCCCTGCGGATCTGTTTGACAAGAGATACAACGGCAATGCCATGCTGCTCAGGGAGGGGGCTATCCCCCTTATGGGGATGCGTGACCTGCTTGACAGTGAAAACGGCAGTGTAAATGAGGAAAGCACAGCAGCTCCCTCTGCCGGCGGCAATACCGGTGCTGAAACAGAATCTGCAAAGGAGGTTCGCACCGCAGAAACAGCTGTGTTTGAAAACGAATCTGCCCAAAGGGAAGTTCCCGATGCCGGCAGTGAGGCGGGAAATGCCATTCTTGCCGCCATATACAAGGGCAGCGGCATACATATGGATGAGATAGCCGAAACCACAGGCCTTGATATAGATACAGTCCTTGAAACCATGACAGAGCTTGAAGTGATGGGCTATGCAGAAAACAGGGGCGGACTGTGCTATCCGGCAAACAAATGACCTGCTGTCAGCATATGTAAAGTGTAGTTGCTTGACATTTGATGCTCATCTCCGGGAGCAAAACAGGTCATAAGGCGGAGAATTAGGAGCGGGAAGCGGAGCGTCTTGTGTCAGTGCTTTGGCTCCTATTGAAAAGGAAGGAAAGAGAAATGTCAGATCTGGTAATCGTTGAGTCGCCTTCAAAGGCTAAAACGGTGCAAAAATATCTGGGACCCGGATTTGAGGTAATGGCCTCTATGGGTCATGTAAGGGATCTGCCCAAGTCCAAGCTGGGCATTGATGTTGACAACGGCTTTGAGCCTGTCTATGTGGAGTCAAAGGACAAGGAAGAGGTAATAAAACAGCTTAAAAAGGCTGCAAAGAAATCAAAGCACGTCTATCTTGCAGGAGACCCTGACCGTGAGGGAGAGGCTATTTCCTGGCATCTGGCGCAGCTTCTTGACATACCCGTGAACGAGCCTGTGAGAGTGACCTTCAACGAGATCACCCAGAACGGGGTCAAAACAGGGATGAGCAGACCCAGAGCCATTGATATGGATCTGGTGAATTCTCAGCAGGCAAGGCGGATACTTGACAGAATAGTTGGCTATAAGCTGTCTCCCTTTCTGTGGAAGAAGGTAAGGACAGGTCTTTCCGCAGGGCGTGTGCAGTCCGTTGCGGTTAAGATGATAGTTGACCGTGAGCGTGAGATACAGGCATTTGTGCCCGAGGAATACTGGTCCATAGAGGCGAAATTCACAGCACCTCCTTCAAGAAAGATGTTTGAAGCATCCTTTACGGGCATAGGCGGCAAGAAGAAAAAGCTGAAGAACAAGGCGGATGCGGATGCTGTTCTTGAAAGTGTAAAGGGGAAGGACTTTATAGTATCCAAGGTGAAGAAGTCTGTGAGAAAGAAATCTCCCGCACCTCCCTTTACCACCTCCACATTGCAGCAGGATGCATCGAGGAAGCTGTCCTTCCAGACATCCCGCACCATGCGCATAGCCCAGCAGCTTTATGAGGGCGTTGACATACAGGGCATGGGTGCCACCGGCCTTATAACCTACATGAGAACGGACAGCCTCCGCATATCCGATGATGCAAGGGCACAGGCGAAGAAGTACATCACTGACACCTACGGAAACAAGTATTATCCTGCATCTCCCAACATATACAAGACCAAGAGCAACGCACAGGATGCCCATGAGGCCATACGCCCTTCTACACCCTCTCTCACTCCCGAGTCGGTGAAGGGAAGTCTTACAGCGGAGCAGTACAAGCTGTACAAGCTGATATGGGAGCGTTTTATGGCATCTCAGATGGCATATCAGGAGCTTGACACCGTGGCGGTGGATATAAAGGCGGGGGACGCTGATTTTCACGCTTCGGGCTACTCTGTGAGGTTTGACGGCTTTTCTGTGCTGTATCAGGAGTCAAAGGACGACGATGCCAGGGAGCTGCCACCCATTAATGAGGGGGATAAGCTGAATCTGAAGGCAATAGGCGGCAATCAGCATTTTACGCAGCCTCCCGCAAGATATACAGAGGGCTCCTTCATAAAAGCCCTTGAGGAAAACGGCATAGGCCGCCCCTCCACTTATGCCCCCACCATATCCACTATCATAAACAGGTTCTATGTGGAACGTGAGGGGAAGTCCCTGAAGCCCACAGGTCTGGGAGAGGTCACAACGGATCTTCTTGCGGACTGCTTTGAGGATATTGTTGACACCAAGTTTACCGCATCCATGGAAAGCGACCTTGATAAGATAGAAACAGGTGAAGAGGACTGGGTAAAGGCTCTTGATGATTTCTACAAGGATTTTTCTCAGGATCTGGCTGCTGCGGAGCAGAAGATGGACGGCAAAAGGGTCAAGGTGCCGGAGGAGCAGACCGATGAGGTGTGCGAGCTCTGCGGAAAGCCCATGGTCATAAAGATCGGGCGCTTTGGCAGGTTCCTGGCGTGCAGCGGCTTCCCCGACTGCCGCAACACCAAGCGCATCGTAAAGCCCACAGGCGGCATCTGCCCCAAGTGCGGCAAAAACGTGCTGGCTAAGAAATCAAAAAAGGGAAGAAAATACTTCGGCTGTGAGGACAATCCCAACTGCGACTTTATGACATGGGATACACCCACATCTGATAAATGCCCCAAGTGCAACGACGGCACCACGCTGTTCAAGGCAAAGGGTATGCTGCGCTGTCTTAAAGAGGGCTGCGGCTATGAGATAGCCGTTAAAAAGGATAAGTAATGGAAATAACCGTTGTAGGAGCAGGCTTTGCCGGATGTGAGGCCGCATGGGCGGCGGCACAGCGGGGTGTCGGGGTGCGCCTGTATGAGCAGAAGCCTGTAAAGCATTCTCCCGCCCATAAATACGCAGGCTTTGCGGAGCCTGTGTGTTCCAACTCATTTAAGGCCATGCGCACAGGCTCTGCCGCAGGGCTTTTGAAGGCTGAGATGCAGAGACTGGGCTCCCTTTGTGTGGAATGTGCCTATGAAACTGCCGTGGAGGCGGGGGGCGCCCTTGCAGTGGACAGATATGCCTTCTCCGACCTTGTAACGGAACGGATAAGCTCTCACCCGCTGATCGAGGTGGTACATGAGGAGGCAGAGCATATCCCGGAGGGTGTGTGTGTAATAGCCACAGGCCCTCTTACAGAGGGAAAAATGGCAGAGTGCATACATGAGCTGTGCGGAGGATATCTCAGCTTCTACGATGCGGCTGCTCCTATCATCACCGCAGAGTCCATAGATATGTCAAAGGCGTTTGCAGCGGCAAGGTACGGCAGAGGTGGAGATGACTACATCAACTGCCCCTTTGACAAGGATGAATACCTTGCCTTCCATGAGGCGCTTGTAAATGCGGAGAGTGCGCCTGTACACGGCTTTGACCGGCAGGGTGACCCAAAGGTTTATGAGGGCTGTATGCCCATAGAGATACTTGCACGGCGGGGCGTGGATTCTGTGCGCTATGCCGCCATGAAGCCCGTAGGGCTTACCGACCCCCACACTCAGAGAAGGCCCTATGCTGTGGTACAGCTCAGGAAGGAAAACAGGGAGGGCACCCTTTACAATATAGTGGGATTTCAGACCAATCTGAAATTCCCGGAGCAGAAGAGGGTCTTTTCCATGATACCGGGTCTTGGTAATGCAGAATTTGTGCGGTATGGTGTCATGCACCGCAATTCCTTTATCGATTCCCCGAAGCTGCTGAATGAAGATATGTCCCTTCGCACAAGGCCGGAGCTGTTTTTTGCAGGGCAGCTCACCGGTACGGAGGGGTATATGGAATCAGCGGCGGGGGGCATAATAGCGGGCATAAATGCAGCTCGCCGCATAAGGGGAGAACAGCCTTTTATCATGCCCAGGGGGACTATGACAGGGGAGCTTATCCACTACATATCAGATGAGTCGATACAGGATTTTCAGCCTATGGGCGCCAATATGGGGCTGCTGTCCTCCCCGGAAACCCGTATCAGGGACAAGCAGCAGCGCTATGAGATAATGGCTCAGAGGGCTCTCGGCATTCTTGATGAATACTTAAAGGTGTGATCCTGCCCTGTAATGTGCAGTGTGTAAAGCGGCAGGACGGATGCACGGAAAGGAACGGATATGAATATAGTTGTTGATGCCTTTGGAGGAGACAATGCGCCTCTTGCGGTGCTTGAAGGCTCTGCAAGGGCTGTGAAGGAACTGGGCGTTGATGTTACCCTCACCGGTGATGAGAACAAGATAAAAAGGTGTGCGGATGAAAACGGCATATCTCTTGACAGCATCAGCATCATCCATACAGAGTCCGTTATAGACATACATGAGGAGCCTACGGAGATCATGAAGAGCAGAAATGACTGCTCTATGGCAGTGGGTCTCAAAGCCGTAGCCGAGGGCAACGGAGATGCCTTTGTAAGTGCAGGTTCCACAGGTGCGCTTGTTGTGGGTGCCACCATGATAACAAAGCGCATCAAGGGCATAAAGCGGCCTGCGCTTGCCCCCATACTCCCCACTGCAAAGGGTCATATGATACTCCTTGACGGCGGCGCAAATGTTGACTGCCGCCCCGAAATGCTCGCCCAGTTTGGCATCATGGGCTCTGTATATATGAACAGGGTCATGGGAGTGGCATCCCCGAAGGTAGGTCTCATAAATGTAGGCGCAGAGGATACAAAGGGCAGAGAGCTTGACAAGGCGGCATACGCCCTGCTGAAGGATGCGCCTGTTGATTTTTACGGCAATCTGGAGGGGCGTGATATGCCCACAGGTGTATGTGACGTTGCTGTATCCGACGGCTTTACGGGGAATATCGCACTAAAGCTCTATGAGGGCATGGGGCTGTATTTTGCAGGCGAGATAAAGAGTATGCTCACAGGCAGCCTTGCAGGCAAGATAGCCGCACTGCTCATAATGAAGCAGGTAAAGGCATTCAAGAAGAAGATGGACTACACCGAAGTGGGCGGCGGGGTAATGCTGGGCATATCAAGGCCTGTCATCAAGGCTCACGGCAGCTCCAACGGGAAGGCGTTCTTCAATGCCATAAGACAGGCAAAGCTTTGTGTTGAGGGTGATATTGTAGGGGAGATAAGCCGCAATATCGCCAAGTGATCATCTTTACAGGAGGAATGCAGCGTGACGGATATGGAAAACATTGCCGCCTTCGAGGAGCGGATAGGTTATGTGTTCAAGGATAAAAAGCTTATATATGAAGCACTTTCCCATTCCTCCTATGCAAATGAGATAAAGCACGGCCACCATTCCAATGAGAGACTGGAGTTTTTAGGGGATAGTGTGCTGTCCATAGTGGTATCAGATCATCTGTTCAAGCATTTTTCTCATCTGCCCGAGGGGGATCTTACCAAGATCCGTGCCTCCTTGGTGTGCGAAAAGGCTCTTTTTGAGTTTTCAAAGCAGATAGACCTTGGCAGCTTTATCATGCTTGGCAGGGGCGAGGAGATGACAGGGGGCAGAAAGCGCCCCTCCATCGTGTCTGATGCATTTGAGGCTGTTATAGCCGCTATATATCTGGACGGCGGAATGGAAAAGGCACGTGAATATGTGCTGGGCTTTCTCCCCAAAAAACTGGATCGCAACACCGCCAATTCCCTCAACGACTATAAGACACGACTCCAGGAGATAATACAGAAAAACCCTGAGGAATGTGTGGAGTATGCCCTTGTCAGCGAAAAGGGACCCGACCACGACCGTATCTTCACAGTGGAAGTCAGACTCAACGGTGCTGCCATCGGCACAGGAGAGGGACACACCAAGAAACAGGCAGAGCAGGAGGCTGCAAAGCAGGCTCTGGAGCTTATGGGCATACGATGAGGCACGCAAATATATCCGTTTTCATTCCCCATGTGGGCTGTCCCTATGCCTGTGCATTCTGCAGGCAGAACACCATCAGTGATACAGAGCGTGCCCCGACTCCAAAAGAGGTGGATGTGCAGCTCAAATCAGCATTTGACCGCATCCCGGAGAGGGACAGGGCAAATACGGAGATAGCATTCTTCGGGGGCAGCTTTACCGCTATCCCGGAGCACTATATGGATGCACTGCTTTATGTGGCGGGGAAATATCTGCAAAAGGACTGCCACAGCGGCTTTTCCGGGATACGCATCTCCACACGGCCGGACTGCATTTCGGACAGTATCCTCATAAAGCTCAGAAATGCTGGTGTGACGGCGATCGAGCTTGGGGCACAGTCCATGGATGATGAGGTACTGTCTGCAAATAAAAGAGGACACACATCTGCTGACGTAGTACGATCCACGGCTTTTATAAAGTCATACGGGTTTGAAACAGGTCTGCAGATGATGACAGGGCTGTATAAGTCCACCCCGGAAAAGGACATAAAAACGGGTATGGACATAGCGGCTCTTGCGCCGGATACCGTAAGGATATATCCAACTGTTATAATAAAGGGCACCGAGCTTGCAAGGCTGTATGAACAGGGTATCTATGTGCCCTACCCCTTTGATGACTGTATTGATGTGTGCGCAAAGCTTATGGGCATATTTGCGGACAGAAACATCCGTGTCATACGCTTAGGGCTCCATGCTGAGCGTTCCCTTGAAGAAAATGCGGTGGGTGGATTTTTTCATCCCGCTCTGGGTGAGCTTGTGCGTTCACGCATGATAAGGGACATCATAGAAAATGCTGGCACTCCCGCAGTATGCAAGGCGCCCTCACGGCTCATGAGCGCACTGGTAGGGCATAAGGGCTGCAACAGAGAATACTTTGCGGGCAGGGGCGTTGTATTTGAAAGAGACGATGCCCTTCCCGCCGATACCATAAATATAAACGGCAAAGATTTCAGGATAGGTTGATATGTATTTAAAATACCTGGAACTGCAAGGTTTCAAATCATTTCCCGACAGGATAAAACTGGAGTTTGACAAGGGCATTACCGCAGTGGTGGGACCTAATGGCAGCGGCAAGTCCAATATAGGCGATGCGGTGCGCTGGGTGCTGGGTGAACAGTCATCAAAGACACTCCGTGGCGCAAAGATGGAGGATGTCATCTTTGCTGGCACCGAAGAGCGAAAGCCCATGGGCTATGCCTCTGTAACGCTCTGTATTGCAAACGACGGGGGAGAGCTCCCCCTTGACACAGGCGAGGTGACAGTTACAAGAAAGCTGTACCGCAGCGGTGAGAGCGAATATATCATCAACGGTGAACAGAAAAGGCTGAGGGATGTATCGGAGCTATTCATGGATACAGGCCTTGGGCGTGACGGATATTCCATAATAGGGCAGGGCAGGATAGCAGAGATAGTGTCCTCCCGGTCAGGAGAGCGCAGAGCCATATTTGAAGAGGCTGCCGGCATCTCCAAATTCCGCTACCGCAAGGCTGATGCACAGAATCAGCTTGCCAAGGCAGAGGATAATATCCTTCGTATCACGGATATGCTGTCAGAGCTTGAGAGCCGTGTGGAGCCGCTTAGGATACAGTCTGAAAAGGCGCAGAAATTCCTGGTGCTTGCAGATGAAAAGAAGGTGCTTGACATCACCTTCTGGATGATGGATCACAGCGAACTGAGCGCTAAGATATCGGAGCTTGGGGACAAGCTGCTGATAAACAAAACAGAGTACACAGCCGCAGAAAACAAGGTAAACGAGCTTGAAAGCCGTTCGGAGGATATATCAAAGGATATAAACCTGGGGAATATCGCCATAGAAAGGCTGCAGGGAGAGCTTGTAGACAATGAGCGGTCAAATTCCGAGGCAAAGGCACAGGCGGCTGTATGTGAGAACGAAATAAAGCACAGCCTTGAAAAGATATCCGAGCTTGAAAAGAGCATCAGCGATGTGGAGGATTCCACTGAGAAAAACCGCAGGCTGACAGAGGAGCACATCGAGCATATTAAGGCTCTTGAAGCAGAAAAGGATCGGTTGAGGGCAGAGCTCAGGGAGGCGCAGGCAAAGCTTACAAGTGCGGAAAGTGATTCTGCGGGGGCGGAGAAGAAGCAGAGCGAGAATGACAGCAGGCTGAATGAGCTTTATATCAAGCGCACGGAGTATTCCTCCCTTATCCGCATGGCAGAGGACTCGGCGGCACAGGCTGAAAAGGAGGCTCAGGACGCATCGGAGCGCCTTGCCCAGTCAAGGCAGGATGAGAGTGCCCTTGACAAGGAATACAGGGAGGTCACAGAGGCAAAGGAAGTCCTTACAGAGCATATAGCGGAGCAGAACAACCGCATTGCGGGCATGAGCCGCCTGCTGGATACAAAAAAGGCAAAGACGGATAAGCTGCAGTCATCTGTTTCCGAGACGGAGATGCAGATAAACACCCTCAGCACAAGGCTCCGAATGCTGCAGGATCTGGAAAACAGCCTTGAAGGCTACAATGGTGCCGTGCGTGCCCTGCTAAAAGCCGCAAGGGGCGGCAGGATAAGCGGCATAAGAGGAACGGTATCACAGATAATAAGCGTTCCCCCGGAGTACAGCGTTGCCATTGAAACGGCTCTCGGAGGTGCTCTGCAAAACCTTGTCACCGACAATGAAGAGGCTGCCAAAAAGGGCATAAGGCTCCTCAAGGATATGAATGCAGGGCGTGCCACATTCCTGCCTGTCACATCCGTAAAGGGGAACAGGCTGCATGAAAACGGGCTTGCTCAGTGTGAGGGCTTTATCGCCCTTGCCTGCGAGCTGGTTGAGTATGACGATATATATGCGGGCATAGCGGATCAGCTTCTCGGGCGCATTGTCATCGCAGAGGATCTTGACAGTGCAGGTGCCATAGCAAAACGGTTCGGATATAGATTCCGTATAGTTACCCTTGACGGACAGGTGGTAAATGCGGGCGGCTCCTACACGGGCGGCTCTGCAAACCGTACAGCGGGCATACTCACCAGAAAGAACGACATAGAACAGATAACATCAGAGCTGAATGAGCTTGGAAATAAGCGTGACAGGTTCAGGACAGAACTTGCTGTCGCAAAGGCGGAATATGACAAGATGCGTTTTGACTCCGAGGCACTTCACAACAGTCTTTCCACTGCACAGACGGACATGGTTCGCTTTGAGGGCGAGCTGAAGAGGATAGAGCAGTTAAAGAGCCAGATAGGGGATGCGGCATCCATTGCAGACAGGGCTGTGGAGAATGCAAGCCGCAAGCGCAGAGAAACCACCGATATAATTGAAAAGAACAAAAAGCTTCTTGATGAGCTGGCTGCCCGGATAGCAGAGCTCGAAGCAGAGTCGGGGCAGAACCAGGAGGAGCATGAGCGCCTTATGGAGATGCGCTCCCAGCTTTCTGCCCATATGACGGACATTCAGGTGAGGACAGCCGGCATAGACAAGGATGTGGAGGCGGCTCAGAGTGCCATAGAGCAGCTTCGCATACAGTCAAAGAGCATAGGTGACAGCTCCGTGGAATACACCCTCAGAATAGATGAGGAGAAAAAGGCTATCGAGGTCAAAAAGCAGGAGATAGCACGTATAAACGCATCTCTCCAGTCATCTGAAGGATATGCAGAAAAGACCCGCTCCGAGATAAGCAGCCTGCGCATGAAGAACCTGGAGTTTGAAAAGAAAAGGGGAGAGGTTGCTGCTGCCATAAAGGAGGCAGGAGCCCTTCGGGAGGGGCTCAGTGCAGAGCGCACCCGCCTTGAGGAACGCATTGATACGGCATCACAGCGCAGGGAACAGATAATGGCGGAGATGAGGGAGCAGTATGAGATATATCCCTCCGAAGCGGCTGAGCTGATGCTGAAGGATGCGGATAAATACGAGGTGGAAAAGAACCTTAATTCCGTCAGGAACAAGATCCGCAACCTTGGCACTGTAAACCTGTCCGCCATAGAGGAGTACAAGGAGGTCAGCGAAAGGTATACCTTCCGCAAGAGGGAGCTTGACGACATCAACCGCTCCAAGCATGACCTGGAAAAGCTGATAGATGAGCTGACAGAGACCATGAAGCGCCAGTTCTCCGAAACATTCGTAAGGATAAACGAGGAATTCAAGCGGATATTTACCGAGTTGTTCGGAGGAGGACGGGCAGAGCTCATACTGAGCGATCCCTCCAATGTGCTGGAAACGGGCATAGAGATAAACGTTGCCCCTCCCGGAAAGGTGATAAAGAGCCTTTCCCTCCTTTCAGGCGGTGAGCAGGCATTTGTGGCGATAGCTATCTACTTCGCCATACTCAAGATTCGTCCCGCTCCCTTCTGCATACTTGATGAGATCGAGGCGGCACTTGATGATATCAACGTTGTCAGATACGCAAGCTATCTGCATAAATATGTCCACACCACCCAGTTCATAGCCATCACCCACAGGCGAGGCACTATGGAGGAGGCTGATGTAATGTACGGTGTCACTATGCAGGAAAAGGGAATATCTCGCCTTTTAAAGCTGGATCAGATGCCCGAGCAGGAGTAGGAATGAAAGTGGATGTATGCCTATTTTTCTGTTTTTATTCATTTGCTGTTGACAAAAAGACTGTTTTATTGTAAAATATACAGATAGGTGAAAGAACAGAGCGGATCATGGCCGATGTGATGTCCGGATCCTGTCCGCTCCGGATACTTTATGACACAAAGAGGGTGTATACATGGGATTTTTTGAAAAGATTGCCGAGGGCATAAGGAAAACAAGGGATTCGGTAATGGGAAGGCTTACCTCCCTGTTCAATTCCTTTACAAAAATAGATGAGGAGTTCTTTGAATCCCTTGAAGAGACCCTTATTATGTGCGACATCGGCGCCGAAACATCCATAGAGATATGTGATGCACTGCGGAAAAAGGTCAAGGAAAAAGGGCTTACGGATCCCTCTGAGATCACCACAGAGCTGTCCTCTATCATAGAGGAGATGTTGGGCGAGGATAAGAAGATAGAGCTTGATACAAAGCCTGTGATAATCCTTGTCATCGGTGTGAACGGTGCGGGAAAGACCACCACTATAGGAAAGCTTGCCTCAAAGTATATCGCAGACGGCAAGAAGGTCATAGTTGCGGCTGCAGATACATTCAGAGCTGCTGCCATTGAGCAGCTGGAGGTGTGGTGCGACAGGGCAGGAGCAGAGATAGTAAAGCATTCCGAGGGCTCGGATCCTGCGTCGGTTGTGTTTGATGCCATACAGGCGGCAAAGGCAAGGGGAGCGGATGTGCTTATCTGCGACACAGCCGGCCGTCTGCACAACAAGAAAAACCTTATGGAGGAGCTTAAAAAGATAAACCGTATCTGTCAGGGTCAGGCTGAGGGCTGCAGGGTGGAAACGCTGCTGGTGCTTGATGCAACCACAGGACAGAATGCGGTGAATCAGGCAAAGATGTTCTCCGAGGTCGCCGATGTTTCGGGAATAGTCCTTACAAAGCTTGACGGCACCGCAAAGGGCGGCATAATCATCAGCATACACAAGGAGCTGGGCATCCCTGTAAAGCTGGTGGGTGTGGGTGAGAAGATCGACGATCTGATGGAATTCTCCGCCCATGACTTTGCACAGGCGCTGTTTGTTTCCAACACAAACTTTGAGGGCAACTATGAACGCCTTGACGAGGATCCGGAAAAGGATGAGGATATCGGTGAAACTGCTTTGGAGGCAGATACAGTCCGTGAGCAGGGTGAGGAAGAGCTTGTCAGGGATACAGTTGAGACTGAGGAGATACCTCTTGACGACGGCGGCGAGCCTGTTGAGGAGGAGGAGCTTGAAGAGGAGCCTGTGACCGATACAGAGCCCGATGAAGAAAGCACCGATGTGGAACAGCCCGCAGAGGAGACAGCTGTTCAGAAAAAGTCGCTTAAGGACGGCAGATTCGGATTTCTCTTCAAGGAGATCACCTTTGGAAAGAAAAAGGAAAAGACGGAAGAAACTTCACAAGAGGATATGCAATGAAGATAATACTTGCGACCAACAATGCAAACAAGCTGCGTGAGTTTTCAGAGATACTCTCGCCCATCGGAATTGAGGTGCTTTCCCAGAAGGAGGCGGGGGCGGATATTGAGGCAGATGAGACAGGCTCCACCTTTGAGGAGAATGCCTATATCAAGGCAAAGGCTGTGTACGACCTGCTGAAAATGCCTGTTGTTGCGGATGACAGCGGCCTGGAGGTGGATGCTCTGAACGGTGAGCCGGGGGTATATTCTGCCCGCTATGCCGAGCCGGGTCACAGGTGCGCAAAGGTGCTTGACAAAATGAAGGGAGTCCCCGATGACAGACGCACAGCACGCTTTGTATGCTGCATATGCTATATTGATGAAAAGGGTGAGCCCCACACAGTCAGAGGCGAATGTGAGGGCAGGATAGGCTATGAAAAGCGGGGCGAAAACGGCTTCGGCTATGATCCCATATTCTATGTGGACGGCCGCTCCTTCGCAGAGCTTTCCGCCGACGAGAAAAACGCCATAAGCCACAGAGGGCGTGCATTGGAAAAATTTACCGCCATGATCGGAGAAATGAAATGAACCTTACTTCAAAACAGAGGGCATATCTCAGAGGTCTTGCATCAGTTGAAAATGCTATTTTCCAGGTGGGCAAGGGCGGTCTGAACGATAATCTTATAGCCCAGCTCGACGATGCCCTGAGGGCAAGGGAGCTAATCAAAATAAAGGTGCTTGACAATTCTCTGCTGGAGGTGCGCTCCACTGCAGAGGAGATGGCTGAAAGGACAGGAGCGGATCTGGTGGAGGTCAGAGGCTCTACGGCAGTGCTTTTCAGGCGAAATCCCCAGAATGTGCAGATAGAATTCCCCAAAGCTAAGAAGAAATGAGGACGGCACTGTTCGGGGGCACCTTTGACCCGGTGCACAGGGGGCATATCCACCTTGTAAGGGCTGTGCTTGAAGCAGGGCTTGCTGACAGGGTCATAGTCATGCCCGCATATGTAAATCCATTCAAGCAGCAGATGAAAAACGGGGCAGACACTGCCCACCGCCTTGAGATGTGCCGCATCGCATTCGGGGGCATACCGGGCTGTGAAGTGGACAGCTACGAGATAGACAAGGGTACGGTAAGCTACACCGCAGACACTGTGGATCACCTCAGAGGGATATACCCCAATGATGAGCTTTCTATCATGCTGGGCGGGGATTCCCTTTCGACTTTGCCCATGTGGAGACGATACAGGGACATAATATCCGCCTGTACAGTGATAGCTGTCAGCCGTGAAAACGGCGCATCACTGGAGGAATATGCAGACAGGATACGAAATGACGGGGGCAAGGTCATCATCGTGGATACATCCGCTGTGGAGGTATCCTCCTCCAGGATCAGGGACATTCTTATGAACGACGATCCCGGTGATGACATGAAGGCAGAACCCATGATCTCACAGGATATTTCGGAATATATCAGGACAAACGGTCTGTACCGTGCAGAGGCAAGGAAAATGGTTTCTATTGATGAGATAACGGATCTGATAAAGGAAAGGCTGTCAAAGAAAAGATATCATCATTCCCTGAATGTGGCGGATTCTGCAAAGGAGCTTGCCAAGCGGTGGGGTGAGGATACGAAAAGGGCATATCTGGGCGGCCTTGTGCATGATATATGCAAAGAGCTGCCAAAACCTGCACAGCTTGAAATGGCACGTCACAGCTCAGCAGCCCTTACAGCCGAGGAGGAGCTTGTCCCTGCTCTGTGGCACGCCCCTGCAGGGGAGGTATACTGTCGCACCGAGCTTGGTATACAGGATGAGGATCTGCTGATGGCAGTGCGCTTTCATACAGTGGGCAGAGCCGGTATGAGCCTTATTGAGGAGGTCATATTCTTAGCCGACCTTATAGGTGCGGACAGGGATTACAAGGACGTAACCAAAATGAGGAAGCTGGCCTTTGAGGATAAGGACAGGGCGATGTTTGAGGCTCTTTCTTTTTCCATTACGGATGTGGCAAAGAAGGGCTCGGTCATACCCCTGCATACGACACAGGCATACAATCAATACGCTAAAAAGCTAATGAAACGGGAGTGATAGCATGGACGAACAGAAGCAGCTCATAGAGACGGCGGTAAAGGCGCTTGACGGCAAGCGTGCCGAGGATATCCGTGTGATAAAGATAACAGATCTTACTATAATCGCAGATTACTTCATCATAGCAGACGGCACATCTACCACACAAGTAAAGGCCCTTGCGGATGAGATAGAGTACAAGGTAGAAGAGGGGATGGGCAGAAAGCCTCTCAGGGTGCAGGGGCACTCCTCGGGCTGGGTCGTCATCGACTACGGCGATATCGTCATCCACGTATTCTACAAGGAGCAGAGGGATTTTTACAAGCTGGAGCGCTTATGGGCAGACGGAGAGGACATTGACATAAGCGAATACCTTGTAAAGGAAAACTGACATACATCAGGAGGAGAGCATCAATGGATGAACTGGAAGTAGGCGGATTACACACACTGGAAAACGCAGATGAAGCAGCAAAGGGCACAGGCGGCATCGCCGATGTGGGTTTTGACGAGCTGGAGCTGCCCGAGGTACCGGAGCTTGGGGAGCTGGACAGCTTTGCAAAGGCGGCAGCCCCCGCAGACATGGAATTAGGCGACATCAAGGGGCTTGATGTGCCTGATCTCAGCAGTGAAGCACCTGACACGGAGACTGTACAGACAATTGACGGTATGGAGGCTCTGGGAGAGGATATCACAGAGCTGCCCGTAATAGATGACATGGCACCTCTTCCTGACCCCGGAAAGCCTGTCTATTACAAGAGGGATATAGAGCGGCCTGCTTCAGTGAACAGCCCACAGTCACAGCCCTCTCAGGGGACATACGGCAGTAATGCACAGAATACTCCCTTTACCTCCGAACAGAATGTGACTCCATACAGGCAGAGCAATAACAGCCGTAATGTCCTTGACATTATGGAAGAGGAGCGCACGGAGCTCAGGGAAAAGGGCAGAAAGAAGATAGCCATAATCGGCATAGTGGGCTTTTTGTCATATGGTGCGGATATAATCACCTGTATCAGCTCTATACGTGCCCAGGGGCCTGGATTTTCCAATGTGCTGGGTCTTGCCTTCGACGTTGTTCTGGTATTCCTTCTGTACAGGCTGGTAAGGGGCAGCGGCTCCTC
Organism: Ruminococcus sp. UBA4240; assembly: GCA_002395525.1. Taxonomy (GTDB): domain Bacteria; phylum Bacillota; class Clostridia; order Oscillospirales; family Ruminococcaceae; genus Huintestinicola. The sequence goes on from DGXE01000025.1 coordinate 54,992, forward strand.
ACGGCAGATACTGGGCAGGCTTTCAGCAATAGACTTTGCCATCGGCTTGATAGGTCTTTTCGGGCTCATTGCCATGTCGGGGATGATAGGTTCGATATTCGGTTCCACAGTCAGCGGTCTGTTGATATTCCTCAGCATAGTGGGGGTTGCCGGTAACGGTGTACTTGCATATCTGCTGAACTTTGACGATACCGTTATCGAATACTGCAAGCAGATGGACTAAGACAGGGGACATGATCCCTGCCAAAATCAACACAAAGGCTATGGGTGCCATAGCTTATCATCAGAGGTGTTATAAATTGGAAAGATATGATTATTCCTCCGTAGAGCCCAAATGGCAGAAATACTGGGAGGAACACAACAGCTTCAAGGCAGTGACAGGGGACAAGCGCCCCAAATTCTATGCTTTGGTTGAGTTTCCCTATCCTTCGGGGCATGGTATGCACGTAGGCCACATCAAGGCATATTCAGGCCTTGAGGTAGTGGCACGCAAAAGGCGTATGCAGGGCTACAACGTCCTTTTCCCCATAGGCTTTGACGCATACGGTCTGCCTACCGAGAACACTGCCATAAAGGACAAGATACATCCCCGTGTTGTAACGGACAGGAATATAGAGAAGTTCACCGCACAGCTCAAAAGAGTAGGCTTCTCCTTTGACTGGTCAAGGGTGGTGGATACCACAGATGAGAAGTACTACAAGTGGACACAGTGGATATTCCTCAAAATGTTCGAGAAGGGGCTCGTATTCAGGGACAAGACCCTTGTAAACTACTGCCCCTCCTGCAAGGTGGTGCTCTCCAACGAGGATTCACAGGGGGGCAAGTGTGATGTCTGCCACAGCGACATCATACAGAAGGAGAAGGAAGTCTGGTATCTGCGCATAACGGAATACGCAGACAAGCTCCTTACAGGCCTTGATGAGGTGGATTATCTTCCCAATATCAGGCTCCAGCAGGAGAACTGGATAGGCAAGTCCACAGGCGCATTCGTGAATTTCAGAATAAAGGAATTCGACGAGGCTCTGAGGATATACACCACCCGCCCCGATACTCTGTTCGGTGTCACATTCATGGTAATCGCACCCGAGCATCCTATCATAGACAAATACCGTGACAGCATCAGGAATATTGGGGAGCTTGATGCGTACAAGGCAGAATGTGCCAAGAAGAGTGAATTTGAGCGCACACAGCTTGTCAAGGACAAGACAGGTGTCCGTATTGACGGCATAACCGGCATAAATCCCCTCACAGGCAAGGAGGTGCCCGTATACATCTCCGACTACGTTATGATGGGCTACGGCACAGGCGCAATCATGGCTGTGCCCGCACACGATCAGCGTGACTACGAGTTTGCAAAGAAATTCGGCATCGACATCATCCCTGTCATCAAGGGCGGCGACATTGAGAAAGAGGCATACACCGGTGACGGTGAGATGATAAACTCCGATTTTCTCAACGGCCTTACCAATAAGAAGGACTCTATCGAAAAGGTCATCGGATACCTGGAGGAAAAGGGTCTTGGCGAGAAGGGTGTACAGTACAAGATGAAGGACTGGGCGTTCAACCGTCAGCGCTACTGGGGCGAGCCTATCCCCATAGTTCACTGCCCGAAGTGCGGTGATGTAGCAGTGCCTTATGATGAGCTCCCTCTCAGGCTCCCGGATGTGGAGAACTTCGAGCCGGGCACTGACGGACAGAGCCCGCTTGCACGCATAGAATCATTTGTGAATTGCCATTGCCCCAAGTGCGGCGGCGATGCCAAGCGTGAGACCGATACCATGCCCCAGTGGGCAGGTTCATCCTGGTACTTTCTCAGATATACCGACCCCAATAATGAGAATGCCCTTGCCTCCGAGGAGGCTATGAAGTACTGGCTCCCTGTTGACTGGTACAACGGCGGCATG
>DGXE01000025.1:56950-58140 GCA_002395525.1 Ruminococcus sp. UBA4240
AACGGCGGCATGGAGCACGTCACAAGGCATATGATCTATTCCCGCTTCTGGCACCGATTCCTGTATGATGAGGGCGTAGTCCCCACAAGGGAGCCCTATGCCAAGAGAACAGCTCAGGGTCTTATCCTGGGACCCGACGGGGAGAAAATGAGCAAATCCAAGGGCAACGTGGTGGACCCTAACGATGTTGTGGACGAGTACGGCGCAGATGTTCTGAGGGTATATGTCCTCTTCATGGGCGACTATGAAAAGGCGGCACCCTGGAGCGAGACCTCAGTAAAGGGCTGCAAGCGCTTCCTTGACAGGGTATGGGCACTGCAGGAAAAGCTCCTTGACGGGGAGACTTACCGTGATGAGTTTGTGGGGCTGATGAACCGCACCGTAAAGAAGGTCAGCGAGGATATCGAGGCTATGAAGTTCAACACTGCCATAGCCGCAATGATGACCCTTATCAACGAATTCACCGACAAGGGCGTGAACAGGGCTGAATACAGGACCTTCCTCACCCTCCTCAATCCCTTTGCGCCCCACATCACCGAGGAGATATACAATAATGTCTACGGTGTTGTGCTCAGCGAGCAGAAGTGGGCTGAGTTCGATGAATCCAAGTGCGTTGACAGCACCGTTGAGATCGCAGTGCAGGTAAACGGCAAGATAAAGGCAAGGATAGACATCCCTGCCGACAGCGACAGCGAACAGGCCATAGCCGCCGCCAAGGCAAATGCCGATGTGGCAGCCGCAGTTGAGGGAAAGAGCATCATCAAGGAGATCTACGTCAAGGGAAGACTTGTGAATATTGTAGCAAAATAAGAGTAAATATTTTTTGCATTAATTTGCTTGAAAGTATTGCATTTTGTTTTTGAATATGCTATAATATACAAAATTCACAGAATTTTAAACAAAAAACTCAGGGAAAGGGTTGACACAGCTATGACGATGCGGTATGCTTTAGCAAGCTTGGCATAGCTGCGCTCTTTTCACATCAATACGTAAAGAGCTCACCCCATGGGATAACTGTTTCCCATGGGGTGCGTTTTTATATAAACTGTCAGAAGCGAATACCGACCGCCCTCAGTTCAGTGCAATGCTTGACTATATGCGTGAGGGCATCGAGATTGCTAAGGCACGGGGCAAATACACCGGGCGAAAGCCTATCCCCACCGACGGGACAAGGTTCGGGCAGCTCTATG
>DGXE01000025.1:58191-59452 GCA_002395525.1 Ruminococcus sp. UBA4240
TATGGGGAATGGAAGTCGAAGAATATCACTGGCAGGGATTTTATGCGGAGAAAGGCATAACCTTGTTTATGCAGTTGGCATAACGCTTTTACCGCCGTGTGCGTGAGTATGAGATCCGTCACGGAATCACCGAGCAGACCTCAGCCTGCCCTTCTGGCGAAGGTCAAAGCCCCACAGAGCCGTCCGAGCCTGCGGAGTCGGAGACACAGGCTCTGTGCGGAAAACTGACCGCTGAAAAGAAAAAGCCCTCGTAAAACGCTTACAGAGCGTTTCCGAGAGCTTGCGGTTATTCAGTTCCAATAGGGTTTGTGCCTGTTGTGGTATGCTCCACAATTCTGATTATGACTTGCGCGGAACGGAAAACGAGTGCGCCAGTAGGCTATGGTTTTTGGATTACTTACTAAGAAATCAAACTGAATATATTATAAATCTATCTTTTGCAAAAACGTCTTGAATATTCCAACGATTTGGTCAGGTATCTTGGTATACATCATGTGACCTTCATTTATCAAGTGTATTTCTGCATGGCAATGTTCTGCATAATCCTTTGCCGCCTGCTGCCATGAAAGAGCCTTTACCGGTGATTTCATATTGCTTACGATAAAACATGACGGACAGGATAAATAGCCAGTACTGTTTGCTTTTTCGGCATTTGCTTCTGCTAATAGAGACTCTTCAAATACTGCTTCACTTGTGATGTTTTGATAATAAACTGCCTCATAGGTCTGTTTTTCTTCCTCTGAAAGTTCATCACTATCCAGAAGTCCGGAGGCATTCACTGTTCTGTTTCTGAGCAATTTATCTAATATACCTCGCTTAGAAATTTTCTGCATAAGCGACCTTGATTTTGCAATCATCGCTTTTTTCTTTTCATGCGGAATTTCTTTTGCCTGTGCTTCCATCATGTTTGGAAATCCCATGTCAAGTCCGAGTACTGCTTTGATTTCTTCCGGGTAAGTATTTGCCCACCAAATAGCTTCAAATCCGGAATAGGAATGTGGTGCAAGAACATAAGGCGGTTCAATATGCAACTTCCTTAATGCAGTTCGGCTTTCTTCGACAAGATTTTCAACTGTTCTTTCTGTTGTGGCTTTACCGCTTAATCCATAGCCCGCCTTTTCTAACACAGCAACACGATACTTATCAGACATTCTTTTGTAAACAGGCTTATATTCAAGTGTTGGACATCCAACTCCAGAACCTGCCATAAAAATGATTGTAACATTGCCACTGCCTTCAATATAGACATTTATATCAGTAT
>DGXE01000064.1:0-19546 GCA_002395525.1 Ruminococcus sp. UBA4240
GCAAAACTTCTATATGGGTATTCGTCTTATGTTACCGGAGGCTTTGTGTACGCCCAGATCAGCCGAAATACTTTTCATACCACACAAGGAATGTATACACCGTCCACACCTTGCGCCACAGGTCGGAGTTGCCGCCTGTGTATTCTTTGTAGATAGCCATGAGCTCCTGGGTATTGAAGAAACGCTCCGCAAAGGGGGAGGCGAACAGTCTGCGCACATCTCCGTTGTACCGCTCATCAGCCAGCCACAGCCTGATGGGTACGATAAATCCCAGCTTCTTGCGGCAGGCTATCTCCTCGGGGAGCACCTTTGCCGCTGCCCTGCGGAATGCCGCCTTGTTCTGCTCCTCGTTCACCTTGTATCTTGCAGGCATACGGGCGGCTATGTCAAATATGCGCAGATCCGTAAGGGGCATCCGCACCTCCAGCCCTGCGGCTGTGCTCATCTTGTCCACATTGAGGTAGATATCCCCCTCAAGCCAGATCTGTATATCCACATCAGCCATGCGGGTCAGCGGATCACATCCCCTGTTCTCCGCATAGATGCGTCTTGTAAGGTCAATGGGCAGGACAGCAGGGTCATAGCTTTTCAGCAGACGCTGCTTTTCATCTTCCTTCATGATGTTGGTGTTGCCCACGTAGAAGTTCTCCAGCTCATCGCCGTAACGCTCTGCGTTGCGGTACATATTGTAGCCCCCGAAGAACTCGTCAGCCCCCTCTCCGGAGTAGCAAAGCTTCGTGTGCTTTGCTGTGGCAAGGCAGCCTATGGTGAATACGATGGCGGATGCATCCCCAAGGGGGAGCTCCATATTCTCCATGACATAGGGCACTATGTCAAAGAACTGCTCCGGGGTCACAAGCGCCACGCTGTGCTCCACGCCCAGTATCTCCGCTGTCTTTGCGGCTACCCGTGATTCATCGAAACGCTCCTCCTCATAGCCGCAGGAGTTGGCTCTTTTCGCATCGGAGACTGCCAGCACATAGGAGGAATCCACTCCCCCGGAAAGGAAGGATTCGGCGGTCTCGTCCTCGTCCTTGACCTCCTTCATTATGTCAAGGAGGGTGGTGTGTATTTTGTCTGCCCACTGCTCCTCGGTAAGGCTCTCATCAGGGGCATACTCCGGGTGCCAGTAGCGGGTGATCTCCACCTTGCCCCCCTCAAATCTCAGCATATGGCCGGGCATCAGCTTCTTTACTCCCTTGAAGAAAGTATCCTCCCCGGCGGGATAGGTAAGGCTCAGATAGATCTGGAGCTGACGCTCGTCAAGCTCCTTCACAAACCCCTCCTTATCCGTGATGTCACGTATCATAGTGCCGTAAAGCAGCCTGCCGTCGGCAGTGACATAGTAGTAGAAGGGCTTTGTGCCGAACTGATCCCTGAATGCCACGGTGGTGTCCCCGTCCTCTATGGCAAAGGCAAACATCCCGTAGATATGGGCGGGCAGAGCACCCCCCCATTTTTCGTAGCCTTTGAGGATAATGGCACGCTCCCTCTCCTCACGGGGCAGCCCCTCCTCTATGCCAAGCTCCCTGCAAAGGGCTCTGTGGTTGCGTATGTGTCCCCTGTATGCTGTTATCTTCATATGTTCCTCCACTTCAGGTCTGTGTGTCGTTTCCGCTGCCGCTCCGCATAAGCTCAGCTATCTCGCTGAGCCGGCGAAGCCTGTGATTTGCTCCGGAGCGCCCCACGGGCTTGTCCAGCATCTCCCCCAGCTCCTTCAAGGATATATCCGGGTTTTCAAGGCGGACAAGCGCCATGTTTTTCAGCTCCTCGGAGAGATCGTCGTAGCCGTCATGATCCATAATATACTGTATATCCTCTATCTGCTTGCGGGAGGCTTTGAGTGTGCGCTCGATATTGGCGGTATCGCAGTTTGCGATGCGGTTTGCCTTGTTGCGCACATCCTTTAGTATCTTTACGTTCATAAGCTCCACGGATGCCCTTGATGCCCCCATCATAGTGAGTATATCCTCTATGCTCTCACTGCTCTTGAAGTAGAGTATATACTGCCCCGTGCGCTCTATCTGCTTTGCGCTGATGCCAAGATCCGCTATCAGATCTTTCAGATCCCCGCACAGTGCCTCATAGGGCACCGCAAATTCAAGGTGATACTGTTTCAGCGGTTCCTCCACGCTGCCGCAGGACAGGAACGCCCCCGCCAGAAAGGCAAATATATTGTTGTTTGTGAGGTTTTCCCTCTGTATGCGGTGGATAAGGCTCCGGGAGGACACCCTGAAACGGTATATTATCTCCTCCCTGTCCCCTTCCTCCGGGATATCCATTGAATACAGCGCCCGCCCCCTCCTTGAAAGCTGTGAGGAGCTTATATGCGCCGACGTTACCCTCTCGCACAGGGTGGTGAACATCTGTGCCACCAGAGGGTTCTCCGTGCGGAAGGTGATCCTGTCCGCACCAAAGTCCTGACAAAAAAGGAGCATACCGTAAAGACAGCCATACTCCTTGTCCCTGTCGTTTATGGAGGAGCAAAGCTCCTCCTTTACATCCTGTGAAAATGACATACCAACACTCGCCCGATGTGCAGATCTCTGCTGTATTTACGAAACAGGACTACTCTATCCGTCCCTTGTACACTTCCCTGAAATATATGGCTCCTATGATGTTGTTCAGGGGGATGACGATGGCAAGGGGGAATACAAGGGGTGCCAGGACATACAGCACCGACCCTGAGAACAGCACCCTTACCGAGCGCATATAGTCTATCCTGAACAGCCTGCGCCCTGTGCGCATTATCTCCTTTGCGCTCATATTGGGATTTTCCGCAAATATGTAGGATGCCGCCTTTGCTTCGGCACAGGAAAGTATGCACACCAGCACCATCACGGTGATAAGGAATATATCCAGCGGCAGCAGCATATCATACAGAAAACCCGGCTGCATATTGTCCTCGGCATAGGTATATGCCAGATGTATCCCAAGGCACAGCACCCCGCAGACAAGTATACGGGGCAGGTCAAAGAGCACCCTGCGCATATGCAGATCCAGGCAGCGCCTCATAAGCGCCGGGGAGGTATAGCAGGCAAATATGGAGGACAGGGGCATACGTGCGCCCCCTGCCGCCTGCCAGTAGAACCACCTTATCCCGTAGTGCAGGGGTATTGCGCCTGTGTAGAGGATGAAGGGCAGAAGCACGGCTATTATGACAAAGGGTATGTCCACATCCGTGAAAACGGGGAGCAGCGAGGAGGAGGCGTGCTTTCCCAGCATCATGCCCGCAAATATGACCAGCAGGTACACGAATGCAAGCAGCCCCACCGAAAGGCTCTGTATAAAGAGCACCTCCGACCAGCAGGCCTTGATAAGGTCATATGTCCTGTTCCATATGTGTTTAACGTTTATATCCATAGCTTTCACTGCACCCTTCAGGGCGTGAATATCTCATCCGTGTCAAATTCAGGCTCCCCCGAATCCGAATATCCCACTGCATCGTACTCCGGCACCTTCTGCATGATCTCAAAGCAGTACGACTGCTGCCACATCTGGGCCGTCACAAGCACCTGATAGCCGTGCCCCATGGGGCAGGCAAACTCCATAGGCTTGAATTTGGGCAGGCCGAAGCAGCTCATCATGTTCATCAGTATGCCCGAGTGGGTCATTACCCCCGCATTGGTGATATCCTCCTTCATCATGTCGAGGATGATGGAATTGAGGGCTGTATAGCAGCGCACCATCATATTCCGCAGGCTCTCACCGTTGGGGGGGGGATTGTCAAGCCCACCCTTCAGCCATTTCTTGTAGCTGTCAAGCTGTGCCAGCTCCTTTGCGGAGCAGCCCTCGAAAGCTCCTAAGTCCAGCTCCTGCAGATCCTCTATCTCCACTATCTCCCTGTGGGGAAAGAGTATCTCCGCCGACTGCACAGCCCTTTCCAGCGGGCTTGAATATACCCTCTCCACCCGGGGGTAGTCGTGGCTCTCATACAGATCCCGCAGCTCGTCCTTGCCCTCCTCGGTAAGGGGCAGATCCGTCCTGCCTATATATATTCCCTCGTCATTGGCTCTTGTGCGTCCGTGGCGCAGTATGGTAAGTCTGTAGCCCTTCAATGCAGTTGCTCCTTATCTTGTGTAGGCGGTGACTATCTCACCGATGACGGCATTGTGGGGATCGCCGTCCTTGTACCAGTGCTGCTCGCTCTCACACAGGCGGGCAATGTCCATCCTCTGTGTGTAGAGCTTTCTGCACACAAGTATGGTGTGAGCCTCCTCAAAGGCTGCGGTGCCGTCGATGAAGAGAGGGGTAAGCCCCGCCTTTTGTGCCTTGTCGCAGTCCCTGCCGGAAACGCTCCCGCATATCTGCAGTGCCTTGCGGTACTCCTCACCGTAAAAGCTGACGGTGAAGAGCTCGTTTGCCTCAACAAAGCCCAGGGTGTGCCTTGAATCACGTATCACAGCCTCGATGCAGTTCTTCCCCCACATGACCCCCATGAATCCCCAGGATGCAGTCATGGTGTTGAACCCTCTTTCATCCCCGGCAGTTATGAGCATCCAGTCGCTGCCGATGGAGGTGAAGGGGTCGAGATGAAGTTCCTCAACAGTTGTTTTTGTAAATGACATAATTGCTCCTTTATTTTTTACCGATGATCTTCCGTAATTTAGACAATGTATCGCTTTCCCCGGCCTTTGCCATAGGCATTTCAAAGATTACTTTATTGTAGCCGTCCTGCTCTGCAAATATGTGCAGCTTGTTTTTATCCACAACTACGGCATATTTTGCATCTAACTGCCGCGCATAGCTCAAAGCCTGTTCCTGGGTCTTTTCCAATTCCTTCTTTGACTTGATGTTAAACTTTGCCTCGATGACCGCAAAAGCAGTATAGTGGCCATTTTTCTTTTTCGGCAAAAGAACAAAATCGGGGATAAGAACATAATTATTATTTCCCACAGTTATGTTAAGCTGTCTGACAAAGTCGCTATCTTCATAACCCAATTTAGCGAGCAACGGGATTATCAGTTTGTTTTCAACATCTTTTTCTACTCTCAGATCGGCTGACATATCGGTTTCTTCATCTTCAAACCGACAAATGCTCTTATTCGCTTTTGTAACATCAAGGATATGATTATACTGTGAGGGCATGATCTCCACACCATTGACGCCCTGCATATTTTTCTTAACTATCGGCATCTCCTTTAGCACTTTATCTTTCATCATATCCTTTAAAGAAAGATGATGGACAGCAACGCAGTTTCCAATATAAGTGCAGCGATAAAACCAGAAAAACGGGTCATTGAATCCTATGGACACGCTGCGCCATACGGAATCCACCGCACTGACAGGGGCTCTCTTATACATGACTATCATGTCGCCCGCCTGTGTATCCGGATTGCACTGCCACGGTGTAATGCTTGATGCGCCATTTTTCAAAAAGAGGTCGTCTTTTCCCGCACCGATAAAATATGCTGATTTTGGCTCAGGCAAGTCTTCAACGATATAGCTTTTCCATCCCCCCAGATATTTCGGGGCAAAGTCGTATAAAAACGCAAACAGTTCAAAAGATGTCATGTTGTGTTCGTCTGCAAACTCATAAAACGCATTGCATAAAGAAATATAATAATCAATTCGTTCAATGTAGTCTTTCTTTGCAGGAACAGGTGGCAACTGTATATCAAATTCCTCGGCGATTTTTTCAACTATATTGAAATTCATCTGAAAATAATAGGGTATATACTTGCAAGGTTCAGCCAATGTCAAAAAAGTAGAATAATACGCAATGGATGTTAAAAAACAATCAAGGAGATCTTTTTCGTTTCTACAATCTTCAGATAAAAAATCTTTCAACTGTTCAAAACCATCTTCCCCAGCAAGAACAGAATCCAAATCAGGTACAGATTGAAGTTGATTCACAATATCAAGAATTTGTTCTATAATACCTTGAGAAATATCCTCACTCGGACAGAATGCAGAATGAAGCTCTTTTATTTTATCAGCATATTTATCATCCGGGCCATTTGTAAAAGCGTCTTCAAAACATTTTACCACATCTTTTCCATTGGCTTCCAGATATGTTTTCCAAACAAAATCATTAAGCACGCCCGACACCTCACAAATCGTCAAAAAGCCGCCAATTGCCGCCGTTAAACGACAATCGACGACTTTTTATAAAACAATGATAAGCTTTTACACCGTAAACTCGTTGTCCTATCAGCCGTTTACAGCCGCCTGTATGATAACGTTGAAGTCCTCAGCCTTCAGGGATGCGCCGCCGATAAGGCCGCCGTCGATGTCAGGCTTTGCAAGGAGCTCTGCTGCATTCTTTGCATTCATGGAGCCGCCGTACTGGATGGTGACTGCATCTGCTGTATCCTTGCCGTATATCCTTGCAAGCTCGCCGCGGATGAAGGCGCATACCTCCTCAGCCTGATCGGGTGTGGCAGTAAGGCCTGTGCCTATTGCCCATACAGGCTCATATGCGATGATGGTCTTCTTGATGTCCTCAGCAGATATGCCGCAAAGGTCAAGGGTTATCTGTGCGCCGATAACGCCCTCGGTGATGCCGTCCTCACGCTGCTCCTTGGTCTCGCCTACGCATACGATGGGCTTGAGACCTGCTTCAAGAGCCGCCTTTGTTCTCTTGTTCACGGTAACGTCTGTCTCGCCGAAATACTGTCTTCTCTCGGAGTGGCCGATAACAACGTACTCAACGCCTGCCTCCACCAGCATATCAGCGGAGATTTCGCCGGTGAATGCGCCGCTCTTTGCAAAGTGTACATTCTCAGCGCCTATCTTTATGTTGGAGCCTGCGGTGGTGTTCACAGCAGTCTCGATGTTAGTAAAGGGTACACACGCAATTACCTCGATCTTGCCCTCTGCGTTTGCAGCAAGGGGCTTTATGGCTTCAAGCAGAGCCTTTGCCTCGGGGCGTGTTTTGTTCATTTTCCAGTTGCCGGCAATAACTGCCTTTCTGAGATTCTTGTTCATATCTATCATCCTTTCACATTGCCTGCACAGGTCCCGTGCAGTCCAAGAAACATTGTACCACAGAGCGGGGCTTTTGTCAAGATGTCATGCAAGCCGCGGCACTACTTTTCAAAATGTATCTTCTCCTGCCTAAGCTCCGCCATATGCCTTGTGTCGTTGAAAAGGCTGAGCCTTGCCACCACCCTTTCCCCGGGGTCAGAGTCAAATTCCACTGCGGAAACGGAGCACACCGCATAGGGCAGCGCCGCAAGCACCGTAGGGAATGGGATATTCAGCAGATGGGCAAACATCACCGCCCCGGAGCCCCCGTGGGCAAAAAGAGCAACGGTGTCGCTGCATTCTCGCTTGCACAGGTATGCCGCCCCCTGCCTGTACAGCCCGAAATTCTCCAGAAAAGCATCGAACTCTTCCGATACCATGCGGTAGTACTCCATACAGATATTGTCACGGAAATAGGGGTGTGTTTCCCAGTCCTGTATGGCACTCGCCCTCTCCGCCTCCCTTTCAAGGAGAAAGCCCAGTGTCCAGGGGTGCCCGTCAAAGGGCACAGAGCCGTCCCTGCTGCCCCAGTCTATCTCATGCATGAAGTCAAGGGTCTGTATGTCGAGCCCTGTGAGCTGTGCGGTATATGATGCAGTCTGCTGAGCCCTCCCCATGGGAGATGCATACACAGCCGACAGTCCCTCCCCCGCAAGCCTTTCGGCAGTGGCTTTCGCCTGCTCTACCCCGTTGGGAGTAAGGCAGTCGTTTACATAGTCCGGTTCACCGTGGCGAACAAAGATAAGTCTCATGTTTCCTCCGCTCTGATCAGTCTTTTTTCGTTTTTTCCCTGATAAGGCCGTCCACACAGGCGGAAAGCTCTTTTTCGCTCATTTCCTCCGCCCTTATCTCGCCCCTTGCGATAAGCTCCATCAGGGCGATGTAGGTCTCCCCCAGAACGGTGGTGATGACCCCTGCGGTAGCACCTGATATGACCCCTCCCGCCACTGTGCCTATGCCCGGCAGGAGCTTTAGCAGCCCTGTGCTGGCGGTGCGCCCTGCAAGGGTAGCCATAAGGGGCATGACAGCCGAGGATATGAAGGCTGTGAGTATGGACTTGCTCACATCATTTCCATAGATGACTGTAATCGTAGCTATCATTCCGATCTGAGTCGGCACCAGCGCCATCGCATCCGCCGTCGGGATGGGAATAAAGCCTTCCGTAAAAGCCGTCGCTACAGTCGCAGCCACCACGGCGCGCGCCCGTTTTTTTTTGACGGTCATATTTGCCTTCTGCACATTGTTGAGGGTGTTCTGCAGCTCATCCGGCAAAGCCTCGCTCATCACGTCTATGAGCCTGTCAAGGCCGTAAGCCTTTGCGGTGTACTCGTCATCAAAGTTCATATCCTGCGCCAGCACCGGGATAACGCTTACCACATCAAGGTTCTCCGCCTCCACCAGTGACTTCATGGCCTGCGCCTTTGAGCGGGGGCAGCCCTGGGTCAGCACTATCATCACAGGCACCTGAGTCAGGCGGCTCTTTTCCGTAAAGGTGCGAAGCCATTTGAGCTCATTCTCGTCAAAGGTGCGGTTGCCCCCGACGTTTATGCAGTACCATATGCAGTGTATGGCCTTGTTAATGTCCCGCTTTTTGCCCCCGTCGGTAATGAGCTTTATCACATCATCAATGACCTTGCTCTGCTGATCGTCGGAAAGCTCAAATCCGGGGGTGTCGTATATCGCCAGTGGGAAATCCTTCTTCTCTATGAGCCGTATCTTGTCCGTGACAGGCCTGCCAAGACCCGTCTGTGCAACTGCTCCCCTGAACACGCTGTTGATAAGGGTGCTCTTTCCTGCCCCTGATTTGCCTATCACTATGATATTGAGCCTTTTAAGCTCCCTTATCCGCTGATTTATGGCAGATATGCACTTTCCTGCAATGTTTTCGACTCCAAAGTCCATGCCTAAACCGCCTCCTTTGTCAAATGCCGCAGCACTCATATTTCCTGTATCTCGCCCATGATCCGGTGAACTATCCATTCCTGGGCTGTGCTGTCATAGGCTGTCATTTCAAACTCGCTTCCGTCCTCCCCCGCTGTACGGATGAGGGAGATGCCGTATTCTGCCGCCTTTTCCCCGGGCACCGTGACAGTATGCCCCTCATTCTCCACCCGTGCAAGTGCACCGTGTGCCACAAGTCTTCCAGACACCTCACGGCGGATGACAAGTGTGCCGCCCTTTGGCAGATCCCTGTCATGGGTGAGCTTCTGTATCAGCTTTGACAGGGACAGCTTCTCATCAAAGCCCTCAAAATCGGACAGAGACAGCTCCTTCATTATCTCAAAAGCCCTTGCCCGCACCTGGGGATCCTTTGAGGCGGGGATCTTTTTCTCCTTTGCAGCCGAAGGTTTATCTGCCTTTTTGTAGTCCTTTACTGCCTTGATGAAGGCAATGCCGTAGCGCTCGTACTTTATGCGGGTCATACCCTCCACCCTCATGAACTGTTTTTCGGTGGTGGGTGCGGCTTTGCAGAGCTGCACCAGAGCACTGTCGGAGAGGATGACATAATCGGGCATACCGTGTACCCTTGCCTGTGTGCGGCGCACCTCACGGAGCTTTTCCATAAGTCCCGTGTCGATGTCCTCATCATTTGACCCTGCTCCCTTGATGTCGGGCACACGGGCGCTGACCCTTTCTTCACCCTTCAGCACAGGCAGCGCCCTGCGGGTCAGGTGCAGCACACCCTCACTGTCCGCTGCCGCCATTCCGGATGCCATGATATGCTCGATGCAGGCATCAATGTACTTCTTATCCCTGTCCTGCATTATGCCGAAGGTGGAAAGGGCATCAAGCCCCAGCTCCTGTATCCGCTCATCCTGTGAACCCTGCAGTACCGCTGTGATGGCAGCCCTGTCAGCGCCTTTTCCCACACGGTGTATGCAGGACATTATCTTCTGCACATCTACGGTAACGTCTGTCAGCACCATGCCTTGGCGGCAGAAGGAGCAGTTTTTGCAGCTGCCGTAATACCTCTCCCCGAAATATGAGAGCATCATGCCACGCAGGCAGGCATCCCTGGTGCAGTAATTTATCATGTCCGACAGCTTTTTCTCCTCCCGCTTCCTTACAGCCGCAGCTTCATTGTCGGGCAGCTCGGACTGCTCGTAGCTCTGCTGGATAAGGTAGCGCTGGAGATGTATGTCACGGGGGGCAAAGAGGAGTATGCAGTCCGAGGGAGAGCCGTCTCTGCCTGCTCTTCCTGCCTCCTGATAGTAGGATTCCATATCCCTGGGCATATTGTGGTGTATGACAAAGGACACATTTGACTTGTCTATCCCCATGCCGAAGGCATTTGTAGCAACTATCACCTGTATGCGGTCGTAGATGAAGTCCTCCTGATTTATCCGCCTTTCCTCATCGGTAAGGCCTGCGTGGTACCGTGCCGCCGCAAAGCCCTCCTTTTTCAGGTGAGCGGTTATGTCCTCCACCTCCTTGCGGGTGGCTGCATATACGATACCGCTGCGCCCCGCATCGCAGTAGCGGTGTACCAGCCCCGTAAGGTCGGCAAGGCGATCCTCCGGCTTTCTAACCTCAAAGTACAGGTTTTTCCTGTCAAAGCCCGTCACCAGCTCAAAGGGATAGTTCATTTCAAGCAGCCGCACGATGTCATTGCGCACAGCCTTTGTGGCAGTTGCGGTAAATGCCCCCACAACAGGCCGTGACGGCAGCTTTCTTATAAAATCGGGTATGGCAAGATAGGAGGGCCTGAAATCATGTCCCCAGTGGGATATGCAGTGAGCCTCATCCACTATGAGGGCGGACACCCTGATCTTCGAGCACAGTTCCAGAAAAAGGGCGGTGTCAAGCCGTTCGGGAGCCACATATATGATGCGGTACATACCCTGCGCCGCATTCCTGATAACTGCGTACACCTGCTGCTGATTAAGGGCTGAATTGATATAGGCGGCACGTATCCCCAGGGACACAAGAGCCGTCACCTGATCCTGCATCAGTGAGATAAGGGGGGAAATGACCAGTGTCACACCCTGAAACATAAGGGCGGGCACCTGAAAGCACACGGATTTCCCTGCCCCTGTGGGCATCACCCCAAGGGTGTCACGGCCGGACAGCAGGCTGTCAATAAGCGCCTCCTGCCCCGGCTTGAAGCTGTCATATCCGAAATATTCCTTTAATACCTGTTGTTTATCCATTATCATCTTTCCTCGGTAGTATGATATGATTATACCACCGTAACACAGCTTTTGCAATATTTTTTTCCAAAATATTGTACTATTCTCTGAGCTGTACCGGTCCTTGACACTATGCGCCGTAAATGCTATAATAGGGACATCCGATACAGACGGCTCCCATCCCATTTGAGAGCATTCAGAGAGAGGTAAAGACAATGAGCAGAGAAACCGAACAGGAGCTTACCCGTGACGAATACACGGAATACATATACAGCGAGACCTGCTTTGGCGAGCCTGTGAACGCAGATGCTGCCGAGGATATGGCAGAGGGTGTGAGCAGGGCGATGGAGCTGGATGAACGCCCTGTTTTCCTGGAGGGGCTTGCCGCAAGGCTCACACAGCTTGGGACGGAATGCAGCCCACAGGATACGGATATAATGTTATCCGAGGTCAAGCAGCGCTACAGATCCGTGCTGGGCAAGCCCTGCCCACGGACGGTGCAGGAGTGGTGCAAGGGCAGGACACCCGGCATCACCAACAGACAGAACAACTATGACCTGTGCTATGCCCTTGAAATGGACTATCAGCAGACGGCTGTCTTCTTCCAGAAGCACTACCTCTCACTGCCCTTCATCATCAAGGCAAGGGTGGATGCGGTGTTCCTGTACTGCCTGTACCACCGCAGACCCTACTGTACAGTGACAAAGCTGCTTGAAAGCTCAAAGGGCTTTGTATCACAGGAAAATGCCCATACTTCGACTTCACAGATCGCCAATGCCATATTTGATACGGATGATGATGAAAGGTTCCTCCGCTATCTGTCGGAGCACTGCTATGACAACGAGCAGCAGTTTCAGCTTGCCCGCTCTGTCATCAATGAGGAGATAGACATCTTAAAGGCAGGGCTGCTTGATGACACCGCAGCTGCCATCACCTCCCCGGACAGGCTCAACAGCATGACCATAGATGCCCTCTTCGGCTACCGCTACCAGGCCCGTGACAAGGGGGAGCCTGTTATCAAGCTGCCAAAGCGCTTTACCGAGTCCCTCCCCAACGATGTTACTTTGGGCAGGATCATTAATGGAGACAGCATTTCCTATGAGGTGCTCCGCAAGTCACTGATGCTGCTTAAATTCTATAACTACTATCATGCCGCCGAGGTGGAGGACAGGGCACGGGGCTACGAGCCCGACAATCGTGAGATCAATAACCGCCTTCTGGACTTCTACGATGAGCTGAACAGCACCCTCATCTCCTGCGGCTTTGCCCAGCTCTATGTGCTCCACCCCTTTGACTGCCTGCTCCTTTACTGTGCCAACTCCTATGATCCCATCCAGACACTCCATGCCCTGAACGAACGGAATTGATTTTTATATCTGCTTTTTCAGAGCGTGTATAATACAGGTGAAAGGGGGCGAGACCATGCTTAAAAAGGGCTGCACTTTGTCTGCGGATGGCAGGCAGTACACCATAACCGAACAGCTTGGCAGAGGTGCTAACACTGTTGCATATCTTGCCGAATGCTGCCACGGTGACCTTGTGACCAAATGCATACTGAAGGAATATGCACCCCATAGCAGCGATGATTTTGAAGCCGGCAAGGCTCGTTTCATAGCTGCGGGCAAAATGCAGAACCATATCCGCAGCAGGTCTGCACTAAGCAACCAGACTCCCCCTGTGAGCCGCATTTTTGAAGCCGGCGGCACAGCATACATTGAAGTTTCCTGCTACAGCGGCACGACCCTTGACAAGATGGAGCTGAGCCTGCCCCGGTATATGGAGGTTTGTGAGACCATAGCCAGGACTGTGGGCTATTATCACAGTTCAGGGTATCTCTGCCTTGACCTGAAGCCTGAGAACATCTTTATCCTGCAAAACGCCCCGGACGACACGGTGACACAGCTTGTGGAGTTCATTGACTTTGACAGTGTCCGTGATGTGAACAGCGGCACCCTGTTTTCCTACACAAGAGAATGGGCTGCACCCGAGCAGCTCAATCCATATGCAGCCGCAAGGATAACCGCATCTGCCGACATATACACTGTGGGTGAGATAGTCTTTTACCTGCTTTTCGGCAGACACTCCACGGAAACGGAGCACAGGGGCTTTTCAAAATTCCCCTTTGAGGAGTGCAGGGGCGAATATCACAAATACACGGAGCGCCACGATATTCAAGCACTTTTCACCAGACTATTCAGGAATACGATACGTTCCTCCGCTACAAACCGCTTCACGACCGTTGATGAGGTAGCAAGTCTCCTTGGGGAGCTGGTGGAGGTGCTGAACCAGAAGGACTACATTATCCCAATCTTGCCGTCCGTTTCCCCCGATTTTGTGGGCAGAGACAGGGAAATTCGGCAGATAGCAGAGAGCCTGCAAAGAAATCACGTCCTCTATATCACCGGTGTGGGCGGAATCGGCAAGACTACCCTCGTCAAAAACTACATTGCAAGAAACCGGACGGAGTATGATGTCATCGCATACCTCGAATATGACGGCGATTTTCAGCACACCTTCTGCGATGATATGCAGCTTCAGATAAGCACGGTATCACAGCAGGACGGTGAACCCCTTGACGATTATTTCGTCCGTAAGTTCACGGCTTTCAGGCGCATCTGCGGCGGGCGGCGGGTGCTGTTCGTCCTTGACAACTACACCGACAGGCTGACCAAGGATCTGAGCCGCATCATCGACTGCGGATATGATACCATCATCGTCACAAGAAGAAAGCCTCCGAAAAACAGCTTTGCCGTGCTGGAGGTAAATGCCATTGCCGAAACATCTGAGCTTTTCAGACTTATCACACTGAACCTTGAGCGGCAGCTCACAAGGGAGGAACGGCTGTGCTTCGAGGAGATGATAGCCCTTGTGCAGGGGCACACCCTTGTTCTGGAGCTTATCGCCCGACAGATAGCCGCTGGCAGGCTGGATATCCGCACAGCCCTTGACCTTATCCGTGAAAACGGCTTTTCACGCTTTTCCCTTGAAAAAGTGGGGAATATCAAGGACGGGGAGGAGGTATACGGCACCCTGTCCGCAATTATTTCAGCCCTGTTCGATGCAGGGGGTGTGGACGAGGAGGCAAGGCTCACGCTGAAAATACTTTCCCTGCTGAGCGTTCGGGGGCTTGAACCCAGCCTTTTATACAGATTTTTCCCGGATATCAAAGCGAAAAACATTGCGGCGCTGTCGGCCGAGGGCTGGCTGTATGCCGATAAAAGGATACGTCTGCACCCTGTAATTGCTGAAACGGTGCGCAACTGGCTCTGGTCTGCGGACGATGTTACCGTCATGGACTGCCACCATAAGATGATCGATATCTATGCGGGAATGTCAGACCATGCACACATCAGGGAAATACTTCGTGAAGCCGATATTTTCAGGGAACAGCACCCACGGCACATCATCACAGGACTGTACTATGATATGGTTGGCTGGTACTGGGATGTTCTGCTTGGCGGTGCCTACTGCCCCGAAAATGAGGAAGAAGCAGGGCTGCTTCGTAATGAGCTGGAAGCAGCAGGGCGTGCGGTCACGGAAATGGACAAGTCCTCCGATCCCCGCAGCACAGCCTATCTCATAAAATACTGCATCTCACTGGCAAGCATAATAATACGGAGCTGCCCTGACTATTATGACGAAGCCGCCGGGCTTCTGGACAGGGTGTACGGCCTCATCGAGGAGGGCTCTGAAAATCACTGCTATTACTGCATGGTGGCAGCCTGGTACTATACCCTTGCTGCGCCTGATATAAAGAAGACCCGGGCATTGACGGCGCAGGCGGAGAAAATCGCAGAAAGGGTGTTCCCCACGGAATTGGAGATCATTGACATCATCCATATCCCCACGGCAAACTGCCTGTACTATCACAGAGACTTCCCCGCAGCAGCGGCAAAGATAGAGGAGGCCTTGAAGATGTGCAGAAAGCATCCCCATATGATGCCCTATATCGACAAGCAGGCGGAGCTGCTGAACATTTTGCTTGACATCTATACCGCTATGGACAGCGGCGGCAAAAGGATCGCCGAAAAGCGCCGCCGGCTGACAGCAGAGATAGAACGTCTCAATGAAGCGTATAAGGATAGGGGCAAGGTGTGAGGCAGCTTGTTCAGCTCTTATTCTATGATCCTACCTGAATGATATGTATATCGGAATCATGATTTTGGTGATTATTTCTATATTTTTCATTGCTTCATTTGCTAATTTCATATTCTATTGACAAATAGTGGAATGGGTAGTATAATTAAATGATACACTTGAATGTGTTACGATTTGGCAAATTCTACTGATAGGAGACGAAAATGAGAAAACTTATTAAAAAAGCAGCCTGCACATTGAGCATTGCTGTGATTTTCGCAGCAGCTTCACCTGTACCGACTTTTGTTGCGGAAGCAAAAGAACAGACTGTTGATATATACGGGCAAGTATATGAGTTTGACAAAAAGAGTGAGTATGAGATAGATTCCTCATCGGCAACCTCCACAACTGATAAAGCCTCCACACTTGGTTCTTTCTCCATTGATGGGGATATTTCAAGGGATTACACTAAAAATGGTTTTACCGCATATGAGATTGCAAATGATACTGTGTTCTCTGTTTCGTACAAGTATAGCAGTAAGCTGAAAGATGCCGACGCTATGGACTGGCATCTCATTGAAGACTCTAAAAAAGAGGTAAACGGTATATCACTTGATGATAAGATCAAGAACGGCGCTATTATTCTTCAGACCTCTCTTGACGGGGATAAATGGTCAACAGGTACGATCTTTACTGACATTTCCTCCGATGTTACCTTCGATCAGGATAATGGAATCAATAGCATTCAGCTTGCAAATGGATGTTATTATCGCATTATTGTAGCATATGAGACTGAAAAACAGCTTGATAATACAAGGTTCTTGTTCATTGACACCTCAGATCATAAATACAAAAAATGCGCCGAAGTCTACCAATTCTACGCCAGCTATAAAGATACAGATACCGCCCCGACAGGGGAAAAATTCAAATTCCATGCCGGTGCTAAAAACTCCGCATATACTGTAAAAACAAAAAAGAACAACTATGCCGGCTCTGAAACAATAGACAACAAGGATCCCCATTACGGCTGGGATCTGGGATATTTCTGCCTGAGCGGTTATACGGACAAAGGCGATGCCGATGATGTATATCTGAAAAAAGTCGGCAATAAGGTAAAGCTCACATTCCATCTTGATCAGGATATAAACAGCTTGAATGGCAACAGTGATCTTATCATTGAAAACGACAAGGACGGTTCCGATGAGGGCTTCAAGGTACCTAAACATAATATGAAGCACGGTGAGCTGATCATCAGACATACCGATTCCGAAAACAACAATACTGAGGTGAACTACTCGGATTATCTTGCTGCTCTTGCTTCACCAGGGGCTGATACTTCTATTCAGCTTTTTGAGGAAGGTGACTACGAAGTACATCTCAACTATGCGATCACTGATAATAAAAAGATCAATAAATTAGACAACACAACATACTATCAGACATCCTTCAAGTTTAAGATAAGAAACGCAAATTGTATGGTGTATATCTTTGATTCCAAATCAGGAGCAGAGCTTAGTAATGGTGATGTTACTGAAAACGGATTCCGCATAGATACGGCAAGGTCAAGTTATCCTAAACTTCAAGTTAAAAAAGAGATACTGAATAATACTCAAAGCGGACTTGTAGAGGACACAAGATTCAATAGTGCTGCTTCTGACGGGGAAATATTTACGGATGAAGGCATCTACACGATCAAGGCTTATAATCGCTACGATGATAAGCTGGAGCCTGCTGTAAAGACTATATATGTAGGCAGAAATAACATACTAACTGCATACACAAAACACCTCAACACATCGGAGCAGTATACAATAGCGCAGCTCAATAATATGGTCGATGACGGATATACGATCACCGATAATGGTGATATTATTGAACCTGTTGTCGAAACAACGACTATTCCAACAGAAACAGAAAGCGTTGAAACAGTTACCACCAAGGCTGAGGTCACATCCACAAGCTCTACTACAACAGCAACAACGAGCGAACCTGTTGAATCTGAAACTACAAATAGTACCACTGCTTCCGTTCAAGAGGATGAAGGTAAAAACAAGTCGGTATTACCCATTGTAGGTGGTGGAGTAGGAGTTGTAGCTCTTGGCGGAATAGTTGTGGCAGCACTTAGTAAAAAGAAAAAATAAGGAATGATTGGAGGAACGCTATGAAAAAAGCACTTGCTATACTGCTTTCCTGTGCTATGCTCCTGACGGGGTGTTCCTTGCAAGATGTAGTCGATACATCATCTGAGACTACGATATCGACCACAGAACAGACTGTTATTTCCGAAGTGGAAACAACAGTGTCAATAGCTACAGAAACCACAGTGCAAAATGAAGATGCGGATACGCCCTCGGCGCACCCTGCTGTGAATGCTGTGCCGCTGTTATCTGTGGATACAACTTCTGAAGAATATGTAAATTCTCTCGGCTTCACCTCTCTAAACGATCCTAACCTTATGCGATATGTTGAAGATACCGTTTATTCAGATCTGGTCGATCAGCTCGACAGCGATAAATACTTTGTTGAAAATGTCGAAGCTGTCTACATATCGAAAGAGTATCTCGATGAGTTAGCTTATAATTCGCAGGAGAATATTTACTTCGGATATAAGCTTTCTGAGCTTGATGAAGCATTTCAAGGCGAGAAGTACATATTCACCCTCGGTGAGAATGGACAGACCGATGTTGTTCCGTTCGAGGAGTATGATGGCACCTATGATAATGTGATTCGTAATGTGGCTATCGGAACCGGTGTTATATTGCTCTGTGTGACAGTCTCTGTTGTTACTGGCGGTGTTGGAGCGCCTGCGGTAAGCATGATATTTGCGGCTTCCGCAAAATCTGCAACTGTATTTGCGCTATCATCAGGTGTGATCAGCGGAGTCTCTGCCGGAGTAGTAGAGGGGATCCAAACCCACGATTTTGATAAGGCTCTCAAGGCGGCGGCTCTCAAAGGCAGCGAGGGCTATATGTGGGGAGCTTGTACGGGTGCAATAACAGGTGGAGCCAGTGAAGCTATCGCACTAAAAGGTGCAACACTGAATGGTTTGACAATGAACCAAGCTGCGACAATTCAGAAAGAATCCAAATACCCCATTGATGTTATTAAACAATTTAGTAACATGGAGCAATTTGAAATGTGCAAAGAGGCAGGGCTGACAGCTGAAATGGTTAACGGCAAAACAGCTTTGATCAGAAACATAGACCTAAACTTTGTTGACGAAGCTACAGGAATGACTAATTTAGAGCTAATGCAGCAAGGAAAAGCGGCAATTGATCCGATTTCTGGTTTGCCGTATGAGCTACATCACATAGGTCAAAAGGCTGATTCTACTCTTGCTATTCTTACCAAAGCGGAGCATATGCAAAATGGCAACAATAAAATATGGCACGTATTTGGAAAAGCGAGCGAAGCTCATGCTCCTGGTAATACCTGGGATGCTCAACGTATGGATTTTTGGAAAAATATGGCGACGTTACATAGTGCGTAAAGGAGATATAGTATGGATATACTGGCGGCATTGAAAAAGCAACCCTTGTTTAAATCCTATATTGCAGGATCAGCAGATGACATTACCAAAGCAGAAGAAAAACTCAAACTGTCATTCTCCGCTGAATACAAACGGTATTTGTTAAAATTCGGATTTGCGACTTATGACGGTCATGAGATAACAGAAATATGCAAGGCAAAGCGTCTCAACGTTGTTGATGTAACGCTGAGTGAAAGGAGCATTACTCCCGATGTTCCTGCTGACTGGTACGTTATAGAGCAGTTGAACATTGATGGAATTGTAATATGGCAATCGACTTCGGGAGAGATTTTCCAGACTTCGCCCAATTCTGAACCTAAAAAGATATATGATTCTTTTGTTGAATATATTATGCAGTAGAAACAAAAACTATTTAACAAGCAGTCTATAAACTATTCTGAATAAATGTGGTATACTAATACTAAATTTCAGCTAAACAGTAGACAAGCGGAAAGAAAAGTGGTATAAAAAAGGGTGAAAACAATGAGAATAATATACCACATAACAATAGAAGATGCAGAAAAAATAGCAGAATACATAAAAAGTGTGCATGATAAGAGAGAGGACAAGAGACTATATGCTGTAGAGCTTCGCGGTCGTGGAATGCGAAATGAGGATATCTCCAAATGTGTATATTTCATATTCCCATTCCCTCGAAAATACGTTCGGCTTCTTCTGCGGCATCCTCTCCGTTGCCTGCAACGCACTCAGCCTTCACAGGACCTATATGCGCCCGTATTCCCTTGAACCGTGGGCGCAACGGCGATAACGGAAAGCTCTCGAAATCCTAAAGGACAAGTAAAGGACAGAAGCCGAAACGGGATAAAAAAGAACTCAGAAA
>DGXE01000064.1:19614-20707 GCA_002395525.1 Ruminococcus sp. UBA4240
ATTTAACGTCATTTCTGAGCCTTGCGTGTGTGACTATAACAAAAATATTGACGACTTTTAATTTTTCCGTCTCCACTTACCTTGCTCCATTTATGGAGCTTTTTTAGTTTCTATCATTCTTACTTTTTTTCTGGATCCTCTCTGCACTTCAAACATATCTGCAAACGTTCCTGAAAAAATCTGCCGTAAGATTTTGAGTATTTGCCGTAAGTTTTGCCTTTTTTTCTTGATAGCCATTTCTCATTATGATACTGATCACAAATCAAGTTCTCCTTAACCTATACCTGCCCTGAATACATTGACCGAACTTGCAGACACGCGCACAATACTATCGTCGACCAAAATACATCTGCGCCTTGGTATGACCTTTTCGGGTTCATCAAAGCTGTTGCCATCGTCCTTGCTGTTTGCGGTGAGAGTCTGAACACAGAACTCCCTGCTCAATGCTCTGTCGCTTTCAAGTGAAACCTCAATATCACTCTCAGTCAGATTTACCAGCTTTATTATCAGTTCATTTTTAGCTGTATCTACTGTGCAGACCGCTGTGATGTCAGGCACTTGTTTTATAATCCCGCTGTGCAGGAGATCGCCGTTTATGCAGAGTTCATAGCTGTTTCCGTCAATAGAAAAAGTAAAACTCTTGACTTCAAGCTCGCCCGTGTATTCGCTTTCGGACACTATCATTTTTGACCAGCCGTTATAATGTGTCACAGTACATCTGCCGTCTGCAACTGTCAGTTCATAGCGGTTCTGATCTTCGTTTGTAAGTCCGTTGTCAAAAAACGTGAGATGCAGCTCACTGACAGGCTTATCAAAATCATAACTGTAAACAACACCCGTGTTTGTTTCGGTGCTGTCGATAGCTTTTTTATCTCCGTCTGTAAGCAGGCAAGTGCTGCCCTTATCGTGACGGGAAAAGTATCCGGTTCCCACATCACAGCCGCAAACATAGTTGCCCCTGTTTTCTGCAAACATTTTCAGCATATAGTAGCTGGGAATACCATAGCACTGATGATTGTTAAATGTTATAAGGTCAGGCTGCCACTCTGTGAATCTCGGGTTATTAAGAAGCGGTGCATAGCTGGTCATTTTT
>DGXE01000038.1 GCA_002395525.1 Ruminococcus sp. UBA4240
ATTGATTGCAACTTTTACTGACATTGGATATTACCTCCTGAATGTTTTCTTGCCGGGAAAGCAAAACCTCTCCCTTATAACTAATATAATATACCATTTTCAGCAAATTTGCAAGCCTTTTTTCAAAAAATAATGAAAAATTTACAAGGGTTGTAACTTTTATTTTTGTATGGGGTGGCAGAAGAAAGAGCCACTCCTGTCAGTGCGGGCAGGAGCGGCTTCCTTATCTTTCAAAGATGTAGTAATATTGGACGGTTTCTTTGCGGTTATTTAGGGAATCATCATCAAATAAATTACCCTCTTTGGAGATGTTAAAGCCTTTTGACAATAACCCCTTATGCATGAGTTCCTTTATCTGCGTCTGTGCAGTATATGGCATTGTAATCAGTGTGCAGTTTGCGGCAGGTCCGAAGGTAAGGGCGGCAATATTCATCATGGAGAGCAGGTATACGATGGTGCCGTACCTCTCCGTGCCGAAAGTCCTCTCCCAGAAGGGATATATGGCAAACTGAGCCATGGCATTCATGAACACGATGCCGATGATGCTGAGCACAGAATCCCCGAAGAGCTTTTTAACGTTGTTTTTTATATCCATAATCATCACAAATCTTTAACAGCTTGAATTAACTTTACCACATTTCCCAAAAATTGTCAAGAATAATGTATCAAAAACTGTACAGAATATTGTAATGTTTTCTGTCTGTCCGTAGAGGGCGGAGGGGCTGTATGAAAGGGCTGTGTGAACAGGCTGTGAAACAGATTTGTTAAAACGCTGAAAAATCACCTCCGATATTGACAAATCCGTCAATATGGTGTATATTTGTATTTGTTGACCGTGAAGGAGAGCCGTTTACAGGCTGTTCCCACGGCAGAAAACAGAAAGACCGGGGGCATACCCCGTAACAGGGAGATAACAATGAACAAAAGGAAGATACTTGCCGCATTATTTGCCTGTGCGGCGCTTACCGCCTGCGCCGGCGGCAATACACAGACCGGCACCACAACTGCCGCACCCGCCGCTGAGACTACCGCCGTCCCTGCGGCTGAGACCACTGCCGGGACTGATGTCACCCTTGACCCCCGTGCGGAGGAGGCTCTTTCCGCTCCGGAGGTGGGCTCCTTCCGTGAGGTGGAGAACGAGGAGGATCTTGCCATATACAAGTTCTCTGCAAGTATCCCCGAGGGCTTTGAAGCCGCCCAGGACGACAAGGACGGCAAGATATACGCCTCTCCGGACAGCTCCATCATCATAAGGGCGCAGAACTACAAGGATCAGTTCCAGGATCTGGCAACTGTTGCGGACAACGGCTGTGCCACCATCAAGGTGCAGAATATGTACTATCAGGCGGACACGGAGTTCTCAGAGCCTGTGAACACCACTGTTGCAGGTTTTGATGCCATCCGCTACGACTACACCGTAAAGAGCTACTATTTCGTTCACGAGACCGATGCAGAGGGGAATGTGGTCACCAATGCCGACGGCAGCGCTCCCGAGGGGGAAAAGACCCTTGTGGGGGAATACTGCGACAGGGTGTATTACTTCTTCTCCGATGAGGATGTATACTATTTCATCTGCGAGACAAAGGCGGAAAACAAGGACAAGATGGATCCCATATTCGATGCCTTTGTGGAGAGCGTCAAGATAAACTGAGCCGCAGGGCTTTACAGGAGGAGTTAAAATGAAAGCTGCAAACAAGCTGGTGCCCATTACCCTGCTTACGGGGTATCTGGGTGCGGGCAAGACCACACTTATCAACCATGTTCTTTCCAATCAGCAGGGCTACAAGTGCGCTGTTATCGTAAACGACATAGGGGAGGTCAATATCGACGCTGACCTTATCCAGAAGGGGGGCACGGTCACCCAGAAGGACGAGAACCTTGTGCCCCTTTCAAACGGCTGCATCTGCTGCACCCTGAAGACTGACCTTATGCAGCAGATACAGGATCTAATCTCCACAGGGAAGTTTGACTATCTGCTCATTGAGGCATCAGGCATATGCGAGCCCATGCCCATTGCCCAGACCATATCCGTTCTCGAGGGCAAGTCCGGGGACAGGCGCTTCCCCCCCATATGCCGCCTGGACAACATCGTTACCGTGGTGGATGCCCTGAGAATGGCTACCGAGTTCGGCTGCGGCGACGACCTTCTTAAGGAGGGCATCGACGAGGAAGACATCGAGAACCTGCTCATTCAGCAGATCGAGTTCTGCACCACCATCATCCTCAACAAGGTGGACAAGGTGACACCGGAGCAGCTTGGCCGTGTAAAGGCTATGATAAAGGCTCTCCAGCCCCACGCAAGGATAATCGAGGTAAGCTACGGCAAGGTGGATGTAGCCGATATACTTGATACTAAGTGCTATGACTTTGAAAAGGCTGTCACCTCCGCAGGCTGGGCTGAGGCATATGAGGCTCAGACAGGCATTGCGGTTGATGAGGGCTACGAGCATCACGATGATGATGACGACGACGATGACGACGAACACGAGCATCATCACCACGACCATGACGACGATGATGACGATGAGCACGAGCATCATCACCATGACCACGACGATGATGACGACGATGACGACGAGCACGAGCACCACCACGGTCATCATCATCACCACCACCATGATGAGGGTGAGGCTGAGGAATACGGCATAGGTACCTTTGTATACCATCGCAGAGCCCCCTTCAACAAGGAGAAGCTGCAGGAATGGGTGAACGGCTGGCCCAAGTCCGTCATCCGCTGCAAGGGTATGCTGTGGTTCTCCGACTCCTGGGATGATGCCTATGTATTCGAGCAGTCCGGGGTGCAGATAACCGCCACCAACTCCGGCAAGTGGTTTGCCGCTGCCCCTGAGAGGGAGAGGAAGAAGCTCCTTGCCGAGTATCCCGACATTGCGGCTCAGTGGGACGAAAAGTACGGCGACAGGGAGATAAAGCTGGTATTCATCGGTCAGAAGATGGACAAGAAGAAGATCTGCGACACCCTTGACGAGTGCCTGGATGTCTGATCCCCCCTCCGGGAATAAAGCAATTTCGCAAAAAGGCGGGGCTGTAAGGGTGCATATTTGTAAATTTTCATAAATTTCAAAAAAGCACTTGATTTTTCCTGCCGTTTGTGATAACATAGATATGTTCTATTTATGAGTATGACAGCACATTACTTGTGTGCTTTTGTAAGGAGGTGCAGCACGGTGGCTAAGTGCGATATATGCGGTAAGGGCGTTACCTTCGGTATCAAGGTGTCCCATTCACATCATCGTTCAAACAGAGCATGGAAGCCCAACGTAAAGCGTGTTAAGGCGATCGTTGACGGTACTCCCAAGCATATCCATGTTTGTTCAAGATGCCTGCGTTCAGGCAAGGTTACACGTTCTGTATGATCACAGCACGGTATATGGTAAGGTAAAGCGTGTTCCCCGCAAAGGAGCACGCTTCGCTATTAGAGGTTAGATTTTAGAGGTTAGAGGTTAGATAAGTGACGGAGAGCGGGCAGCTTGAAAGCTCTTTTCTTGTATGCTTTGCCCTCTAACCTCTAACTTCTGACCTCTTTTGCACAATAGCGGAGGGGAAACAGAAAGCCTGTAAGAAGGGGCTTTTGGGGGCGTTTATGAAAATACTCTATATGGGCAACTCCTTTAAATATGAGACTGAGGCGGTGCTGAAGCTGTTCTTCCCTCTGGAGAGGTTTGAATTTGCCTTTGACGAAGCACCTCTGTATGATACGGACTGCGCAGTGATAGCCCTTGGGGAGGAGCTTTCTGTTGAGGTGTGCCTGAATGGCACAAGGGTCAGGAAAGCATCGCCCTTAAAAGGCGGCGACAATGAGCTGGAGCTGTGCCGTATGCTGTTTTCCGCCCTCTCCGGGATAACGGGGATAGTGCCGGACTGGGGCTGCCTTACGGGGATACGCCCTGTGAAGAAGATAAACGCCCTGCTTGCCAAAGGCCTGTCCTATGAGGAGATAGCAGGTCATCTGGGGGAGAAGTATTTCCTCCGGGAGAACAAGGCGCTGCTTTCCTACCGCACCGCCCTTACACAGAAAAATGCCCTTGACACCCTGTCCCCGAAGAGCTATTCCCTGTATGTGGGCATACCCTTCTGCACCACACGGTGCTCCTACTGCTCCTTCGTGTCCCACACCATAAGCTCGAAGGGGGCGAGGGAGCTTATCCCCCGCTATGTGGAGATGCTGTGCAGGGAGATAGCCGACACGGGCAGCATAATGCGAAACAGCGGCAGAGTCCTTGACACGGTGTACATAGGGGGCGGTACTCCCACAGCCATATCAGCCCATCAGCTTGATGCGGTGATGAGCGCCATAGAAAGGCACTTTGACCTTTCCTCCATGAGGGAATACTCCGTGGAGGCGGGGCGGGCTGACACCATAGACAGGGATAAGCTGTCAGTAATAAAGAACCACGGTGCCACCCGCATTTCCATAAATCCCCAGAGCCTTAACGATGAGGTGCTTAAAAACATAGGCCGTGCCCACACGGCAGGGGAGTTCATGGAGGCATTCGCCCTGGCACGCTCCATGGGCTTTGACAACATAAACACCGACACCATAGCGGGGCTGCCGGGGGATGACTACGACAGCTTCTGCGCCACCATAGAGGGGCTGATTGCCCTCTCCCCGGAGAACATCACGGTACACACCCTGACGGTAAAGCGCTCCGCCTCCCTGTTTGCGGGGGCATCAAGGGAGGATTTCGCCCGTGACGGGGATGTGTCACGCATGGTGGACGGGGCAGGGAGCAGGCTGCTTAAAGCGGGCTATTCCCCCTACTACCTGTACCGCCAGAAGAACACCATCGGCAACCTTGAGAACACAGGCTTCTGCAAGCCGGGTAGGGAAAGTCTTTACAACATCTACATCATGGAGGAGTGCCAGGACATAATCGCCTGCGGTGCTGGGGGCTCCACAAAGCTCACCGACCCGGAAACCGGGAAGATCACCCGGTATTTCAACTACAAATACCCCTACGAATACATCAGCCGATACGACAAAATGGTGGAATACAAGAAGCTATTAGTTGATAGTGAATAGTGAAGCTATGGGTGACGGAGATGAGGGCTTGTCTTTCCATGCTTCTCTTGGGTTGCTTTGTGATGAAAGCGTACAGTTAGACAGCGATCGGATGGCTTGTTATCCTCATTCCCTGCAAAAGCAGCGCTTTTGCGTGGTAAACGATGATGCAAAAAGAAAAATGCGGCAAATCTAAAGTACAACTTTAGATTTGCCGCATTATTGTCATGGGTCAGAGGGAAGATGCCTTCGGCTTTATGTCACCTACTTATTACTTGGAAAAGAGCCTTTGATTCTCCGTAAACCTTTCTTTGCCTCTTGTTTTCAGATGTATTCCAAGGGCAGTGCTACAAGGTTTTCACGCAGATACAGCTTTCTGTCCGCAAGGCAGATTATTGCACCCATACCCCGCTTTTTATCGTGGATCCCGTCAAGCACATCAAATTCTGCTGCCATATTAGCCTTGGGCATTGTGGACATTTTGATCTCAACAGGGTGAAGCATCTCTCCCTCCTGGATTATAAGATCTATCTCACCGCTTATCTCTTCGGAGATGCCGTCTGCTTTGGATCTTTTCTTATCCTTTCCGTTGTAGAAGAAGACATCAAAATCATAGTCAAGCCCTTCATTGGTGAATGATTTCAGTATCTCGTTTATTACAAAGGTCTCGAACATTGCCCCTGCCATGGCACCGTTTTTCAGCGTATCCGGTGTGAGCCAGCGTGTGAGATAGCTGCATAGTCCGGTATCTCGAAAATACAGCTTGGGCGTTTTTATTGCCCGGTTCAGCACGCTTGAGGTATATGGTTTCAGAATGTATATTATGCCGCTCTTTTCGAGGATAGACAGCCATTCCTTGATAGTTATCTGGGAAACCCCCACCTGATCGGCGATGTTTGCGTAGTTTACTATCTGCCCTGTTCTTGCTGCCGCCGATGTCATGAATTTTACAAAGGTAAGGTGATTCTTGGCTTTTACAAGCTGATTCACATCACGCTCCAGATAGGTCTTCACATAGGACTGATAGTAGTCTATCCATTCCCGCCCGGGATTGGAGTACAGTTCGGGATAGCTGCCCCTGTGGATGATGCTCCAGATATCGCTGCCGTACTTCTTGACAGCCTTTTCCCTTTCACTTATATACTCAGGCGACGGAACGAAATGGCGGTTAAAGTCCACATCATATATCTCTCTAAGTGAAAGACCGTCCAGCTCTACCACCGATATCCTTCCTGCAAGGGATTCGCTTATCCCCTCCATGAGCTGCAGCTTCTGGGAACCTGTCAGAAGGAAGTTCCCGTGCTCTTCCGTATTATCAAGGATCATTTTCAGTTTATTGAATATGGAAGGACACTTTTGCACCTCGTCTATCACAAGGGGGGCAGGATTGTTCAAAAGAAACAGACCTATATCATCTGCTGCCTGTGCAAGCAGGAGATCGTCATCAAAGGTCACCCGGTTCAGGTCTCCGAACAAATGCCTGAAAAGAGTGGATTTTCCCACCTGTCTTGACCCTGTAAGAAGTAAAGCCCTGCTGTTCTTTGCTCTGCGCTCGATTATGGGAGCGATATGCCGCTTGATGGAATACATGGTATCACCTCGTTGTGACAAATCTAAAGTTATACTTTAGATTACCACACTTTGAGCTGAAAGTCAAGAATGAATTAATGTATAATGAAGAATGAAACGTTTTGACAGAGCTTGGGCGGCTTGATATCCTCATACCTAATTCCCTGCATAAGCATCGCTTTTGCGTGGTAAACGATGATGCATAGAAAAATGCGGCAAATCTAAAGTACAACTTTAGATTTGCCGCATTTATTTTCATGGGTCAGAGGGAAGATGCCCTCGGCTTTATGTCACCTGCTTATTACTTATTACCTATTACTTATTACTTGAAAGAAAGCCGCCCGATCCCCGTCACTATCAGCTATTCACTATCAGCTATCAGCTATGCAAGCGCCATCTGGTCTGCTATGCCCACAAATACAAGGCTGACAATGAACCAGGCAATGAACAGGGGCAGCAGATAGCGCACCCACTTGGAGAAGGGCACCTTGCATATGGCAAGAGCCGCAAGCACCTCTCCGCTGGTGGGAGAGATGGCGTTGGTGAGGGCATCACCCAGCTGATAGGCTATGACCGCTGTCTGCCGTGTGATACCGCAGGCATCCGCAAGGGGTATCATCAGGGGCATGGTGACAGCCGCCTGTGTGGAGCCCGAGGGCACAAGGATGTTGAACAGGTCGTGGAGGACGAACATCTCATACGCCCGCTGTGACATGGGCAGCGCCTCTATGGCATAGGCACAGCCGTACAGCACCGTGTCAAGGACGTTGGCATTGTCCAGCAGGACTATGGAGGCATTCACCGTGCCTATGATAAGGCAGGGCAGAATGATGTCCTTGCAGCCCTTTACAAAGGAATCACATATCTTGTTGGGGGAAAAGCCTGCTGCTATCCCGCACAGGATGGCCGTCCCCAGAAACACCCCCGCCAGTTCGTCCACATAGTAGTGCTTTATGACCACCATGCAGGCGGCGTAGATTATCCCCGCCCAGAAGCACACTATGGTTATCAGGTGCCGCCCCGTCATCTTGGGGATGCGGTTCAGGTTCAGGTGCTTGTCGGCGTTGTATTCACGATCCTCCAGGTAGCAAATGGAGGTCATGGGGTTTTTCTTTATGGCTATGGCTCTCCACATGACGTAGGCGATGGAGATGAGCATCATGCAGATGAATATCTCCATGCGGAAGCGCATCCCCGAGTACAGGGGCAGCCCCGCTATCTGCTGGGCACGTCCCACGGTGAAGGCATTGGTCATGCCCCCGGCATAACCGGCAGTGGCGGATATGAATATTATCCCCACAGCCGTCAGGGAGTCATACCCGGCGGTTATGCAGCAGGCAAGGATCAGGGGCACGAATACCAGATATTCCTCGTAGTTGGCGCAGAATGCGGAGCCGCAGCCGAAGAATATCATCAGCACCGGGATAAGGAGCCATTCCTTTCCCCGCAGCAGCTTTAACAGGTTTGCTATGGCGATGTTGAGCGCTCCTGTGGCATTTACTATGCCGAACATCCCCCCCACTATCATCAGGTAGAATATGATGTCCGCTCCACGGTAAAGCCCGCTGGTAAGGGAGTCGAATATGCCCTTGAAGGTGGTGGGTGAACGCTCTATGAAGGTGAAGCTGTCGGGGACGATGTGCTCTATGCCCGTCACCTCATCGGTGATGCGCTCGTACTGTCCTGCGGGGATAAGGTAGGTGAGGGCTGTGCATATGAGCAGGACTATGCCCAGCAGCAGCAGTGCGTGCAGGGAATGGGGGTGCTTTGCCTGCCCCCTTACGGCTCTCCTCTTAGGGTCGATGGTCATGTGTCCTTATCCTCCTCCCCTGAGTCAAGGCCTAAGCTCTGTATGAACTTCAGGTTGTCCTCCTGCAGCTTCTTGGCCTTTGTCCTGCGCTGCTCGCCTGTGTTCTCCGATGCCTTCTTCTTGCCGAACACGGCGGCATTCACCTTCTCCTTGTCAAGCTCCCCCTCCTCATACAGCTCGATCATGGCATCCACCACCTCTGATTCAAGCTGTGTGCCGGATATGCGCTTCAGCTCTGCGATAACGTCCTCAAGGGGCATCTGCTTGCGGTAGGGGCGTGTGGAGTACATGGCATCAAAGGTATCCGCAACGGCTATGACCCTTGCAACGTCGGGTATCTCATCACCCTTTAAGCCTCTGGGATAGCCCTTTCCGTCGATGCGCTCGTGGTGGCAGCCTGCACCCAATGCCAGGTCGTCCACCCCGGTCACGTTCTGCAGAAATTCCTCACCCTTTGCGGCGTGGCTCTTCATTATGGCAAATTCCTCGTCGTCAAGGCGGCCGGGCTTGTTGAGCACCGCATCGGGTATGGCTATCTTCCCTATGTCGTGGAGAAGGGCGATGTTGTAGTATTCGTGTATCTTTTCCTCGGTGTAGCCCCTCTTCCAGGCGAGCTTCTGCGCCAGGAGCCTTGTGTAGTAGGCAACTCTGAAGGAATGTCCCTGATTCATGGTATCACGCATATCAACGGCGCTTGCAAAGGTCTCCATGATCTGGGTGATAAAGAGCCTGTCCTCCTCCTGCTGTGCCATGAGCGCCTTGGTCTTGCGCCTGAAGGAGAGCCACATGACGATGCTTGTGGCGATTATGAGCACCGCCGCCACAGTCACCCAGAAAACAGGGCTCTCATACAGGGAGCTTTCCTTTATTATCACTACCTCAGTGCTCTTTGCCACCTGCCCTGTGTGCTCATCCAGCAGCTCCAGATGGAATATGTATCTCCCTCCGGAGAGGTTGGTATAGGTAGCAGGGTGCAGATCCTGCTTGGTGGTGGTCACAGGGCGCTGGTCAAAGCCCTCAAGATAGTAGCGCACCCTGGGGTTGTTGAGGGCAAAGGATACGGCATACATATCTATGGTCAGCTTCCTGCTCCCTGCGGGGAGGGACAGCGCCTTGTCCCGGGACACCGCCACGGTCTTGTCATCCACCTCCACAGTGGGGACGATGAGCTTTATCTCCTCCAGGTCGTCAAGGCTTGCGTCTATGTCCACCATGCAGCAGCCTGTGGTGCCTGCGATGTAGAGATGTCCGTCCTCGTCAAGGAAGCTCCTTGAATTGCCTGTGGGGATGTGGGGCAGCCCCCCCTTGGTATTGTAGAAGGTGTAGCCTAATTCCCCTGTGCCGTACAGATCCTCCGTCCTTACGATGTAAATGCCGTTCGAGGACAGCACCCATGCGTTGCCGAAGCCGTCAAAGTACATATCAAGGTTGTTGGAGTAGGGGAAGTTTGTCACCTGGGTTATGGTGCCGTCCTTCATGTACTCTATGGAATTGGAGGTGATGAGCCAGAACACCCCTGTGCTCTCATCCCTCTTTATCTGCATGATAACACCGCTGGTAAGGCCGTCGTCAAAGCCCAGACGGCGCACCTTGCTGCCGCTGATGATGTATATGCCGTCACCGTCGGAGCCTAAGTACAGTTCTCCGCTGTCAGCCTGCGCCACACAGAGTATCTCCGTGGTGCTGATGCCGTTCTCCTGTCCGTAGTGGGCGGTTACTTCCCCCTTGTCGATGATGTAGAGGCCGTTTGCCGTAGCCGCCGCCATACTGCCGTCAGAAAGCTCCAGTACCGTCCTCACCTTTGTGGAATCAAGGCCGCTTGCGGTGTTGTATATGGTGTAGGTGTCACTGTCCGGCTCGTAGCACACAAGGCCTGTTTCACCGTGGGTGCAGACCCAGAGATTCCCCTTTGAGTCGTTCTTGATGCAGCGTATGCGCACCCCGGAAAGCAGTTGTGTGAGAGAGTTCTCCACCCGTGAATATGTATTCTTGTCCAGCACCGTAAGCCCTTCATCGGTGCCCAGGTACAAAAGCCCGCTGTTTATGCAGGTGGAGTTTACCACTACGTCATTAAGCTTTGCTATCTTGTTGATGTCCGTGAACCTGTCGGGCACCAGCTTCATAACGCCCTGCCTTGTGGAGGTGAGCCAGATGTTCCCCTCGTGGTCTGCCATGATGTTGCCGATGGAATTGTCCATGGGCACATCGCTGACGTGGTAGTACTCCCCCTTCTCGTCCAGATAGCCCAGTCCGTTGGAGGCGGCTATCCACAGCAGCCCCTTGTTTTCGAGGAATGCCTTTATGGTGGTGAGCCCCGGGGTATCCTTCTCGAAGAGTATCTTCACTCCGCTGTTCATGTCCGCTCTTATGATTTTTGAGCCCTCAGTGCCCATGTAGAGTATGCCCTGCTCGTCCGGGTCGGGGTATATGGAATAGATGATGCTGTCCTCGTGGAATACGGAGGGGTCGTAGTAGGCGGTGATGTGCAGATCCTCCAGCTCGAACACGGCTCCGTCCAGGGTAAGGCCGTAGATCCTGCCGAAGCTGTCGCTCTTCAGGGAGGTGATGTATTCCATATTCACCTGGGGGTCATCTATGAGATGCACCTCCATATCAAGCCCCACATAGGCAAGCCCCTGTGTGGTGGCAATGATGATGTTCCCCGCCCCGTCCTCGGCAATGGAGCGCACGGAATAGGATTTCATCCCCTCCACACGGCCGAATATCTTCATATCCCCGTGGTCAAAGCAGGCGACGCCGTTCTCGTTGGTGCCTATCCACAGCCGGTCACTGCTGTCAACGCAGAGGCTGAACACGCTTGAAACCCCGAAGGAGGGGTCAAAGTGGTCGAAGTCGGTGCCGTCGTACTTGGTAAGGCCGCTGTATCCCCCGATCCAGATAAAGCCGTCCTCGCTCTGGGCAATGGCGTTTGCCTCAGAGGTGGGCAGCCCGTTGAGGGAATCGTAGAGTATGGATGTGTAGACAGTATTCTCCCCTAAAAGGTCGTGTCTTGTATTCTCCCGGGCATATACACCCGTTATGGGCAGCAGCGCCGCCGCCAGCATAAGGAGCATTAGTCGTATACAGCCTTTGTTTTTCATATCATCACCCTGTTATGGTTCAAGCGCTCTGAGCAGCTGTGTGTCATACAGCAGCCTGTCGCTGTCGGATATGTCGGAAAGGGTCATGCCCTGGGGGAGGATGCTCTCATCCTGCTCGCAGTGTACATCCGGGATGACTCCCGTGTCCTCAAAACCTGTGTTGTTCCCCACACCCAGCCTTGCGGCGGAAAACAGCACCACAGACCCGTCCGAACAGTGATATTCGCTTTGCAGAGTGCCCCGTCCCCTTGTGGGCATACCCACAAGAGCTGCGGAGGCGTATTCCTTCAGCGCCAGGGCGAAAAGCTCCCCGGAGCCGTCTGTATTGCCGTTTATCAGTACCTTCACCGGAATGGAAAGGGCATCCTCGTCCTTTAAGGTGACCACTGCCTGTGTGGTGCCGTCCTTGTAGGCGGCAAAGACCTTGTCCCCCGCAGGGAGCAGGGGTTCAAGGCAGTCGGTGAGTATCCCCATATCCGTGGCATGGGTGTCACGGACATCGAATATGACTGCCTTTGCGGAGGAGAATTCCTGCAGCTTCTCGGCTATCTCCTTTGCGGTGCAGCGGTTGAAGCCCGATATGCGGATATATGCGGTGCTGTTGATGGAGGTGCCCGAAACGGTGACACGCTCGCTCTTTCCGGCAATGACGCTGTAATCTATGAAGTTTGTCTTGCCGTCGGCAGCGGTGCGCTTGATGTACAGCTTCACACGGGTGCCCTCGGCGGCATCAAAGAGGGTGACAGCCTCCTCATAGCCCCCCTCGAAGGCGATGACATCCGTGTTGTTCACAGCCGTCACCACATCCCCCGCCAGAAGTCCCGCCTCTTCGGCAGGCCCTCCCTCATCCACGGTGGTGATGAGGATATATCCCCCCGGCTCCCGTTCGTATTCAAAGCCAAGGCCTGTTCTCTCCCCCTCCAGGGCGGCATCCCTTGCAGCATACTCGGCGGGTGTCAGGTATTCCGCCCACTCGTCCCCCAGACCCTTTACAAAGCCCTCTATGGTGGACTCGGTAAGCACCGCCTCGTCTATGGTGCCTGCATAGCGGCTCCTGACGTAGGTATCCACCTCGGACAGCTTGCTGTATGTCTGCTGACGCTCGTTCACGTCCCCGAGGGTACTGTTTATCTTGTCAAGGGTATACCTGTTCCCTGCAAGGAACGCCCCTGCGGCTGCAAGAGCCGCAAGCCCCACTGTGACTCCGATAGGCACTTTTATCATAAAATCACCAGACTAAGTAATAAGTTAAGTAATAGGCAATAGGCAATAGGGGATAGAGTCCCTCTTTGACTGCTGTTGTCCGAGTGTACAGTGTACAGGCAGCCGCAAGCCCCGTCAGCTCATACCTGTTCACTATCAGCTGTTAGCTTTGATGAGCAGAATGAATGCGGGTGCGCAGATGATGCCCGTCAGTACGGAAACAGGTATCTCAGCAGGGGTGAGGGTGCGGGCGAGGGTGTCCACGGCTATCATGAAGGTGCCCCCAAGGGAGATGCAGGCGGGGATGAGCTTCCTGCCGGAGGTGCAGCCCATGAGCCTTGCCATGTGGGGTATGAGGAGCCCCACCCAGCCCACTTTTCCGCACACGGAGACCACTGCCGCCGTTATCAGGGAGGATGCGGCTATGACCGCTATGCGGCACCGCCTTACATCAAGCCCTAAGGACATGGCTTCATCCGTGGAAAGGGTGAGTATATCAAGCTGCCACCGCATGGTATATATGACCGATACACCCACTGCCACTGGAACAGCGGCAAACAGAAGGGTGCGGTAGGATGCCCCTGCCATGCTCCCCAGCAGCCAGTAGGTGACGGCGGGGAGCTCATCAAGGGGGTCTGCCATGTATTTCACAAGGGCGGTAAGGCTGTCTGCAAGGCCTGCTACCGCAAGCCCCGAGAGTATCATGGAGATGCGCTCCCTGCGCCGCCCCGAGGCAAGGACAGTAAGCGCCGATGCGGCAAGCCCCGCTCCAAAGGCGGATATTTCCGTAAGGAGGATGCCGCCCCCTGAGAGCACTCCCGCAGCCGCCCCGAAGCAGGCTCCCCCCGCCGTGCCCACCGTATCCGGAGCCGCCAGGGGATTGGAGAAAAGGCTCTGCATAGCGGCTCCTGCCGCAGAAAGCCCTGCCCCTGCCACAAATGCCATGAGGACACGAGGCAGACGAACGTTAAGGAGTATACGGCGGGCAGTGTCATCGGCGGCGGCACCGAAAATATCCGTGACAGCAAGACTATACCGCCCCGCACACAGGCACAGCGCTCCCGCCGCAATGGGGAGGAGAATGAGCAGAACTGCACGTAGCTTTGTTTTCATAAGTAAGGTAATAGGTAATAAGTAACAGTGAATAGTGCTACAGATCGACGGCTTACTTCCTCTGTCTTTTCAGCAGCTTTGCGTGGAAGTAAAGCGGATCAGGAGGGGCAACAGTGACTGATCCTTTGTCAGCTTGTACTTTATGTCTTTTTATTCATGACTTTCGAGCAACAGCCTTTCCCGGCAGCTATTAGCTATCCACTCGAACAACAGCCGACAAAGAGGCTAAAGCCGCCCGATCCCCCTCAGGATCTTTCATTTTTCATTCTGCATCAGCTTTAAAAAAAGGGGGGTCAGCCGAAGTGACCCCCCTGCGATTGCATGGTTTTATCTGGATTCCTCAGCAAAGCCGCTGTCTACCAGATCGATGAGACCCTGTACAGCCTCCTGCTCGTCGGGACCGTCGGCTATGATCCTGATGGAAGTACCACCTACGATGCCGAGGGAAAGAATGCCCAGCAAGCTCTTGGCATTGACTCTTCTCTCTTCCTTTTCGATCCAGATGGAAGACCTGAACTCGTTAGCCTTCTGGATGAAAAATGTAGCAGGGCGTGCATGTAAACCGACCTGATTCTGAACCATTACATCCTTTACATACATAATCTTTACTCTCCTTCTGTACATTCACAAAGCGAGGCTCGAATCCAAGCGCAGCTTTGGAGCCGGAACGACCCGGCACATAACAGACCCTTGATGACAGGCTCCCCCGCAAGGCGTGCTCCCTATACAGCAAGCCCCGCATGACGGATGACCCGCGGGATGCCCTCTTGTCTGATTACTTAGATTATACCCCCGCAAAAAAATTAAGTCAACAAAAAATCCGATAATTTATTTTTTGTACAGAATTTTCTGCTATTTGAATTATCTCAATCTTTTTTTCAGTGTCCCTTTTGTAAAACATTACTAATTTTGGGAGTGATGTACAAATCAGACCACTGTCTTATATGCATTTTACCGACATATTATTCACTGAAAGCATCGTATTAGTATTTATTTTGTTCATAATTGAAGCAGGACGCATGAAGCAAGAGGCAAGATGACGTGACGGTGACCACATAGCTTTGACCCTCTGCCTGCGTGAAGGC
This sequence comes from Ruminococcus sp. UBA4240, assembly GCA_002395525.1. Lineage (GTDB taxonomy): Bacteria > Bacillota > Clostridia > Oscillospirales > Ruminococcaceae > Huintestinicola. Next base: position 14,902 of record DGXE01000038.1, read on the forward strand.
AAAACCTTTTCGGGAGAGGGAGAGAGGGAAAAGAGGGCGATTGCAAGCAATTCTTTGTCAGCAACACCTATTCACTATTAGCTAATAGCTATTATCTGCATTGATTCACTCATTTTTTTGTTGTTTTGGGAGATGATTCACTCATTTTTTGTAACGGATTGGGAAATATTCACTCAGAAAATGTAAGACAGCCTTGACTTTTGGCTCAGATTATTGTATCATAGTCTCAGGAGGTGGGGGCTGTGTATATGCAGAGAAAGATAGACGGGTTTCTCAGAGAATGGAGACTTGACAAGGACAGAAAGCCCCTTGTCATAAAGGGTTCCCGTCAGATAGGCAAGACAGAATCCGTGCGGCACTTTGCCGCAGAGCACTATGAAAGCATCATTGAGATAAACTTTGTGGAAGAGCCGAAATATTCCATGATAACCGCAGACGGCTACACCTGTGATGCCGTCATCAAGAACATTTCCCTCATCGACCCGTCAAAGAAATTTGTACCGGGGAAGACCCTGCTCTTCTTCGATGAGATACAGCAGTTCCCCGATATTGCCACAAGCCTGAAATTTTTCAAGCAGGACGGTCGCTTTGATGTAATATGCAGCGGCTCGCTGCTGGGAATCAACTACCGCAGGATCGAAAGCAACAGCGTAGGCTACAAAAAGGACTATGTCATGCACTCCCTGGACTTTGAGGAATTTCTTTGGACAAGGGGATATGCCTCGGCGCACGATGATCTCCTGAGCGCCATGCTGCAGCTAAGGCCCTTCACCGAAGCGGAAATGGCGGTGTACCGCTCGATGTTTCTTGACTACTGCGTGCTTGGGGGGATGCCCGCCGTTGTGAGACAGTATATTGAAAGCGGCAATTTTGCCGGCTCTCTCGACACGCAAAGGCAGCTGATAGAGGACTACAAGGAAGACATAAGAAAGTACGCAGAGGGCGTTGACCAGAGCCGTATCATCAATGTGTTCAACAGCATAGCCCCGCAGCTTGCAAAGGAGAACAAGAAGTT
>DGXE01000065.1 GCA_002395525.1 Ruminococcus sp. UBA4240
ATACTCATGGTATCTTTCGGGCAGAAAGTCACGTTTACAGCTTTCGATGACTTTGGGATCACGCTTTTTTGACTTGTCAATGATGCTGATATAGCTTTTCTTCATGAAACCGATAAGAATTTTCGGCATTTTCATCAATGGAGCGCCGTCAAGAACAAGGTGATTTATTTTGATGCCATCCATACCCGCAAGTGCAGCAGCGATACGTCCGCCCATTGACAGCCCGCACAGGGCATAAAGCTCGCCATTATGATTTTGGATCAGATAATCTCTTAACTTCTCTGCTTCATTTTCTACCGATGTAAAACGGCTGGGCTTATCCTCGGTATGGGCATCAAGTTCGGGAACGATTACAAAATGATCTTTCGACAGAACGGATACAGCATCTTCCCATATCTGCCACGGAGTAAGCATTCCGTGTAACAGCATTACAGCTATATTATCACTGTTTCCAAATGTATGAAATATCATTCTTATCCTCCTATACCTGCATAAACGCAGGCTTCGGCTCAGGATGTACCTGTGATGATCGGAGACAGCGTGTTTTTTCAGCGCAGAACCAAGTACACATGGGGTGCACTGCTATTTGAAAGTTATTTCTCTGCCTGCAAGTTGATCTCTTTCTCAAAAAAAGCCTTTTTCAATTGTTCATATTCCATCTCGGTACAGACTTCTCTGCACTTAGGTTCAAAGGACTTTGTTACAGCAAAGCATTCTCTCATATTATCACATGGATACTCTGCACATTCGGAGCAGTTTTTTATGCCTTTGTCCTCACAACATTTGACAACACGGTATCTGCACCAATTCTCAGGACGGCAGCCAGCACAGGAGATCTCATCATTTGATACTATCCTGTCTCTGTATCCTATCTTTAGCCATAATTCCGCTGTGTGACGTAATTCTTCATCTGTCTTTTTATAAGCAGGTACGTTATATCTCGGACACGCCGAGCAATCGTTTCCACAAGCGGCCATTACCTTTTCCATTACTTCTACACCTTTCAATCTGTAAATGGTTTGTTACCAATTATACCACAATCAGCCTTGCTTTTCAATACGTTTAATCATTTTCCCCATAGAATGTATCTTCGCCCCTGACTGCCCTTCTGCCCGAGGGAAAAGGGTCAAAGCCGTTTTGTTAAATTGTCGTTTTTTATGGTTGACAAATAGGCTCAACAGTATTATAATATGTATTATGGGATAGGTATACCCTATGCACCATCAACGGCTTGCAGGGGGCTTGCAAATGCGGCTGCTGCGCCGTTGTGTTAAGGATAACAACTGTGCCTGTGTTACAGGCGCATCATATAGCAATGCAGAATTAGAAAGGCTGAGAAGAATGAAAAAGACATATAAGCGCATTATCAGTGGCATCTCTGCGCTTGTATTCAGTATTTCTGCTGTTTCACCCACCATAAGCGTATTTTCCGAGGAATATGGGAACAACACTGCTGCTGCATCGGCGAATGTCAGCGGTGCGGCATCAGCTGCGCCCATAGAGCTTGAAGCGTCAGTTTACGGAAAGACACTTCATAATAGTTTGACAGGTGCAGGGTTCTCTGTGGCTGGCTTTGATGTTGACAGCGCCGATGTGACCATGACAGCTTTGGAAAAGGATACAGAGAGCCTTGCGGATATTCCGGCGGATATGCGCAGGAAGCTGGTCTATGCCTTCACCACCGGCTACAGGTATGCCGGGATAACGGCTGTGCCTGTTTCCGGCAGCGCTGTTATGCAGTATGAGCTCCCCGATGAGGTGCCTGAGTCCGATGCTGAGTCGGTCAGGGTATATTCACTGGGAGAGGACGGAGAATGGAAGTCCCTTGATTCTGATAAGACCGTTGAAAACGGATATGTAAGGTATGTCACATTCGCATCCGATGTATGCAGCGACAATACCTTTGCTGTCGTCTATACCGATCCGGCCTCAACTCATATGGACGAGGCGATACTGTCCGATGACCGTGCCTTTACATATGCTGATGACAGGATAAGTGCGGATGTGACCGCATTTAAGGGGGCAGTGTGCACCTATGGCGACTTCCCCGTAAATGTCAATGATGTTTACTTTTCTGTAACAGAGGGCGCTCCCGAGGATGTGGTTCTCCCCGATGAGACAGCGGGTATGCACAGAATAGTCTATTCCTCCGGCTTTGGGTGTGAGGAATTCACAAATGCGGATGTATCAGACTATGAAGCAGTATATACCTACACCCTTTCTGTGCCCCTGAGGGAGGGCTTTGAGGAGCTTGTCAGGGTATATGCCTATGATGGCACCGCCTTTAATGCCCTTGAGACTGTGCCTGTTGCCAGTGACGGAACTGTAGGTGCTGTCAGCTTTTCAACAGATTCTGCCCTTTTTGTTATAGATGAGCCTGTTGTGACCGCAGAGCCGTTGAGCATTGAATACTCCGATGATGCGGTGTCTGCAAAAGCTGAGATACCTCAGAATGCGGTGCTTGTGAATGAGGATGGTGTATACACCGATCACAGCGGTGTTGCTCTGTCTGTGGCTCCCAAGGCTGTGACCGATGAGACTGTACCCTTTGAAGCAGGGGAGGGTCTTGCCGCTCTTCGGTATGAGATACATTTCAGCGATGGGCAGGGCAATGCTCTCAGGTGCAGCGATCATTCCACGGATGTTACAGTGACACTGCCCGATGACATTTACGTTGACGAGGGAACGGAAGTGACTGCCGCTGTCTTTGACGGTACCGCATGGCAGGCTGTCTCTGTTGATGATGTGGTCATAGAAAAGTGCAAGCTGAAAAGCTTTACAGTAAGCAATGTAAAGGCTGACAGCTTTACAATAGTATACAAGCCACTGTGCACCGATCCCTTTACTTTCACCTTTGAGGATCATGACATCAGCACTTCGGCAGAGGTAAGCTTTGACACTGCCTTTTATTGCGATGACAGCGAGATAACAGCGGATAACGTGCATATTAAGGCTGAAATGCTCAGCCATTTCGATTCGAGGTTTACAGCTGTCCCCAAGGAGGACAGCCACCGCCTGCGTGTATTTGAAACATCCTTTGTGACAGATGAGGGAAAAGCTGTTGTGCTTGTCCCCGATGAGGAACGTGAGACACCCGTAAAAACGGAGGTCAGCCTTGCTGTGCCCGCAAACTGTGACAGGGAAAAGTTTGACAGTGTCAAGGTCTACACCTTTGATGCGGAAGCTGCCGCCCCCGTGGAGATACCCTATGAATTTAATGCTGAAAAGGATGCTGTCATCGTGCATGGTGACGGTGTGGCTGCCTATGCCATGAGCTACCCTGTTGACTATCTGTATGATGACCTGGAATATAATTTCAACTGTGCCCATGAGCTGCTGCTCTCGGATATGCTCTCATATCTTGATATCCCCGCAGATCTCTTCGGCAGCAGTGTGGAACTCACCGGAGAAGGGCTTGCGGCATTTGAGCCTGTGCTTGACAGCTTCGGCAATGCCCGTGACTGGAAGATCACCGGCATCAAGGACTTTGACACCGAGGAAGCCCTTGTAGTCACCCTTTCTGACGGCAATCTCATCCGTATAAGGATAAGGAATTACCCTGCCGTCCGTGAATTTGAATACACCGATGATAACATCTCCGTTGTCGTTGAGGTCAAGGGCGGCAGCGTTTTCACCGACAGCAGCGGCAATGAGGTATACGCCTCTGATGTGGCGCTTGTTGCAGTGCCTGTTGAGGATGTTCCTGCAAATATGGATATAAATGAGGATGAGCGTGTCGCCGCCTATGACATAGGCTTTGAGACCGTCGGCGGTGAGGCAGTGGATGTTGAGATAAAGTCCTCTGCTGTCAGCATTGTACTGGACTCCGACGAAGATGAGAAGATAAGCGGGATAGAGGTGTATTCCCTTGACTCTCTGAATGCCTCTCCGGTTGAAAATGCAAGTGTGGATGAAAATGCGGCTGAGGTCACAGTTGAGAACGACCGTCTGTCCGGCTATGCGGTAAAGTATACGGTGGATTTCCATTACGGGGATTACGATTACAGCATTGAGGGGGGCAGTGAGATTCTCCTTTCAAGGCTGTTTGAGATACTGGAGATAGATGAGAGCACTAAGGGCTCTGAGGCGAAATTTTCCGATGAGAGCCTTGTGAAGCTCATCCCTGTGACGGAGGAGGACACTGTCACCGACTGGCGCATCGTTTCCCTCAGACCCTTTGATACTGAGGAACTGCTCTCCGTAAGGCTGTCGGGCGGCGGTACCGTAGACATTGCCGTTACCGATGCCAACGAGACCAGATGGCATCAGATCAATAATCTGAATATGAACCTTGTTGAGGGTGCAGAAAATGTCAATCTGTTCACAAAGGCTGCGGAGTCCTATAAAAACGATGACGGCAGCTATACCATACCAGCAGACTTTAGCTATAAGCTCCCTGACGGCTCGGTGAAGAAATTCAATTCACCGGAATATACCGTTATAGACGGAAAGATAACCATACCGGCAAACCAAATACCCGATGATATGGGCTGGGTATGGACACCCACCAGCTCCGACAAGGATCACAGAGTGGTATACCGTCTTGATATAAGCACCTCCGGCGTAGGCTACATCTATCCCGGTGAGTTCGAGATACGTGTGCCCAAGAGCATACTCCTGGATGCAGAAAACAACCCTGCGGATTCGCTGGAGCTCTCTGTTGTAACTCGTGCCCAGTACGAGGCGGAGAAGGAGACTGGAAAGGCAGCCGACAGCATAAACTTTGCCTATGATGTGGTAGAGGAGAACGGTGTTGAGTACCTTGTTTTCACCAATGTATCCACCCTTGATTCCGCCTTTGACGGCAATATCTGGATATCCTACCACACCACCAAGAACACCTATGACTATAAGGATATGTCCAAGTCCAAGGACTGCGGCGCAGAAGCCACCATATACACCCTTTACGACAATTCCGGCAATCCTCTCTACAAATACTCGGCTGATCCCACCAAGGACGACTTCGTAACATATCTGGTGGATGCGAGCGGGAATAAGCTTGATTCTGCAATTAACGGAGAAACCGGCAAGAGGACATATTCAAACCTCCCGTTCTACAAGAAGTCAGGGGATAGCTATGAGCAGGCGACCGTTGCAAGCGATGAGTTCAAAGCCGCTCCCAGCGTGCCCGTCTACATTGATACAAGTGCAGCAATCAAGAGCGTTACAAAGAGCCTTAACCAGTCCAATGTATACCAGTACTGGCAGAGCGCATGGGGTGCAAAGCCCGCCGATGCGGATAACTATATCTACTTTGTGTGGGAGATAACCAGTGAGATCGCAACCCAGCAGGACAACCCCACCAAGGTGACACAGAGATATGACTTTACCCTTACCGCTGATTTCCCAAAAACTACAGCGACCGATCTCAATGGTTCAGTTCAGTCAGATAAGACCATTACCCATGATATAGTTAAATTCAGGCTCGCAGGGCAGAACGCCTGGAAGGACTGGGATGCCGGCAATGAGGCTGAAAGAACGGTCACAGGTCTTACGGATGCCAACGGTATGATAAGGCGTGACTATGTCATAACAAGGGTAAAGGCTGATGATATTAATGAAGCCGGTCATGCCTACACCATAAGGAATGAGCGAGCCACCATGACCGTGAAGCCCTCGGACAATGTGGATGCAGCCACCGAAAAGGAAGCGGATGCCAAGTTTACATATGCAGTGCCCAAGTATACCGAGCCTTCAAGTGATTTCAGGATAGACAAGGTAGGTGTATACAAGCAGACAGAGGATACGGTTTCAAATGAGCGGCAGATCTCCTCCTATATGCTCAAGGAGCTGAAGACCGAGGAGGATTATGACATCGAGGGTCTGCGCTATCATGTGAACGTGACTGCGGAGAACCTGCCCGACACCTTTAAGAACGACGAAGGGCAACTCACCCATTCCGAAGATGACGTGCCCTACTATCAGCAGAGCCCTGTTGAATACAAGCTCACCGACAATGACGTGAGACTCCGCAATGTACGCACCAACGGCGCAGAGGAAACACTTGGCACGGACGACTATACCATGACGGCTGTGGATGTGCAGGCTGTCATAAAGGCAGGCTTCTATGACGACAAGCTGAAGGCCTTCTCCAGCGTGAATATCAACGATGTTTGCAAGAACGGCACATCAGGCATAGACGGCTTGTCCAAGCCTGATGAATTTAAGGATTATATCGAAGTAAATGCCCACACAGTCGAGCTGCGCCTTTACATTGCAGGGTCAGATACTCCTGTAAAGGTAGCTGAATACGATGCCTATACAGGTCAGTGGAGGGATGTGAACAGCGCATATGTAACACAGGTAACATCCCCCTTCTCCGGCTTTGTAAGATTTGTGTTCAACGGCACCACAGGTGAAGATGCCGCCACCACAGTCACCGGATATGAGCTTTATTCAAGCAATAAATTCTACGGCACCTATTACAAGGCATATCCCACCGTTACCCTCAGGGGAAGTGACAATGTAAAGAGCATTGCGACCGATCCCGATGCTGACTCCGAGGATTCCTCCGCCACAGGCAAGGTGCAGCTCAATAACTATGCCACTCTGGAGGTGACAGGCGGAAAAGACTCCCATACCCTTAACTCCATGGGCAAGGTGTATATTTCCGAGGCCACACGTTCATCAAAGCTTACAAAAGCATATATCCCCACGGACTACAACAACATCATGGACGGCGAATACTATGCCAACTGGGACATCGAGTTTGCCGAGACCATGACCATGGGGGACAATGAAACTGTGCCTGTACGTCAGGACGGGGGCGTGTTCTATGACCTTCTGCCTATAATGAGTACCGCAAGCATAAGCGATATAAAGATATATGCAGTGGAGCCCGAGGCATCCCGCTACAGCGACACACCTCTCTACGAGGGCGGCGACTATACCCTGAGCTATGACTATCTCACCGACAGCGCAGGGTTCAGACGGGTACTGCTGAAGCTTGACATATCCCACCCTGCGGACAAGTACCGTGTGAATGTCACCACCATACACACCCATACCGACATCATCGACTACGGCAGAAATATCCGCAATTCCGTTGTATACAAGAGCAAGAACCCCAATATCGGTTCGGGTCACACGAATATGAACGGCGACCAGATAGACGAGAATACGGAGCTTCGTATCTATGACGGCTCCGTCTTCGAGGACTATGCCTCCGAGATGGGGGATGCGGACAAGAAGAAGTTTGCCTACACTCAGGCTACCCATTATATCCCCGCCCTTATATCAACTGTCTCCGGCATAAAGAAGAGGGTGTACTCCGTCAAGACCACTCCCGTAGTCAGCGACAATGCCGTTGTCACACCGGGGGAGGAGTATGTCTACACCTACCGCAACATGAACCTGGGCTCCACCTTCTCGAAGAACCTTGTTATCCTTGATTCCATCGAGAACTATGGTGAAAAATCTGCTGACGACCACAGCACCATAAACGGAGCCATAAGCGAATTTGGCGATCACAGCCACTGGAAGGGCACACCTCTTCACTTTGACACAGCTCTTCTTGACAGCAAGGGCTACAAATACCGTATCTATGTCACCACAACGGAACAGCTTGATCTGGAAAAGTATGACAATGACACAGATCCGAATATTGCTTCCATCGGCGATTCCACCTTTGAGTACAAGGTAGATGACAGCGGCAACCTCATTGTAACGAATGTAAATTCCCCCGGTGAGATAGCACTTGCAGGCTATACTGTACAAGGCGAAGACATCATGCATAACGACGCAGCGGTACCACTGGATGGTGGAGGCGACATCATCATAAACGATGGGGATACCCCCGTCCGCTATACCCCTGTCAAGGTGCTCACCCCCCATTTTGTGGAGAAGGCTCTTGAAGCCGGTGACGGCTGGACCGAGATAGAGCAGCATTACAGCGGGGGAGAGTATACCTTCACAGAGAAGAATGGCACACCCTTTGATTTCTCCAAAATAAAGGCATTTATGATCTATTTCGAGGATGAGATCATATACCCCAATCAGAGCGTTTCCTTCAGCCTTGTTATGCGTGCCCCCTACACCATTGACGAACAGCCCGACGATGCCGCAAAGGGCGGAGAGATGACCTACAACAACGTGTACAGATATCACGACACCTCGGAGAACAGGGAATTCCCCGCAAGAGAGGGCATGGTCTCCCATACCTATGTGCATCAGGACAGAACGGCTGTAAACTACCGTGTTACAGGTGATCTGTATTTCCGCAAGACCGACAAGGAGGAGCCTGACAAGCCCGTTACAGGGGCAGTGTTCACACTTACGGGCAACACCGTCTACGGCAGTACCTACAAGAAGGTAATGACCACCGACAGCAGGGGCGAGGTGCATTTTACCGACCTCGAACAGGGTACCTATATCCTGGAGGAGACGGATGCCACAAAGAATTATCTTGCCATCTCCCCTGTGACTGTTATCGTGGATGCAAACGGCGTTGCCACCATATCGGGTCCGGACGACATATACAGCTTTGATATATCCATTATAGGTGAAAGCAAGGCAGGGCATACATATACTTTGACCGGCACCGTGGGTACTTCCTATACCGCCGGTGCAACAGCAGACAATGAGGGGCTCCTTTCCTTTGAGGATGTGCCCTCGGGCAGCTACACCCTGACAGATACCACCGATAATGTAGAATGGGCTATCAACGCAGTTGACGGCCACGAGGCTAAGATACGGCTTTCATCGGCTGGTGAAGGTCAGGCTGACTATACCTATAACGATAACGGCTACAAGATACGCCTTATCAACAAGGAATACGGCATCTACGATGAGCCCCTGAGAGTGGCTGACATCAGGTTCCGAAAGAACCTTATCGACACATCGGTAGATGAAAATGGCAGCGGCTACAGGACACCTCTGTCCGGCGCCACCTTCAAGCTGACCACTGTTGGCAACGGCAGCGGCGATAACGGCAACAAGAACGGCTACGGCGATGTAGTGACCGAGTATGCCACCAGTGACGAACAGGGCGAGGTAAAATTCTACGACATACCCATCGGCAAATACCTGCTGACTGAGGAAGCAAGGGGCAGCTCTGATGATGAATCCGTTTCCGGCGTGCCTATGGGTGCAGTGCCCGAAAACAAGACCTATTATGTATGGGTGCGCTATGTAAACGGCAAGACCATTGCCACTATCCAGTCCCTTGCGGACAAGGGGGGAGACTGGGCAAAGGGCAAGCCCATACCCAAGGAACAGGGCACAGGTATGTACTATCTTGACAACTACAAGACAGTAAACGTCACCATATTCAAGCGTGACTCCAAGAACCTGTCCGAGCCCCTGCCCAATGCGGAATTTGAGCTGTTCCCCTATGGTACGGTGAAGGTGGATGGCACTGTTACCGCAGCTACCGATGACCTGTTTACAGGATATGAGGCAAACGGGGAAAGCAACGAATTTAACAGCTATCCCGAAGAGGTAAAGATATACGAAAAGTATCTGAACTCCGCCTTCTGGAAGGACGACTGGTCATCTGCAAAGAAACAGCTTGACAATGATACCACAGGCGGCCACAAGAGCCAGTGGAGGAAGACCAACCGTGACGGCATGACCACCCTTGCGGAGCTGCAGCCCGGTGTGGCATACTACCTTGTTGAGACCTCCGCCCCGGAAAACCATGTGCCTGTCACCATCAACCAGGGGGATGCTCTGCCCTATGCAGATACCTACTGGACGGTACTTGTAAAGCCCAACGGCGATGTTGTCATCAAGGACAAGAGCGGCACAGAGGTTCAGTACATCACCGAGGGGGACAGCGAGGGCTACCGCCTTACCAACGAGCGCACCTACAAGTCCAAGTTCAATGTGTCAAAGCTGTGGATAGGCGATCCCACCGAATGGGGCACAACATTCCCCGTATTCAATGTTTCCACAGCGGAGGAGCAGGTCGTGCTTAAAAGCGTAGTGGCTACTTTGAATAAAACACTCTTCAAAGAAAAATTCCCTAAAGAGGCTGAATCATTTATCCGCCTTGATTTGGGAAGTACAGCTGCAACCTCACTGGAAGAAGCATGGCAAAAGATAGTTGAGATAGAAGGTTCTTCTGCATCAGACATGGCAACACAGTTTATACGTGTTGATGCGAATGCTTTAAATACGCCTACCGATGGTTGGTACAAAAACGGTGATACCTATAATCTTCCCGATGGCACAACTGAAACCATAGATTTCAGCAAGGAAGAGGGTGTATGTTATATGGCATACATCAACGGACACAGCTATTTCTGGAGTGATGCGAATAAGATATATTTGTGGAAATACTGTAATGGCATAATAGATAACAACTGGGGAGAGGCTTCTAATGCGTTTTATGGATATAATAGAATAACAGGTACTGTTGATTTTTCAAATTTCCAGGGTGATAGAGTAGAGCAGATTCTGGGTATGTTTAAAAACAGTGGTGTTGCAAGTGCCCCATTTACTCTAATTATGAAAGATTTATATACACCTAATATCCGGAAAACTAATGCAATGTTTGAAAATGCCAATATTATGAGTATAGATATAAGCAGTTTGAGTACAGAAAATGTGACTTATGTTAATAATATGTTCAGTGGCTGCAGTAAACTTGAGGAATTAACCGTGGGCGAAAACTTTAAATTAAATAGTATTAGCCCTAAAGATCAAGCTCAGTTTCCAAAGTTCAATTCATTAGTGAATTTGAAATGCTTTAATGGAAGTCAATATCTAGAATGTAGGAACGCTCAAAGTATGAATGCTTTTTTTGCGGATATTGGAAAAAATGTTTCAAATAATGATTTGCATTTAGACCTCAGCGGATTGACATGTGAAAATGCCACAAGCTTTATTGAAATGTTTAAAAACTGTGGCGCTAAATCAATTGATCTTTCACGACTTAATACGTCAAATGTAACAAATTTTACACAGATGTTCTATAACTGTAAAAGTTTAACATCTGTAGTTGGATTGGAAAACTTTAACACATCAAAGGCTATTACATTTGAGTATATGTTCTATGGCTGCGAGAAATTACCTGACATTAATGTTACGAGCTTTGATACATCAAATGCTACCACATTAAAGGGCATATTCCAGAATTGCAAAGCTGTCACAACAATGGACATAAGCTCCTTCTCAACAGAAAAGGTTACAGTTATCCATGACATTTTCCAGGGGTGTGAAAAACTGGAAGTTGTTTATGCAAATCCATATGAATGGCCGGCAAAAGCAAGTGATAAGACTAATACATTTAAAAATTGTAAAAAACTGAAACTTAGAATAGAAGGAGTTGCAAGCAATTATCGCAATAAAGACAATGGTGAATATGCTGCTGTAAATGGTTCGACATATGATAGCAGTAAATCGGGTTACGGCGTAAATGTAAACAATGAGTATTATGTCGGCTACTTCACAGACTGGTCGGAGTCTCCCAATTATGTAGCGGTATCTGAAAGATACTTTGCTAAACACCCCGAGCGGGCTGCAAGCGGCAATAACGGCAAGCCATCACTTCTCAGCAAGCTGGCAGCAGTCAGCGGACAGCGTATCACAGACAAGGTGATGCTCCTGGCAGGGGAGAATGCCCTTCTGGGCGCAGGGAACGAGGGGGAGGAAGAGACCGAGACCTACACACCTCCCGTTATCACCTATTCCACCACACAGACAGTTATCAGCGACACTGCAGTACTTGACAGCATATTCCACGGCGCAGGCAATTACGATCTCCCTGGAGATAATATCAAGTATGTCAAGGAGACCGTTACAATAGACGGTGTTCTCCAGTACGACGTTCAGCTTGCAGCCAAGTGGGAGCGTTTCAGCGACGATGAATGGTACTGCACCCTCATGGTCTACGACGCAAAGGCTCAGGCATATGTTTGGGAGAATGAGCTGAAATACGACGGCACCAAGACCTATGAGTGCGACCACTATCAGGAAAATCAGTACCTTGCCGAGGCAATAGAGGACGAGGAGACCGATGTTTCCGGCATTACCCGTGCCACCATCACCAATAAGCGTGAGGAGGCAGTGGAGCCGAAGACAGGCTCTCTCACCCTCTCCAAGCTGATAACGGAGAAGGGCACAGAGCTTCCCGAGACCCTGCGCACCGCCGACAGCTTCACATTCAGCATTAAATTCACCAAGGGCACATCTGCAAAGGCACTGCCCCCGAAGGCCACCTACGGCGGCGTGGTATTCACCAAAAAAGACAACGACACTCCGGATAATGTCGCAGACGATTACCTTGAAGGCACTGTCACCATGCACAGGACTGTGCAGACAGCACAGGCAGGCACTGCTGAAGACCCGGAGGTAACAGAGTACGGCGTATTCCTTGACAACATCCCGGAGGGTTATACATACGAAATATCCGAGGATACCGCCGCCTATGTGCTTACCGGCAGAGCCTTTGAGGATGATTACGAGAGCGTTGGCGCTGTTACCGCCGGCACGGTCGTAACAGGCACAGACCCTGCAGCAGGCAGCATTGTTGCCGATGTGACAACTGTGGTCGGTGATGTGACAAAGACTGTATATAACACAAAGCACGTTACATGGCGCAATGAGGTAAAAAACACATCCCTTGAAGTGACAAAGGAGCTGACCCGCTTCGACAAGGCTGCGAATGCGGAGGTTGCTCTGACCGACTTCGACAAGCTCATAGAATACGAGTTCACTGTGGAGCTGAGCGGCCTTCTCCCCGGTGCAGAGTATACCTACACCGTGGCAGATAAAACTGTAAATGCGGATGGCGAGCCTTACAAGGTAACAGCCGATGAAAAGGGCAGTGCCAAGGCAGTGATACTGCTCAGGCACGGTGAAAAGGTTGTGTTCAGTGAGCTTCCGGTGAGGGCGGTATACAGCGTGACCGAGACACAGCCCACCGAGCTTAATGCGGAATACTCCACCGGCTATGTTGTGACTGAGTATAACAGCGATGGCTCCGTTAATACCAAAAGTGCAGAAGTTTCAGGCACAAGTCTCAGCGGTGAGACCCTTGACCGTAAGGAAAGCGTGACATTCAGGAATCAGAAGTCTACAAACAGGACTATTGATGTCACCGTAAGGAAGGAGTGGATGCAGGACGGGCTAAGAATGGAGGAGGGTAAATATACCTATGCCGACAAGGCAGGGGTCCCCTTTGAAATGGAAGCTACCGTCGCCCTGCGCCGTGCAAGCAACGGCAATACCACGGATATGCCCGGCTCCAATCAGGTGCTGAGCAAGGACAACAACTGGAGCTACACCTATTCCGACCTGCCTCTGGAGGAAACTGTGAACGGTACTACTGTACACTATACCTACCGTGTGGGCGAGTATCAGGTGAACGGCTACAATCAGGGGCTTATCGCTACATATGTGGGTGACGGTACACCCGGGAACACCATAGTTTACCGCATAGTCGATGAGCTGCGTGACGGCAGCAATCAGCTTCTGGGCTACTTCGGCTACAAGCGGCACCAGACAATAAACATCGGCGGGAATAAGATAACCAATGCCGTGGTTCAGAAGTGCTGGGTAAAGAAAGGCGAAGATACTGACATCTACATCTACTACAAGAACGAGCTGTACAAGTGTACCGACAAGTATAATTACGAATACGAAAAGGAAACAGGCCTTAAAAAGGTATCAAGCACTCTGCCCCACTTCACCAAAATGATCGACCACAACACCCCCGGTGTCGGACTTACCGTGTACGAGACCTATACCATCAGTGACGGTTCTGTCTACTATGTGGAAAAGCCAGATTACAGCCAATTAGATGAGTTAGAGGTAAAGCAGGCAACCGGTGATGATTCAGTACAGGCTATTGTAGAAGGAAACGACGTGAAGTTCATCCGCTTTGGCTCTGTATACAAGGAGGTATCAAGGGTCGATAGCGGATACAATGGCAAACCGCTGTACCAGCTTGCAGACAATGGTTTAGAGTTCACCCTCAATTCCAGTGAAAAGACCATCAGTGATGTAAACGGCAATATGAACTTCATCATCACCAATGTCAAGGAGGATACCTGCACATTGGAGATCGAGAAGACGGTTTCCGGCAATATGGGCAACAAGGTGCGTGACTTCGAGTTCAAGCTCGTTTCCCGTACTAACCTCAATGGCAGCTACCCTGTGGAGATACAGAAGAACGGCGTGTTCGACCATCTGGAGACCATTGAATTCAACGGCGGCATAGGACAGACGACCATAAAGCTCACCCACGACCAGACTGCAGTGATAACGGATCTCCCCAAGAACACAAACATGACCGTTACGGAGGTAGGCTTCAAGGAAATGGGCTACACGGTAACAACGGAGATCGCACACGGTGAAGACCCGGCTGTAAACGGCGGAGAAGCTCCGGAGCTGTTCCTGGAGGAGGGTATCTATACCGTAAAATTCAACAACGATCTGAAATCACAGATACCCACAGGCGTGGATGTAAATGCAGGAGCCACTGCGGTCGTATTCATCGGAATGCTTGCAGTGATCACCTTCCTGTACCTGCGCAGACGCCGGGAAGAATAAACCGGTAAGGCTGTACGTCCCCTGTAATACGGAATTGCCCCTCCCGTCAGACGATGGGAGGGGCTGTTCATGTCTTTCACGGAAGAAAGCTCGGCTGGCGATGTGATAGTCATAGACAAACATCCGTTTGTATTAAGCGGTGAAAAGCTAAAAAGAGTACCGTCATTCTTTAAGGCAAGGGTGCAGGAAAAGAGTATTGAATTAGCTGAAAAGAAAGAACAAACATTGTGGAGCTGAAGGAACACCTCCTGCACAACGTCCTCAGCTGCATGATAGCCACGCTTCATCCTCGCCATGCAGTAGTACACAAGCTCGTCACGATATGCCTCTACTATTATCGAATATGTCCATAAACATCTCTCCTCATTAAGTAATGACAAAAAATGCCCTCATTCTTTCGTATTCATATAAATTTTACAATTAATGGCGTGCTGTACCAATTGTAGCATAAATACATCATGGGGTCAACATCTTAAAGATGATGACCATCCGGTGTCAGCTTTTATCTGTAAAGCTTCCAATTGTTTCTTGTCTATACATCGGTCAGAAATTTGTATTAGGAGTTTCGGCGGGTATTTATTCTTCTTTATTGATTTTTGTGAGCCTTTGTGCTATACTGATACACAAGGCAGCAGCCTGAACATTTGAAAGGTATAAAATAATGCTCAACTCAAAGAATACGGCACTGGAAAGGCTTGAAGAATATGTACAAAAAAAGCCCGACAGTGCTGCTGTGATATTTCACCCGGAAGAAAGAATGACCTTCGGGGAGCTGTGGGAACTGTCGGGAAAGATATATGCCTGGCTCAGATCAAAAGGGATAGGCAAGGAAGATGTTGTCATGTACTGCCTGCCACGGGGGCTTATGCTCTATGCCTGCATGGCAGGAACGATGCGTGCAGGGGCGGCATTTGTCCTTTCCGAGACACAGAACGCTCCGGAGAGGACAGAGTTTATAAGGCAGGATTCAAAATTCCGGCTGTTCGTGGATGAGGGCTGCATCGGGGAGATACTTGCCTGTGCCCCTCTGGAGGGGTATGAGCCCATTGAACTTCACTCCCTGTGCTATATCGCCTATACCTCCGGAACAACAGGTAACCCCAAGGGAGTAATGCATGAGTACGGCTCTCTGGATAACGCCTGGAAAGCGGTGATCGTTGACGGAAAGCCTATTATGGACGAGGATGATATTTTCCTTACCATGAGCCCCATGAATTTTGTGGCTGTACCCATAATTTTTTCGTATTCCTGCGCCCACGGCTGTGCTGTAGCATTGATGCCATACGAATATTCAACGAGCAAAGACAGCTTTCTCCGTTACCTGGACAGGGCAGGGGTCACCTGCGGATATTTAACTCCCTCCTTTATCCGCAAAAGCTCACCACTCCCGCTGTCATGGCATATGTGCATCATATCATCCGAGCCTGCTGACGGTCTGTTTCTCCCGGGTGTAGACTGTTATAATGCATATGCCTCAACGGAGGGCGGCTGCCTGCTGTCTGTGTATAAGCTGCCCGAACCTATGTACCCTGCCCCTGTGGGACGCTCCTATTCTGATGTGAAGATCGTCATCCTGGATGACGACGGAAAGGAAGTCCCCTGCGGGCACATTGGCGAGGTGTGCTTCAAGACTCCCTATGTCCGTGGATACATACATCAGATGAAAGGCCGCCCTGAGCATGACACTGACATTAAGACAGGCCTGAGGGATGACGGGTTTTTCCATACAGGTGATGCGGGAAAGATACAGTCTGACGGAAATATGTTAACTCTTGGCAGGATAGATGAGATGTTCAAGATAAGGGGCTACCGCATAGAGCCTGATGAAGTGGCAGATGCCGTTACAAAAGCAAGTGGCATTTCACAGGTGATAGTTAAGGGATATGTGTTCAGGGACATTTCCTCCATTGATGTTTTCTACGCCGGTGACACCGAGGCTGATCCTGTTTCCTTGTATGAGGCTCTGACAGGGGAGATGCCCGAATATATGATACCCACAAACTATATCCGTCTGAAGGAATTCCCCCTCCTTCCGTCCCGGAAGATAGACAAGCTGAAGCTCCTGCCTCCCGAGGGCGACTGGGAACGTTTCAAAAAGAACGCTCCTTACCCGCTGACTCTGATCGACAAGGGGAGATCTGCATCCATCTATGATATGGGTGAGGGCATGGTGCTAAAGCAGTATATCCCGACAGTGCCCTACAAGGCAGCTCATACGGAGCTGACAAACACCCGCATCGCCCGTTCCATAGGGCTTCCTGTGCCCCGTGTCTGCAGCATAACACGTTCTGAAAGCGGATACGGCATACTTATGGAGAAGCTAAACGGCACAAATCTGGAGAGGATGATACGGGAACGCCCGGAGGAAAGGCTTTCCCTCATAGACAAGTTTGCGGATTCGGTAAGGGCTCTGCACAAGGTCAAGGCGGAGGGAACCGGCCTTGCGGATGCCGTAGATGAGTCCCTTGCGCTGTGCGGCAGGCTGGAGTGCAGCAGCTTTTCCGACAGGGAAAGGGAGCTTATCCGCAGGATATTTGAATGTATCCCCCGCACTGATACATTTACCCACGGAGACTGCCATCCCGGCAATGCCATGTGGGATGAGGGGCAGATACACTTTTTCGACCTCACCGTTGCCCAGAAAGGACACCCGGTCTTTGACCTGCTGGGGATGTATTCCCACTATGTATTTCTTCCGTCATTTGTTTCAGATGAGAAATATGAAGCCGTAAACAAAATGACAAAGTCGGAGGCGGAGACCTTGTACTGCCGTTTCCTTGAAACATACTATTCCGAAAAGTCTGAAACAGACCTTTCCCTTGTGAATGAGTGGATACGTGGTGTTCATGCGGCACGGCTGTGTACAGTATCCGTTGCCCTGCCCGGTCTGTTCACTAAGGAAATGCTTGATGAAGTGAGACAAAGAGCCGTGGATTTCTCCCTGAGATACTGTGCAGACGGCTCTGTATGCCCTTTTAGCGTATGATGAAGGATATAGATTATCAGCTTATAAAGAGAAAATACAGGGAATTCTTTTTCCCTGTGCTGTTCATCTCCATGTCAAAGTACCTGACAAGCTTCGTGGATTCAGTCCTTGTCAGTGCCTTCCTTGGAGTGGAGAAGATGTCTGCGGTAAACCTCTGCTTCCCTGCGGTGTGCTTCATAAGCCTTTTCCACGGGATGTTCGGCATAGGCGGCAGCCTTGTTGCTGCCAATGCATATGCGGATCACGACAGGCAAAGAGGTAACAGGGTCTTCTCCGTCACTATGACAGGCATAGTGCTCATAGGTATTGTCACCGCCCTCGGGGGGACGCTGCTCCGCTCCCGCATAGTGCCCCTCCTGTGCAGTGATGTTTCATTGCAGAAGGATGTGGAGAGCTATTATTCCCTGCTTGTCGTGGGCTTCCCCCTTATGTGCCTGCTGTTCAGCCTGTCCTATTTTGTGCGCTCTGACGGCAGCCCGAGGCTCACCTCATATTCCATGCTCATATCAAACGGTGTCAATCTTTTCATGGACTGGGTGCTGATGAAGCTTCTGGGAATGGGGCTCGAGGGTGCGGCAGCAGCTACGGTCATCGGCTATGTCTGCGGGATAGTATTCATGCTCACAGGCTATATCAAAAGCCCTAAAAGGCAGTACAGACTTGTACTGCCACTTGCAGACGGAGCAGGGACTGCCGTCCGTGATATAGGGAAAATATGCAGCAGCGGCTTTTCCACAGCATCCGTATGGCTGTACCTTATGATAAGCCTGCAGGTGATGAACCGCCTTATACTGAACTGCTGCGGCCTGATGGACATTCACGTCTTCTCTGTCTGCCGGAACAGTGTAAATATCTGCTATGTTCTGTTTCTGGGCATCGCACAGACATTGTCCCCCATTGCAGGAGTGTATGCTCACAGCGGGGACTATGACAGGGTGCGCTTTCTGCTAAAGCGCTCCATTTTGTATGTGACAGCCGCAGCCGTGGGGGCGGGGCTGGTGTTTGCACTGTTCCCTCAACTCATACTGCTGCTGTACCGTGTGAGAGACCCTGTGTCCGCCGCATATCTGTGCTCCTATCTCCGAGTATATGCTCTTGCATTCCCGGGGATCGGGTTTACACTGCTTTTGAACTATTACTTCCAGGCGATAAAGAGGAAAAGGCTTTCCGCAGTGATAACGCTGCTTGAAGGGCTGCTCCTGCCGGTGGGGCTGTCCCTTATGCTGACACCGGCTTTCAAAATGCAGGGCATAATGGCAGCTATGATCGCATCCGAGGCTGTAACGGCAGCTTTCATCATCGGCTTTCTGCTGTATGACCGGCAAAGAAGCCGCACATCAGAGGAGCGCATTTTCCTCCTGCCCAAAACGGATGATAGCAGGCTGTGTGAGTTTTCCGTGAGAATGGATATCATGGAAATAGTACAGGCTGCAAAGAAAGTTTCACGTTACATCGAAGAAAGGACGGATCACCGCACCGCATCAATTGTCTGTCTGGCACTGGAGGAAATGCTGACGGGGATAGCAAAGGCAAATGACGCCCCCAGTGATGCTATTGATGTGGTGCTGCGGCAGAATGACAATGACATCATAATTTCAATACGTGATATGGGAGTGGGCTTTGATCCCACAGTGCGGGATGAAGCCCTTGAATACGATTTCGACAATGCCATGATGCTGCAAAGCATCGCATCAGAGATAAAATATGATCTTTCTCTGGGAATGAACGACACTGTGATACGGTTGTCGGGAAGAACATAAGCAGGGTGTACAAGTCAAAAAAGCCATTTCAGGGAGGCATTATGTGGAGTGATATATCTTTTATATGGCAGACAGCATTTAGGGAGGCGTGGGAGGCATTCTGCGCCGGCAGTACCCCTATTGGCGCAGTGCTCTGCGATGGCGGCGGTAATGTCATCCTTCATGACCGCAACAGGAACAACGAACCTCAGACCTTAAACAGAAGGATGTCTCATGCAGAGACCAATATCCTAAGGCAGCTCGATACAAGGAGATTCGATGCAAAAGGCCTTACACTGTACACCACTATGGAGCCTTGTCCCATGTGTATGGGGACGATACTTATGACCAATATCAAGAAAGTGCGCTATGCCGCAAAGGACAGCTATTGCGGAATGGTTCACCTGCTGAAATGTGACCCCTATTATTCACAGAAAAATGTCAGCTGTGAATTTGAAGGGGGAGAGGCGGAGAAGTTCCAGATCACCATACAGGCTTACTATGAGCTTAAACATATTGAGCAGGGCAGCAGCAGTGCGGTATTTGATAAATTCAGTGAGCATTGTCCTGATGCGGCGAAGGCAGCAAAACGGCTGTATGCTGAAAAGTGGCTTGATAAGGCAGTTGAAAGCAAAACCGACATCAGCGAAGTCTACGACCATGTTATGAACGTATTGGAAAAAAAGCTTGAAGAAAATGCATGAAGGCTGCATACAAAGGAACGGCTCTCACAGTTTGGTGCTGTGAGAGCCGTTTTGTATTTGATGTTGATGAGCCGGGTTTTGCATTTATAACAAGCTGTTAATTTCTGTTCTCATCGAAACTTCTTATCTTATTCAAAAACTCATCCATGTATCCATGTAATTCCTGTTCACGATCTGTTAGTTCCTGGATCGACGATTTCTTCTGACTATGCATCAGCTCATCCCGCAGCTTTTTTGCACTCTTGTAATTAACAGTTTCATTACTGCCGAATAAATGATCAAGAAGAGCAGAGTCAAAATCATATCCGGCATAATTCAATGCATGAGGGACTTGCCTCATATCGACTTTAAGTGTCTCGTCTTTAACATCATCCTTTTTATTTGTCTGATGATCTTTCAGTACTACTTTATATACGATCTCACATATAGAATACTTTTCTATAAAGCTATTGATCATATTTTTTAATGTTTCATCTTTGTGTATGCTTTCCAATTCAATAAGCCTATTTCTGGCTTTCGTTCTTAGATCAATCTGCTTTTTTCCGGACGGTGGTTTTACTTTTTTTGACATTACCGTTCCTCCTTTTTGGATTATGAAAGGCTTTTATAATGCTAATTTCATAATATAGAACACAGAAAAACATTATACAAGACCCATTATAATGATTACTATGCTTTTTCAAACAGATGCTGCCACAGGTTCATTTGCTTTATTTCAATATGAAGATCTTCTTCTTTACCATCGACATTGACTGTTACACGACCATCACTATCAGCCTCATCAAACTGCGGTTCTATAACATATTTACCTGTACTGTCGATATATCCCCATTTATCATTGACTTTGACCGCTGCAAAACCATTATCGGAGAAGCTATCAGCCTCATCAAACTGAGGTTCTATAACATATTTACCTGTACTGTCGATATATCCCCATTTATCATTGGCTTCGACCATTGCAAGTCCATTATCGGAAAAATTCCAAGCAAAGTCAAACTGTGGTTCTATAACACATTTACCTGTACTGTCGATGTATTCGTGTTTTCCATTGACCGTTACCATTGCAAGCCCATTATCTGAGAAATCCCAAGCAAAATCAAACTGCGGTTCTATAACACATTTACCTGTACTGTCGATATATCCCCATTTATCATTGACCCTGACCCCTGCAAGACCATTATCTGAGAAATCCCAAGCAATATCAAACTGCGGTTCTATAACACATTTACCTGTACTGTCGATATATCCCCATTTGTCATTGACATAGACCATTGCAAGTCCATTATCTGAGAAACTACTAGTAAGATCAAACTGCGGTTCTATAACACATTTACCTGTACTGTCGATATATCCCCATTTATCATTGACTTCGACCCCTGCAAGACCATTATCTGAGAAACTATAAGCAGAATCAAACTGCGGTTCTATAACAAATTTACCTGTACTGTTGATATATCCCCATTTATCATTGACCTCGACTCTTGCAAGACCATTATCTGAGAAACCATCAGCATCATCAAACTGCGGTTCAATAACATATTTTCCTGCCTTGTTAATGTACCCGTATTTTCCATTGACCTCGACGCTTGCAAGACCATTATCAGAGAAATAACGCCGTTCGTCCACAACTTTGAAGCCGGGGGTTTTGATCACAATAGATAGTCCAAATAATACCAAAACAATTAAAGCAAATATAGCTATTTTCTTCTTTTGTTTTGTGCTTCTTTGTGCTTTTGATGCTTCTGCCTGTTCATTAAGCTCCTTCTTGTTAAAGCAGCTGATAACATCATTGGTGTTTCTGCGGCAGCTGCAGCAGATGGGGTCACTGTTAAGATTTACCGCTCCGCAGGTGCAGCGGAAATACCTGCCCTGTATCACAGGCATCATGGAAACATCGCCGGAACCTATTCTCCTGCGATACTGAGTGATCTCATCACCGGTCAGTATGATGGAAACAGGCTGTTGTTCCGGCAGCTCCTTCCATTCGGTACCCTTATCGTGCCATATAGTGCCGTCCGAGTATGTTATCTCGGTTATCCTGGGGGAAATGCTCCGTGTGGTAGCGGATCTCATATAAATGGGCTTGTCAGAGCCGAAGGCAGTGCCGTGACCGACATTCAGATCAAGATAAAGATACTGTTCATCATCAGGAAGCTTTTTGCCCCCCGGCTCAAAGCATTCCATGTTCACCCGGCAGGCAATTATGGCTTTGTCATCAAGAGACCGCAGCTTCAGCTGCACGAGTATCCTGCCGTCGGCATTGTCTTTAAGAATTGCGTGGGCTTCAATGACCACATTGCAATCATCGCTGTATATCAAAGCACCATTTTTAACTATCGTTTCAAAACGTCCGGACATATATCCTCCTTAAAGCTTTGGAAGCTCGTCACGCATTACTGCTGTTGCCTGTACTGATGAGGTGCCTTGAGCGCTAAATGTCTCCCCAAGCTTGCAGCCAAAATGACATATTACAACAAGGCCTGAAAAGACAAGTGTCATGTTTATTAGATCGCACATTAGATGGCCGATATCATCGAGATTGTTGGCTGCTGTGGCTGAAGCCTGATAGACCTCTGTATAGAAATCAGCGCCGAATGCGGTATATGATGATTTTGTCTCTCCATTGAAGTTCGGTGTCTTATCAAATACACCGTAAAACACCATAACACAGCCAATGATCATTCCGATAACACTAAAAACTCTTTTTGCAGTCATGTTTATTCCCTCCATCATGCATGAGAGATCATGCGTTTTTTATATTATATCAAGCTTCTGTAACAAAAAAAAAAAAACGATTAACATTTCCTTAATATTAATAGTTTGTTATGATCATGTTATACCATTGAAGTGATGTATGATGTTTTTTTCAAGGAAACCCTTTTCGGGCTTTTTGAATATTGAACAATGTGTCTCCTTTCTGTATCTCGGTCGGCTGTGCCGACCTTTCAGGGGTCTTAGGGGTGCGGGTCTCCGGTGGAGACCTCTGCGAAGCAGAAGGCAAATTGTTTGAAAAAACCGAAGTAATACTGACGTATTTCAAGGTTTTTGAGGGCAATTTGACAAAAAGATGCAAGCAAGTTTGGTGCTCAGTCCGCAGGACGTGATTTATTCAGTGGCTCCTT
>DGXE01000077.1 GCA_002395525.1 Ruminococcus sp. UBA4240
AGCTGATACATACCTGTCTCAAAGGAGACCCTTGTCCTTGTGGAAGATTTCTGGAAGATAAGTCCAAGGGTCTTTCCCTCCAGCCTTCTGTGGGGGATGCCGTGGGAAAGCTCATATTTGAGCTGGTCAGCAAGGTTTAAAAGCTCGATTATATCGTCCTTTGAAAGATCCGCCATTTTAAGAAGATGCTTGTTCATTTTCAGTCCTCCAGTGCCCCTTTGAATATTTCAGTCCCCTTGTCGATATCCTCTTTTGTGATGTTAAGGGGAGGCAAAAGCCTTATCTTGTCCTTTGCGGTAAGTACCAGCAGCCCGTTCTCCGCACATTTGAGCAGAATGTCCGCTGCCTTTTTGCTTTTAAGCCTTACCCCCAGCATGAGCCCCATGCCGTCAACGCCCTCTACCTCGGGTATTTCAAGGAGCTTATTGACTAAATAGAAGCCCTTTTCGTTCACGCTGTCCATAAAGCCCTCGGAGAGAAGGGTGTCAAGCACCACATTTGCCCCTGCGCAGGCAATGGGATTGCCCCCGAAGGTGGAGCCGTGGGTGCCCTTTGTGAGTACATCCCCGCACTTCTCCGCCGCAAGGCAGGCACCCATGGGAATGCCGCCTGCAATGCCCTTTGCAAGGGTGGTGATGTCGGGCTTTACCCCGTAACGCTCGGATGTGAGGAGCGCCCCAGTCCTGCCAAGACCTGTCTGTATCTCATCCGCAACGGTGAGTATATCCCTTTCAGCGCAAAGCTCAAATATCTTATCAACAAAGGGCTGTTCAAGGACGTTCACGCCCCCCTCGCCCTGTATGAACTCGAACATTACGGCACATATGCTCTTATCTTCATCCAACAGCTTTTCAAGCGCCTCTGTATCGTTTGCGGGAGTGTGTACAAAGCCCTCCGTAAAGGGGAAGAAGTAGTTGTGGAACACGTCCTGACCTGTGGCGGAAAGGGTGGTGACCGTCCTGCCGTGGAAGGAGTTTACCAGGGTGACGATGGTATGCCTGCCCTTGCCGTATTTATCAAAGGAATACTTTCTTGCTATCTTTATGGCACATTCATTGGCCTCTGCGCCTGAATTGCCGAAAAATACCTTTTCATAGCCTGTTGCCGAACACAATTTGTCGGCAAAATCAGCCTGCACCTTGGTATAGAAGTAGTTGGAGGTGTGCTGTATGCTCCTTACCTGTTCACACACGGCATCAGCCCATTTATCGTTGGTATAGCCCAGAGAATTGGTGCCTATGCCGCTGCCGAAGTCGATGTAGCTCTTTCCGCTCTCATCTGTTGCAACCCTGTCATGCCCCTTGTCAAGGACTATGGGCAGACGGCCGTAGGTCATCATTACGTGTTCGTTGAATTTATCTATGGTGGACATAATATCACCCCTTGGTAATGTAGAATAAAGAATGTAGAATGATTTGCCTGACTTTGTGTCTGGCAGCCGCTTCACGAGTGTACGGCAGCAGACAAAGGACACGTCAAGCTATTCAATACACATCATTAAGCAAACTGCGTTCCGATGCCTTCGTTGGAGAACAGCTCGATAAGTATGGAGTGTGGTACCCTGCCGTCGATGATGCAGGTCTTCTTGACCCCTCTGCGGACTGCCTCAACACAGCACTCTATCTTCGGTATCATGCCGCCGCTGATGATGCCCTGACGCTTCATGAAGGGCACCTCGCTGACGTGTACATAGGGGATGAAGGTGGAAGGGTCGTCCTTGTCACGCATAAGCCCCTTAATGTCCGTCATAAGGATAAGGTTTTCCGCATTCAGGGATGAGGCTATCCTTGAGGCGGCGGTATCTGCGTTTATGTTGTAGACCTGCCCCTGCTCATCACAGGCAACAGTGGCGATAACAGGTACATAGCCGTTGTCAAGGGCATCGAGTATGGGCTTGGTGTCGATGTCGTCTATCTCGCCCACAAAGCCTAAGTCTACCTCGCTCTCCTTCTTGTGCGCCTTTATCATCATACCGTCTATGCCGCAGAGCCCCAGAGCCTTCCCCTGATGGCGTGCAAGGTGGGAAACAAGCTCCTTGTTCACCTTTCCTGCAAGCACCATGCGGACTATCTCCGCAGTCTCGGCATCGGTGTAGCGCAGGCCGTTGATGAATTTGCTCTCTATGCCCACTCTTTTCAGCATATCGTTTATCTCAGGGCCGCCCCCGTGGACAAGCACAGGCTTTATCCCCACAAGACTCAGCAGCACGATGTCGCTCATGACCGCATCCTTCAGCTCTTCGTTGGTCATGGCATTGCCGCCGTACTTTATGACTACTATCTTGTTATTGTAGTTCTGTATATAGGGAAGGGCATCTATAAGCACCTGTGAGCGTATTTCATTTGATATTTCCATTGTTATCCCCTTATGAACGGTAGTCACCGTTTATCTTCACATAGTCATAGGTAAGATCGCAGCCCCATGCAGTGGCACTTGAATCCCCCATATGGAGATCTACAAATATCTCTATCTCATCCTCGGTGAGTATCTTCTTTGCAAGGTCTTCATCAAAGGAAAGTCCCAGACCATCCTTGCATACCAGTATCTTACCCGCCCTTGAGATGTAGTATACATCAGCCTTTGTAACGTCGCAGTCGGTCTCGGCATAGCCCATTGCGCACATGATACGTCCGCAGTTGGCATCAGCGCCGTACATTGCACATTTTACCAGAGGTGAGCGTATAACGCTCTTTGCAATGATTATAGCCGTATCAAGGTTGGGAGCCCCGGTACACTCGCAGGTCACAAGCTTTGATGCGCCCTCTCCGTCCTTGGCAAGCATCCTTGTAAGGTTTGCCATTACCTGATACAGCGCCTCTCTGAATGTATCAAAGTCACTGCCATCACAGGCTATCTCCGCATTTCCCGCAAGGCCGCTGGACATTAGCATACAGGTGTCGTTGGTGGACTGATCCCCGTCAACGGAAAGGCAGTTGTACGTTACCTTCACCACTTCGGAAAGAGCCTTCCGGAGCATTTCAGAGGAAACAGCACAGTCTGTGGTGATGAAGTTCAGGGTAGTCGCCATATTGGGATGAATCATCCCCGAGCCCTTTGCCATGCCGCCTATGGTACATTCTCTGCCGCCGGCAGTGAATCGTACCGCATATTCCTTCTTCACTGTATCCGTGGTCATTATGGCAGTTGCCGCCTCAACGTTCCCCGTGTAGGAAAGCCTGTCAAAGAGGGGATCTATCGCCTTTTCAATAGGCTCTAAGGGGAGCACCTGACCTATGACCCCCGTGCTTGCAACTATCACAAGGTCGGAGGAGATACCAAGCTTCTGTGCCACCATGTCGCACATAGCCTGTGCCTTTTCCTCGCCGTCGCCGTTGCAGGTGTTGGCATTGCCGGAATTCACGATGACAGCCTTCGCCCTGCCGCCGTTTGCTGCAAGGTTTCTCTTTGTCACCACAACAGGGGCGCCTTTGACCTTGTTGGAGGTATAAACGCCTGCTGTATTGCAGACAACATCGGAAACCATCAGAGCAATGTCGTTCTTTTTGCCGGGCACTGAGGGAGCACTCTCCCCTGTCTGCATATACGCCTTTATCCCGGCATAGAAGCCCGATGCCTTAAAGCCCTTTGCGGCACAGACGCCGCCCTCTATATTCTCAAACTTGTTCATATCCATTATTCAAGCCCTGTCCCTTCATCTATGCCCATCATAATGTTCATGCACTGCACTGCTGCCCCGGATGCACCCTTGCCAAGGTTGTCAAGGCGGGATACCAGCAAAACATGATCCTCATTGCCGTAGACGAATATCTGCATCATATTCGTATCCGCAAGTGTGTTGGAGAACAGCTCGCTCTCCTCGGGGAGACCCTCTCCCCCGAAGGGCATGACCTTCACAAAGTGTTCACTGCGGTAATTGTCGGAAAGCGCCTGCCACATGGTGCGGGCATCGGCGCCATTGCCAAGGAGTCTCAGAGTTATTGGTATAGTAACGGTCATTCCGTTGTAGAAATCTCCCACAGACGGGCAGAACACAGGGGGGAATTCCAGTCCGGAAACCGCCTTCATTTCCTTTATGTGCTTGTGGGTCTTGCCAAGGGAGTACATCCTTGTGCTGCTGTACTGCTCATCACGGGCGGCATCCTCGTACTTTGCGATGAGCTTCTTGCCGCCTCCGGAATAGCCCGAAACCGCATGGCAGACTATGGGATAGTCAGCCGGTATCACACCTTTTTCCACAAGGGGGCGCACCAGTGAGATAAAACCGCTGGCATAGCAGCCGGGCACAGCCACACGCTTTGAAACTGCTATCGCCTTCCTCATTTCCGGAGAAAGCTCCGGAAAGCCGTAATCCCATCCCGGATCAGTCCTGTGGGCGGTGGATGCGTCTATTATGCGCACATTCTCGTTTTCCACCAGGGACACAGCCTCAATTGCCGCTGCATCAGGCAGGCACAGGAAGGTGAAATCCGATGAATTGATGGCATCCTTTCTTGCCTGTGTATCCTTCCTCAGCTCATCGGGGAGGGTGATAAGCTCTATGTCATCACGCTGTGCAAATCTCTCGGCTATGCGAAGGCCTGTTGTGCCCTCCTTGCCGTCAATAAATACCTTTACCATATCACACCTCAAGCTCTCTCAGCTTTGTCCTGAGTTTCTCCACCTGGGAAGCAACAGCCTCCGGTGCAGGGCCGCCCTCTACATTCCTGTTGTTTACGCAGGTATCAAGGGAAATGGCATCGTATATATCCTCATCGAAGAGCTCGGAGAACTTCTTGTACTCTGCTACGGGCAGCTCTTCAAGGACAGTGTCCTTTTCAATGCAGTAAGCAACAAGGGAACCTGTTATCTTGTAGGCGCTCCTGAAGGGCAGCCCCTTACGCACCAGATAGTCGGCGCAATCGGTAGCGTTGATAAAGCCCTTTGCAGCAGCCCTGCGCATATTGTCCTTGAGCACGGTCATAGTGGCAAACATGGGTGTAAAGGTGCCAAGGCACAGCTTTACGGTGTCCACCGCATCAAATATTGCCTCCTTGTCCTCCTGCATATCCTTATTGTAGGCAAGAGGGAGGTTTTTCATCATGGACAGCAGTGTCATCAGATCACCGTAGACACGGCCTGTTTTTCCCCTGATAAGCTCGGTGACATCAGGGTTTTTCTTCTGGGGCATAATGGAGGAGCCTGTGGAATAGGCATCGTCCAGCTCAATGAACTTGAATTCCCAGCTGCACCAGAGTATTATCTCCTCGGAGAACCTTGACATATGCATCATAAGAATGGATATGCAGGATGCAAGCTCACAGCAGAAATCCCTGTCGGATACGCCGTCAAGGCTGTTTGCGGTAACATCCGAAAAGCCCAGCAGCTCCGCAGTCCTGCGCCTGTTGAGGGGATATGTGGTTCCCGCCAGCGCACAGGATCCCAGAGGCATGACATCCATTCTTCTCTTGCAGTCAATGAGCCTGTCGATATCACGGTAAAGCATCTGCGCATATGCCATGATATGATGTGCGAATGTGACGGGCTGTGCCCTCTGCATATGGGTGTAGCCGGGCATTACCGTATCATAGTGCTTTTCGGCAGTCTGTATGATAGTCTCTATAAGGTCGAGCACCAGCTTTATTATCTCGTCGCACTCGTCCTTGAGATAGTACTTTATGTCCAGAGCCACCTGATCGTTGCGGCTCCTTGCAGTGTGAAGGCGCTTGCCCGTGTCCCCCAGCCTGTCCGTGAGTATCTGCTCCACGAACATGTGTATGTCCTCTGCATTGGGGTCAAACTGCAGCTTGCCGCTGTCAAGGTCATCAAGTATGCCCTGCAGCCCTGCGATTATCTTTTCGCTCTCGGACTTTTCTATTATGCCCTGCTCGCCCAGCATCCTTGCATGAGCCATAGAGCCCCTTATATCGTGCCTGTACATCCTCGCATCAAAGGATATGGAGGAATTGAAGTCATTGACAGTCTTGTCTATTTCCTTGGAAAAGCGTCCTGCCCACATTGCCATAGCCGTATCCCCCTTATTCCGTCACGCTGTCTGCGGCCTGAGCTTCATCCTGTGAGGCAGCTGTGCCGGTCGCATAGTCCTCGGGATTCACATCAAAGCCGAACTGTGAAGGATCAACGGTGTTCCCTTCTTCCGTGTCACGTCTGCTCATGTAGTCCACATAGGCATTGTATGTACCCGTATCGACCGGTATGCACCCGCTGTCGTACAGCTCTTCATCGGAGGCACGCTTGTACTGAGTTTCATGGTCGTTGGTGATCATGGTGAGTATGCCGTCCTCTATCTTTATGCGGCACTGCATGGTGGAATCCACGGTGAGTATATCATCGGTAATGGTATAGGTGTGCTCATGGAATCCCGAGCCTGTCTCCTGTGAGCACTGGTGGTTGATCTGTCTGCCGTCGGAGGTAAACTCATACAGTCTGTAATAAGCGGGTCTCTCCTCGGTGGCTGCTACAAACTCGGGTCCCTCCGGGTCGCACCAGACACCCACTATGTCCGTAACAAGGTGGGAGTAATCCACAGCCTCTTCCTGCTGCTTGCAGGAAGAAAGGCACAAAGCACCGATAATAAGTGCTATCACGGCAGCAAATCTCTTCATGTCCATCATCTTTCCTTTGTGTGCTGCAGGCAGTCCCCTACAGCTGTTTAAACCAATTGAAAGCAAGAGAGCACGGAACCGTCTGCGGCTCCTTACGCCCTTGCTTTCAGTATCCTAACGGTGATATGAGGGAAGCAATGCTCACACGAGCCGCTGCCCCTCCTGTCAGGTGCTCTTACTTGCCCCTCTTCTGCTCCAGCTTTGCCTTTACATGGGCAGGCAGGCCGAAGATGTTGATGAACCCGCCAGCATCGGACTGATCGTAAACATTGTCAGCATCAAATGTAGCCACTTCCTCATCATAGAGAGTGTAGGGAGATGTTACACCGGCGTTCATCACATTGCCCTTGTAGAGCTTGAGCTTCACATCGCCTGTAACAGTCTCCTGAGTCTTGTCAACAAATGCGGACAGAGCCTCACGGAGAGGTGAAAACCACTGACCGTTGTATACCAAATCAGCAAACTTTATGGAGAGATAAGATTTGATCCTTGTGGTCTCCTTGTCAAGGCAGAGAGTTTCAAGAGTATCATGAGCCTTGTAGAGGATGGTGCCGCCGGGGGTCTCGTATACGCCGCGGGACTTCATGCCTACCAGACGGTTCTCCACCAGATCCATAAGGCCTATGCCGTTCTCGCCGCCCAGCTTGTTGAGATAGGTTATCATCTCAACGCCGTTCATTTCCTTGCCGTCAGCGGCAGTGGGGATGCCCTTCTCAAAGTGGATGGTCACATAGGTAGCCTTGTCGGGAGCCTTTTCGGGGGAAACACCCAGCTCCAGGAAGCCCTCCTTGTTGTACTGGGGTTCATTTGCGGGATCCTCCAGGTCAAGACCCTCATGGGAAAGATGCCACAGGTTCTTG
>DGXE01000074.1 GCA_002395525.1 Ruminococcus sp. UBA4240
GAAGATCTTGGGAGCCTTGTCGCCGAGCTTCTCGCCCATTTCCAGCCAGTGTGCCCAGTAGTCGCCTACGTTGTAGCCGATGAAGGGCTTCATAGCCATGGGATCGTGACGGAGAACGCCTACAGCACCTACGGCAGCGGCAGTTGTCTCAGAGGAAACTGCGGAGCCTACATATGTGCCGTGTGTCCAGTCGAAGGACTGATATACCAGAGGAGTGGTGCTCTCTCTTCTGCCGCCGAAGATCATAGCGGATACGGGAACGCCCTTGGGGTTGTTGAACTCGGGAGATACGCAGGGGCAGTTCTCAGCGGGAGCTGTGAAGCGGGAGTTGGGATGAGCCAGCTTGTTGCCGTCAGCCACATAAGCCTTGCCGTTCACATATGCGCCCTTCCACTCTCTTGCGTATACGGGAGCCTCCTTGGTGAGACCCTCCCACCAAACAGTGTTGTCCTCGGTGTTCATGGCAACGTTGGTGAAGATGGTGTTCTTCCTTGTGGAAGCAAGTGCGTTGAAGTTGGAGTTCTCGTTTGTGCCGGGAGCAACGCCGAAGAAGCCGTTCTCAGGGTTGATGGCATAGAGCCTGCCGTCCTCGCCGGGCTTCATCCATGCGATGTCGTCGCCGACGGTGAAGGTCTCGTAGCCCTGCTCACGGTAGTACTTGGGAGGAATGAGCATTGCAAGGTTGGTCTTGCCGCAGGCAGAGGGGAATGCTGCGGTGATGTACTTTACTTCATCGCTGCCGGGACGCTTTACGCCCAGGATGAGCATATGCTCAGCCATCCAGCCCTCGTTCTTGCCCTGATAGGAAGCGATACGCAGAGCGAAGCACTTCTTGCCCAGCAGAACGTTGCCGCCGTATGCGGAGTTGATGGACATGATGGAGTTCTCTTCGGGGAACTGAACGATGTATCTCTCGTCGGGGTTTACATCAGCCTTGGAGTGGAGACCCTTAACGAAGTCAGGGTTCTCATCACCCAGGTTTGCAAATGCCTGTGCGCCCATTCTGGTCATGATGTTCATGTTGAGAACAACATAGATGGAGTCTGTAAGCTCAACGCCCACCTTGGCAAGAGGAGAGCCGATAGGACCCATGGAATAGGGGATAACATACATGGTGCGGCCCTTCATAACGCCTGTGAAGAGCTTTTCCAGCTTTGCGTGCATCTCAGCGGGATCCATCCAGTTGTTGGTAGGACCTGCGCCTTCCTTTGTAGGTGTGCAGATGAAAGTTCTGTCCTCAACTCTTGCAACGTCGTTGGGCAGAGTTCTGTGGTAGATACAGCCGGGCAGCTTTACGGGGTTGAGCCTGTACATCTTGTCGTTGTTGCCCTCGGGAAGGGAACAAACCTCGTCTGTGAGCTGGTCGATCTGTGCCTGGGAGCCGTCGATCCACATTACGTAGTCAGGCTTGGTGAGCTCGATCTGCTCCTCTACCCACTTGAGAACGTAAGGATTCTTAGTGAGGGGCTTGTTAAGCATTTTACTCATGATACATACTCCTTATCATATATTTTAGCACGCAGGGGAAGGCAGAATGAAAGATGTATCTCCCTATCCTGCAAACCCTTGCTCTAATATTAACGCATAACTATTATAACCTATTTCCCACCTAATGTCAAGCAAATTTGGAAATTATCCGAAAAAACGGCTGTGACAGCGGGTCTGTGAACAAAACATCTCCCCACGGCGAACCGTGAGGAGATGTATGCGGTTTATTCTGCCTTGACAAAATGCACGGTCTGCGACCTGAAATCCCCCTGAAGATCCACGATGAATCCGCAGTTCATAAGGGCGGCTCCTGTGTGCACCTCGCTGTTGAGATCGTTTGTGTAGCGGGCTGCGGGATCAAGGCCGTCAAGGCGCACCAGCCTTGAATGGCAGTTGGGTCTGCCCAGCACCTGTACGGCTGTGAATATGGCTTCCCCCTTGTCCTTTGATACGAACATCCACGCATCAAAGGTGTTGTCCGCAAATATGTCCCAAAGGCGGTAGAGATCCCCTGTGCGCACGATGGGATTGAATTTCTTGAACTTCTCTATCTGTGCGGGGATGGCGTTCCTGTCCTCCTCCGGGATGCGGGTAACATCCAGCTCATAGCCGAAGGTGCCCACAAGAGCCACATCGCCCCGGGTTGCAAAGGGTGTGGTGCGGCCTACGGTGTGGTTGGGGCAGTCCGAAACGTGGGCGCCCATTGCAGAGGCGGGATAGCACATGGATGTGCCCGCCTGTATCTTCAGGCGCTCAATGGCATCGGTGTCGTCGGAACACCAGATCTGGGGGGAGTAGTACAGCATACCTGCATCAAAGCGGGCGCCGCCCCCGGAGCAGTTTTCAAGGAGTATATGGGGATAATCCCTTGTGAGCCTGTCCTGAAGATCGTACACACCCAGCACATAGCGGTGCCACAGCTCTCTCTGCCTGTCTGCGG
Organism: Ruminococcus sp. UBA4240; assembly: GCA_002395525.1. Taxonomy (GTDB): domain Bacteria; phylum Bacillota; class Clostridia; order Oscillospirales; family Ruminococcaceae; genus Huintestinicola. The sequence goes on from DGXE01000074.1 coordinate 2,429, forward strand.
GCAGCTTTGAGGAGCATACCTCCGTAAGTTGCCTGTTCATATCCCACTTGATATATTCGATATTGGCATTGTCAAGTATGGCTCTCATCTGGCTATATATGCAGTCACGCACTTCCTTGCGGCTGTAGTCCAGCACATACTGCTCCCTTGACTGTGTAAGGGGCATCCCCGGTGTCTGTATCGCCCAGTCGGGATGGGCACGGTACAGGTCGCTGTCCGGGGAGATCATCTCAGGCTCGAACCATATGCCGAACTTCATCCCCAGGGCGTTGACACGCTCTACAAGTGCCTTGAGGCCGCCCTTTATCTTGTCCTCGTTCACATACCAGTCCCCAAGGGAGGAGTTGTCGGAACTCCGGTGGCCGAACCATCCGTCATCCATGACCAGCATCTCTATCCCCAGCTTTGATGCCTGCTCGGCGATGCTCACCAGCTTTTCGGTGTCAAAGTTGAAGTAGGTGGCTTCCCAGTTGTTTATGAGTACGGGGCGGGGCTTGTCCTTGTATTCGCCCCTGATGATGTGCTCTCTTATGACATCGTGGAAGGTGCGGGACATCTGCCCTATGCCCCTGTCAGAGTATACCATGAGGGCTTCGGGCACTGCAAAGGCGGCGCCGGGGGCAAGCCTCCATGAAAAGTCCATGTCGTTTATGCCCATGACAAAGCGGGTGCGCTTGTGCTGTGTCACCTCTGCCGTGGCGGTAAAGTTGCCGGAGTATACCAGCAGGAAGCCGTAGGCTTCACCTGTGCGCTCGTCTGCATTGTGGGATGTGAGCATGACAAAGGGGTTTGACTGGTGGGAGCTTTCCCCCTTTATGCTGTCAACGCTCTGCTTGCCGTGGTGGAGGGGGCTGCGTTCAAGTATGCGTTCCCTTGCCCATGAGCCGTTGAAGGTGTGCCAGTCGTACTCTGCACTGTCAAAGTCCATGGCAGCGGACATGGCACGGAGTATATCCACATCCGCATCGCCCCTGTTGGTGATGACTGCACTGCGGGCAATGGCATCGGAGCCTTCAAACACGGTGTACCTGAGCTCCGCTTCTACGCCTGTGTGGGCATCTGCAAGGTATATGCGCAATGTCTGTGACTTTCCCTTGTCGGCAAAGGTGGAGGGCAGTGTTACGGTGCAGTCCTCCAGCTTCTGTTCAAGGGCGGGCTTTTCATCTGTGATGTCATAGCCCTTGTAGCGCAGATCCACGGAGGTGCCGCCGTTCTTGTCGCATATGCGCACAGCGCTCTCACGGTAGTCTCCTGTGCCGAATACAGGGTATTCAAAGGGGGTGGTGTCCATAAAGGTGCCCATGTCACGCTGATTTACCTTGGGGGTGTAGGGGTTCTCACCCAGTCGCAGCAGGTAGGACAGATCCTCATCATCCGTGCGCCTGCCGTACCACACATGGCACAGGTAGCCGCTTTCAAGGGCAGCTATGGCATAGGTGCTGCCGGGGGTGGTGAGGGTGAACATGGTCATCTCTTCGGTAAAGGGGACGTGCTTTCCTGCCTGCCAGTCCCACTTGCTGTATTCCTTTTTTATGCTTTTTACTGTTATCATGTCATGCTCCTTTTCCTGAGCCGGCTCTGTACACTATCCTGCCGTCAACTATGGTCATGACCACATCGGTCATTATATCGAGGGGATCGCCGTTTAAAAGCACCAGATCCGCATCCTTGCCCACGTCTATGCTGCCTGTGCGGTCATCGATCCCTGCAAGCTCCGCTGCAGTGAGAGTGACTGCCCTTATGGCATCCTCCCGGGGAAGACCGTACTTTACGCACCATGCCACACTGTTCAGGAGAAAGTTTATGCTGACCTCCGGGTGATCGGTGCATATTGCCACAGGCACCCCCGCCTTGGAAAGCACAGCGGCATTGCCAAGGTATGCGTGTGCCATTTCGGGCTTGCCCCTGTCGCAGATGATAGGGCCTGCCACGGCGGCGGCATTCTTTTTCGCAAGGATATCCGCTATCTTGTACCCCTCGGTGCAGTGTATCAGCAGGGGCTTGAGGGAGAATTCCTCGCATATGCGCAGGGCGGTGAGTATGTCATCAGCCCTGTGACAGTGCATATGCGCCTTTATCTTCCCCTCCAGCAGAGGTATGAGTGCTTCGTAGCCCAGATCGAAGTCCGGGGCATCCGAGGGGCTTTCAGCCGAATTCTTGCGCTCCATGTACTGGCGTGCCTTGTAAAGTGTCTCCCGTATGAGGGCTGCAATGCCCGAACGGGTCTGGGGCGCTTCATCACGGTCGGCATAGCTTTTTGGGTTCTCGCCGAAGGCGAATTTCATGCCCACAGTGCCCATATAGGCATCCTCAAGATTTGCCGCCCCTGTCTTTACGGCTATCATGGAGCCTGCAATGACATTGAGGGAGCCATGGCCTGTGACCACTGAGGTGACACCGCTTGCCACCGCATCCCTGAAATAGCCGTCATAGTAGTTTATGCCGTCTATGGCACGCAGTCCCGGGGTGACAGGGTCGCTGCCCTCGTTTACGTCGATGCCCTCCTCGGAGGCACCGTCCCCGATAAAGCCCATGTGGGTGTGTATGTCGATAAAGCCGGGGTAGAGGAAGCCTCCGCAGCCGTCTGTCATCTCGTCATCGGGCTGCACAGGGTCGCCCTGTGAGACCTCGGCAATCTTGCCGTCCTGTATGCGCACATATCCGTAAAAGGGCTTACGGGACACAGGGCACACCGTAACATTGTATATTATCATATCTGTCCTTTATACGCCGCAGTCGTCGTAGTCCTTCCAGCGCTCGTTGTAGGTGTAGTTGCTCACCATTCTGAAAATGATATAGGCGGCTGATGCCAGAAACAGGAACAGCGCCACAAATACAGGTACGCTGGCTTTGAAAAGCTTGCGGGGGTCGTATGCCTTTCTCATATCCATTTCATTCATTTGAAAATCCCTCCTTGAGTGAAGATGTCTATGTAATTATACTACATAGCCCTTAAATTTTCAAGTGTTTTTCTGCGGTTTCATCTAATTTTTAGATTTGGGGGCTGTGGGACGGGTTTCAAAACTTTACAAAAAAACAGTTGCAAATTCCGGGGATGTATGTTATACTTAAAGAGCATATTTCTGACTTACTAATTGGTATGGTGGTGTATTGATATGGCATTGCCCTTTTTTGGAAAGAAAAAACCCGCTCCTGCCCCCGCTGCGCCTAAAAAGTCCGTGCCCGTGGTGGATGCGGACGACTTTTTCAAGGACATGGGGAGGAAGCCCAAAAAGCCTACCGACCTGCAGATGATAGATCTCCCGGAGATCACGGGTCTGCGGGAACGTCCCCTTGAGCCTCCCGGCAGCACCATAAAGAATGCTGTAGAGGTCAGCACCGACGGCCTTGCGGACAAGACTCTTGAGGTAACTCCCGGGCTCGGGAACGTCAAGGGCATATCCAGCGATACCATAGATACCACGGTAATCCCCAAGGAGGAGCGCATCGACACCGGCAGAGCCCGCACCGCCGATGACTTTTTCCGCAACATGGGGAGAAAGGCTGCCGTTACCGAGAGCCTTGAGGTGCCGGAGGTGACAGGTCTGAGGGAAAGGCCGGAGGAGCACGCCGACACTCTGGGCGGGGTGGCACTTACCGCCACGGTGGAGGAGGAAGTGGATGAGCTCCCCGACAAGAACATCCGCCGCACTGACATAGTATACGGCGACATAGGCGGTGTGGACGTGAGCGCCATAGATCTCAGCTCCCTGCGTGGGGATGAGGACTACTCCCAGATAACCTATGTGGATGATCAGGAGTAGAGACACGGTAAACGATTTGAACAGCGTAAGAGTGAGGAGTGAGGAATGGGCTTCCTTGCTCCTCCGCTAATTAGAGGCAAGAAGCAAGAGGCAGGAGGCAAGAAGGGCTTGCAGAGAGTTGGCTGCTATTATCCTCTTTGGCTGCTTTTGCAGCAGCAGAGGGTCAAAACCTTTTGCTTTTGCTGCTGTAACGCTGATCTCTGACTTCTTAAGGTTTGTTATGAATAAATATTATAAGACTTTAGAGCTTGATAAAATACTTGAAAGGCTCTCCGGCATAGCCGAAAATGATGAAACCAAGGCTATGATAAGGGGGCTTCTGCCCGCACAGGACAGGGATACGGCGCAAAGGCGGCTGGCACAGACCTCTGCCGCCTTTGACCTGCTGATAAAGTGCGGTATGCTCCCTTCCTACAAATTCAAGGACATAAGGGGGCTGCTGGACAGGGCAAAGTCCGGCTCCTCCCTTACCCCGGCGGAGCTTCTGGATGTGGCGCTCATGCTGCGGCAGACAGGAGCGGTGTACGACTACCGCACTGATGCCCAGACCGAGAACAACCTCCTTGATGAGCTTTTCTACTCTCTCTCACCCCAGAAGTGGCTGGAAGACAGGATAAGAAATGCCATACTCAGCGAGGACGAGATCGCCGACACCGCCTCGGATGAGCTTGCCCGCATACGTCAGCAGATAGCAAAGCAGGGGCGGCGCATACGTGAGAGCCTTGATAAGATGCTCAAAAACTCCGAGGTGCAAAAGCACCTGACGGATACCATCGTGACCCAGCGTGACGGCCGCTTTGTAATACCTGTTAAGGCTGATTCCAAGGGGAGCGTCAGGGGCATAGTCCATGCGGCATCCGCCTCCGGGAACACCCTGTTTATCGAGCCTGAGGACGTAGTGGAGGCAAACAACGAGATACGCGTGCTGGAGGGCATGGAAAGGGCAGAGATAGAGCGGATAATAGCCGCCCTGTCCGCGGATGTGGCAAGTGTCGCCGATGCCATGGAACGGGACTTTTCCACGGTGGCGGAGCTGCTTTTCCACTTCTGCAAGGCAGAGCTGGGGGCACGGATGAAGGCATCTGTCCCCGCCCTGACGCAGGGCGTGCTGGAGCTTAAAAGAGCCCGTCACCCTCTCCTTGACCCGAAGACAGCGGTGCCTGTGGACATATCCCTCGGGGGCGACAGGCAGGTCATGATAATCACAGGCCCCAACACAGGCGGCAAGACCGTATCCCTGAAAACGGCGGGGCTGCTGACCGCCATGGCAGCCTGCGGGCTTATGATACCCGCTGCGGACGGCTCCTCGGTGCCCCTGTGCCGTGAGATACTGGCAGACATCGGGGATATGCAGAGCATAGAGATGAACCTCTCCACATTCTCCTCCCATATGTCCAATATCGTGGAGATACTGGGCAAGGCGGGACCTGACACCCTTGTGCTCCTTGATGAGCTGGGGGGCGGCACAGACCCTGTGGAGGGTGCGGCTCTTGCCACGGCGGTGACGGAAAAGCTCATTGAAATGGGCAGCATCGCCATACTTACCACTCATTACCAGGAGCTTAAAGTTTTTGCCCTGGAGCATGAGCGGGTGGAGAATGCAAGCTGTGAGTTCGACACTGTGACCATGCAGCCCACCTACCGCCTGATAACAGGCGCACCGGGCAAATCCAACGCCTTCACCATTTCGGAGCGCCTTGGCATGGACAAGGGGGTCATAGCAAGGGCGAAGGAGCTTATAAACGAGAACGACACACGCTTTGAGCGGGCTGTGGAGCAGCTTGATGATGCCCGCAGGCGGCTCGATGTGCAGACAGAGGAGCTTTCCCGCTTAAAGGCGCAGCAGGCGCAGCTTGTGGAGGACTACGAGAAGAAGCTGTCCGCTATCGAAGCCAGCCGTGATGCACAGCTTGAAAAGGCACGCACCGAATCCATGCGCATAATAGAAAATTGCCGCATAGAGTCGGACAAGCTGCTTGAAGAGCTGCGGGAGATGAAGAAAGCCAAGACCCGTGAGGAAGCAGAGCGCCTTATGGCGGAGGGCAAGACCCGTACAAGACAGGCTCTTGACCGTATGTACGAAACTGCCAACCCCATAGTGGGGCACGGGGAGGAATACACCCCTCCCAGACCCTTCAGGAAGGGGGACAGGGTGAAGCTGGCGGACACCGGCAAGGCAGGGGTGCTTGCAGCCGACCCGGATGCCTCCGGCAATGTTATGGTGCAGATAGGCGCCATGAGAGCCAAGGTGAATGTATCAAAGCTGCGGCTGTCAGAGGAGACACAGGCAAAGGAAAAGAAGAAAAGCCCCAGGGCAGGGCGTGCGGGTGTGGCAGGAGCCGCACAGCGCAGCAGCTCCCTGGAGGTGGATATACGGGGCTGCGCTGTGGATGAGGGCATCCACGAGGTAGACAGCTTCATAGACAATGCGGTGCTCATAAATGCGGGGATAGTGACCATAATCCACGGCAAGGGCACAGGCCTTCTCAGGCAGGGCATACAGCGGCATCTGCGCACCCACCCATCTGTCAAGTCCTTCCGCAGCGGCGTTTACGGCGAGGGCGAGGACGGAGTCACGATAGTAGAGCTTAAATAGTAGATTAGGATGCAGAATGAAACGTTCTGACGGGGGCTGGGGTGCCTGACATCCTCTTTGTTCGCTTTCCTTGCGTTGCTTTGTGATGAAAGTGGACAGTTGGAATGCAAGCTGCCGGATCCTCCGCACAACTGCATTCGCAGACAGGGAAAAATATGAAGGTCCATGTATTAGATAAGTCGGTATCAGAGCTCATCGCTGCAGGAGAGGTCATAGAGCGTCCCTCCAGCGTGGTGAAGGAGCTGATAGAAAACTCAATAGACAGCGGGGCTACGGTCATCACCGTTGAGATAAAGCGGGGGGGCATATCCTATCTGCGCATAACCGACAACGGCTGCGGGATGGCATATGAGGATGTGCCCACTGCCTTTCTGCGCCATGCCACAAGCAAGGTGTCCGTAAGGGACGACCTGAACAAGATAATGACCCTGGGATTCAGGGGAGAGGCGCTGGCATCCGTTTGCGCCGTCGCAAAGGTGGAGGTGCTTACCAAGCAGCGTGAGGATGAGCTGGGCACCCACTATGTCATAGAGGGGGCTGTGGAGAAGCTCCGTGAACGCAGCGGCTGCCCCGATGGCACTACCATCATCGTGCGGGATATATTCTACAATGTGCCAGCCCGCCTTAAATTCCTGAAAAAGGATCAGTACGAGGGCTCCGCCATTACAGGGATCATGACCAAGATAGCCGTGTCCCACCCGGAGATCTCCTTCCGCCTTATCAGGGACAACAAGCAGGAGATATTCACCCCCGGGGACAACAGGCTGTATTCTGCGGTGTATTCCGTATTCGGCAAGGAATTTGCCGCCTCCCAGATGCCTGTGGACTATTCCCTCGGGGGCATAGGCATACACGGCTTTACCGTGCGCCCTGTATGGGGGCGGAAGAACCGCAGTATGCAGCACTTTTTCGTAAACGGGCGCTATGTGCGCTCCATCACCTGCATGAGCGCCCTGGAGGAGGCATACCGCAATACCATCATGGAGGGGAAGTTCCCCGCCTGTGTGCTGTTTCTGGATATGGATCCCCAGAGGTTGGACGTGAATGTGCATCCTGCCAAGACGGAGGTGCGTTTTTGGGATGAGAAGGCGGTCTATGACACGGTATACTTTGCGGTGAGAAACGCCATTCTGGGGGAGCAGCGCACCCATGAGATGAAGCTGCCCGAGCACAAGCCCACAGAGCGGGATTACCGCCCCTCCCCCTTCAAGAATGAGGAGGGCACACAGCTGCGCATGGAGGACGCCTCCCGCCCGCCCTTGAAGGCGGCAGCTCCGAAGGCCATCCCCGTAAGTGTCACAGAGCAGGACATGACCGCCCGCAAGGGGGAGATAAACCGCATTAAAGCCACACAGGCGGTACACCATGAGGTGCGTGTGGAGGGCGTTCCGGAGGATTTCATCCCCAGGAGGGACATATCAGCAGACATAGATGCGGCGGTATCACAGGCGGAGGCAAGCTGGAGCACCCCTGCCCCTGAGGAGACACCCGCTGAGTCTCGCCGGGAAAAGGAAAGGGCACTTATCTCGGAGCACACGGTGAGCACAAAGGGGGAGCAGGGCTCCCTTGACAGCCTTGAAGCGCCGCCTGAAAGAGAATTCAAGTACATAGACGGCAATTCCTTTGAGCAGCATACCGTGCCCTCCTCACGGGAGGGGGAAAGGCAGTCGGATGAGCGCAGGGAGCGGGATCTGCGGCTTGTGGGAGAGGTGTTCAAGACCTATGTCATAGCCGAGTCCGACGGAGAGGTGCTCATTATAGACAAGCACGCCGCCCATGAGCGCATTCGCTTTGAAAGGCTGCGCACCGGGCGGGAGCATCTTACCGCACAGATGCTTGCAGTGCCTGTAAGGCTGCGCCTTGACTATGAGGAATACGAGGCGCTGGTAAAGAATTTAAAGGTCTGCGATGACCTGGGGTTTTCCATAAAGGAGGATACGGCGCCCTTTGTGCAGATACTGGGCATACCCTCCATGCTGGATGAAAAGGATGCCCAGGCTCTTGTGACGGAGCTTGCGGAGAATTTTGCCGTCCACCGTCACGATCCTCTGCCGGAGATACTGGACGAGATGTATCACTCCATGGCGTGCAAGGGCGCCATAAAGCAGAACGACGACAACACCATGCAGGAGCTGGAGGGGCTTTTCCGTGAGGTGCTTTCGGATGAGCGCATAAAGTACTGCCCCCACGGAAGACCTATAATGTTCTCCCTCTCCAAGACGGATCTGGAGAAGCAGTTCAAGCGCATCGTATGACAGGTGCGGCTGACCGCACACGGGGGTGGTAATGATAAAGGTCATAGTTATATGCGGCCCTACCGCATCGGGTAAGACAAAGCTTGCCGTGGAGGTGGCAAAGGCCTTCGGGGGAGAGGTGGTATCTGCGGATTCCATGCAGATATACAAGGAGCTTGATATCCTTACCGCCAAGCCCACAGCAGAGGAGATGCAGGGCATACCCCACCATATGATAGACTTCCTCCCTCCGGACAAGGGCTTTTCCGTGGCGGAGTATGTGAAAATGGCAGGGGAGTGCATAGAGGGCATACACGCCAGAGGAAAGCTGCCTGTCATAGCCGGCGGAACGGGGCTTTACATTGATTCCCTTGTGGACGGCATAGATTTTGAGAGCGGGATCGCTGACAGCGCCCTGCGCTCACAGCTTGAGGAGGAGGCACGGACAAAGGGAAAGGAGCATATGCACCAAAGGCTTTGTGCCCTTGACCCCAAGGCGGCGGACAGCATACATCCAAACAATCTCATACGTGTCATAAGGGCGATAGAGATAAATCTCCTCACCGGGGCGACGGTAGAGGAGAACAAGATAAAGAGCCGTGAAAAGGGCACGGCATACGAGCCGCTGTTGATAGGCCTTTTCCCGGACAGGGCAGTGCTGTATGACCGCATAGACCGCAGGGTGGATGAGATGATGGCGGCAGGTGCTCCGGAGGAGGCAAGGAAAGTATACGAAAAATACGATACCTGCACCGCTTTCAATGCCATAGGGTACAAGGAGCTTATCCCGTATATAAGGGGAGAGGCTTCCCTTGAGGAGTGTTCGGACAATATCAAGCTTGCCACACGCCACTATGCCAAGCGGCAGCTTACCTGGTTTAGGCGAGATGTACGGATTCAGCGGATTTCCTTCGATAATTATGAACATTTTGACGAAATTGTTAAAAATTGTATGAACATAGTGGAAATGTTCAAAAAAACATGATATAATAGTTCTGTTTAGTATGTGATAGTGTAATCAGGCGCATACGGATGCACACAAAGAGATAGGCTGTAAAGGCCGTGCTTTAAACAAAAGGGGCGCAAAGGCGATGGCAACGAACAAGACTCTGAATCTGCAGGATGTGTTTTTGAATCAGGCACGCAAGGAAAAGGTGCCTATAACCTGTATCCTCACCAATGGCTTTCAGTTCAAGGGGATAGTAAAGGGCTTTGACAGCTATACTGTCATCATAGATGCAGACGGCAAGCAGGAGCTGGTGTTCAAGCACGCCATATCCACCATAGTGCCTGCAAGGCCGCTGTCCATACTTGATTCTGAGGAAAGCCGCAGCGAGAGCACATGAACAGGGGGCTGTTTGGCATACTCACTGCCATACTGGTGCTGTTCATACTGCTTGAGGTCTCGTATCAGGCATACAATGCCGCCCATGACGAATACACCACCGAAACGGCGCAGACCTTTTCCTCAGCGGATACCGTCAGCTTCAAGGGGCTGTACGTCCGCAGCGAGGAGGTCATAAGGAAGAACTACACGGGCGCCCTTTCCTACACCGTAGGGGACGGGGGCAAGGTGGCAAGCGGATCCGTTGTGGCATATGTGTACAACAGTGAGTCGGATATTGAAAGAAATCTTGATATCAAAGCCCTTGAGGACGAGGTGGAGCTGCTGAAGAGCGCCCAGAACCCGGGCACTGTGCTCACGGCTCAGCCGGATTTCATCGCATCCCTCATAAACGAGGAATATCAGAGCGTATCCTCGCTGCTTGCAAAGAACGATATATCCGACCTGAGATCCCACAGGGACAATCTTTTCCGCCTGATGTGCATATATCAGATAAGCGTGGGGCAGGAGGAGAACTACGATGAACGCATAGCTGCCCTTTCCGCACAGGCGGCGCAGATGCGCACGGCACGCACGGGCTACAAGGATACGGTGACATCTCCGGACTCCGGGTATTTTGTCAGCTTTACCGACGGCTTTGAGAGCAAGCTGCGCTACGACAGGACAGATGAGCTCACCCGGGAGCAGATAGAGGAATATATAGACAAAGCTGATGATGCGGCTGCCCGTCCGAAAAGCGATGTGGGCAGGCTCATCAAGGGCTATAACTGGAAGATAGCGGGCATCATAGATAATTCCGCAAATGTGTTCAATGCGGGGGATACGGTAAAGCTCAGCTTTGCCAGTGTCTCCGATGAGGTCACAGCCACCATAGAGCGCCTTGATGATACGGAGGATCCGGAGCACGCAGTAGTGATACTGCGCTGCGAGGAAATGACCTATTCCCTTGTGGGTATGCGCTGCGACAATATCCGCATGACCCTCCATGACTTTGAGGGGATACGTGTTCCCAGGGAGGCGCTCCGCTTCAACAAAAACAACGAAAAGGGCTGCTATGTCCTGTGGGGCAAGAGAGTACTTTTCAAAAAGGTGGAGCCTATATACGAGTGTGACGAATATCTTCTCTCCAAGCTCACATCGGATGAGAACTATGTATGTGTATACGACAATATCATCATCGAGGGCGTTGACACTGCGGCGTACATGGCAAACAGCGATGAGGAGATACGCCCCAACGAGGACGATGAATATCCGATAGAATACTATACCAATGCAGCTCAGACACAGGGGGATGAACAGGACGGATGACAGACATAGCAGAGAACATCAGGCGGATCCGTTCTGATATAGAAGAAGCCAAGGTGCGCTCCTCAAGAGAGGGGGACACCATCCGGATAATGGCGGTGACAAAGACTGTACCCCCTGAGCGGGTCAACGAGGCTGTTTCCTGCGGGCTCACTCTTCTGGGTGAGAACAGGGTGCAGGAATACCTTTCCAAGAAGGATGCATATTCCCCCGGGGCGGAGGTGCATATGATAGGCCGCCTCCAGAGCAACAAGATAAAGTATATAATTGATGACGTGGCTATGATACAGTCTGTGGACAGCCTGTCCCTTGCGGCGCAGATAGGTGAGAAAGCTCTTCTTCACGGCAAGGTGATGGATGTGCTGTGCGAGGTGAACGTAGGTGCCGAAGAGAGCAAGAGCGGCTTTGACCGCAGCGCTGTCGGGGATGCACTTGCTGTAATGTCGCAGACAGAGGGTATCAGAGTGCGGGGGCTTATGGTCATACCCCCTCCGGGTGAGAGCGAGAGGTACTTTGATATCACCCGTGGGCTGTACGAGGAGTTTAAAGGGAGATACTCCCTTGACACCCTGTCAATGGGAATGTCCGCAGACTATACCCTTGCAGTGGAGTATGGCTCCACCCTTGTGCGGATAGGGTCAGCGATATTCGGTGCAAGAAATTATAATATCTAAGTCAACAAAGCGGCTGCGATCATGGAAAGATGTCGCACCGATTCATAATACAGTAAATTTGTGTAAAGGAGAAACTGAACATGAGCTTTATTGACAGCATCAAAACTGCCATTGGCTTTGGCGGGGATGAGGACTACGACAACGAGGAGTATCCCCCTACCAACCCGAATGAGAACTATCCTCCCAATGCGGTGCAGAAGGATGAGAAGGTGAACATACAGGTCACTGCCCAGCTGCAGGTGATCCTTGTAAAGCCTGAAAAGTTCTCTGATGCCAAGGAGATCGCAAATCACCTCAACAACAAGAAGACTGTTGTGCTCAACCTTGAGGCTACCACACCCGACATCACCAGAAGGATAATCGACTTTCTGGGGGGCGTTGCCTATGCAAACGGCGGCTCCATAAAGCCCGTTGCCAACAACACCTTCATCATCACCCCCTACAATGTGGGATTTCAGGGAGATGAGCTGTCAGAGCAGTTAGAGTCCAACGGGGTGCTCCTGTAACACCGTGAACGAGGACAAGATCCTTTTATCCCATGCTGCGGATCTGGAGCGCATTGCCGATAAGACAGGACGGCCGGGCTTTACCTCGTTCCTGACGGAGGAGCAGGCGGCGGTCATACATGATGCCTTTCCCTCTGCACGGTTCTGCGGCGGCTACGAGGGCGCTATGCGCACCGTTGCCGGATTTTCCGGGGACTATGAGCTTACCCGGGATATGTACCCTGTCAGGGGAGCGCTTTTCTCCGGGCGGGGCATAGATGACCTTACCCACAGGGATTATCTGGGTGCCCTTATGTCCCTCGGCATAGAGCGTGACCTTATCGGGGATATATTCCATGTCACGGGGGGAGTGTGCGTCTTTGTGCTGGCACAGGCGCTGCCGCTGGTGCTGGATATGGCAAAGATAGGCAGGACAGGTGTATCTGTCCGGGAGCTTGCCCCGGATGATGAGATACACCGCACCGACCGCTTCGAGGATATCCCCGCAACCGTGGCATCACTGCGCCTTGACTGCATCGTGGCAGTGTGCGCAAGGACTTCCAGGGAGAAGGCATCTTCTCTTATCACCCAGGGGTATGTGCGCCTTGACCACAGGGATACGGGCAGTACATCCGCCCAGGTGCATCAGGGGGCTGTGATCTCTGTGCGTGGGCACGGACGGTTCGTGCTGTCGGAAGTGGGCGGCACGACCAAAAAGGACAGGACAAGGATACTGATAAAGAAATATATATGACGGCAGGCAGTGGGGGCTTTCTGTGCCCTTTGACACTGTGCAGACCGATGTAAAGGGGTGCCTTTTATGCTTACATCCAAGGATATACGTACAAAGAGCTTTGAAATGGTGAAGAACGGCTTTGATCCCCAGGCGGTGGAGGATTATCTCAAGGAGGCTGCCGACACTCTGGAGGCCTTTGAGGAAAAGTACCGTGACATGGAGAAGGAAGTCGAGGAGACCGAGCGCAAGATGGGCAGGCTTGTGGATGCAGTGCGTGACTACAAGTCCAGGGAGGATGCCATCAAGGACGCTATGATAGGCGCCCATACCGAAAAACAGCAGATACTTGCTGATGCCAATGCAAAGGCTGAGGAGATACTGGCTGAGGCAAGGGCAAAGGCAGATGACCTCCTGGGCCCCACAGAGGAGAGCATAAAGAAGGAAGAGGAGCGCCTGGCACAGATGCAGAAGGCTGTTGGCGACTTCAAGCACAAGATACTTGAAATGTACAGGGATCAGATAAGCCTGCTGCAGGATCTGCCCGATGACGACGGCGACGAGGAAGATGAGGACGAGGAGATCGAAGAAGAGGAAGAGATCTTCGAGGAGATAGAGGAAGACACCGCTCCCGACAGCTTTGAAAAGACCATAGTGATGGACACCATCAAGTAAGCGAAGCAAACAGGAGCTCCGCTGATGCTCCCTTGCAGGTGCAGAGCGGCTCCTTGGCAAACAGGACAGAAGACTATCAGCAATCAGCACACGCTGATTGCTGATTGCTGATTGTGGCATGATGCCGCTGTACGTTACCCATCAGTAAATCAACTTACAGGAGAAATATTATGGCACAGGATTTTAATGCTACCCTCAATCTCCCCGAAACAGGGTTTTCCATGAGGGGCAATCTCACCCAGAAAGAGCCGGGAATGCTTCAGAAATGGGATGAGCAGGATCTTTACGGCAAAATGAGCAGAAGGAACGAGGGCAAGCCCTCCTTCGTGCTCCATGACGGCCCTCCCTATGCAAACGGGGACATCCACATGGGCACCGCCCTCAACAAGGTGCTCAAGGACATCATCGTTAAGCGCAAGAGTATGTCCGGGTATTACAGCCCCTATATCCCCGGCTGGGATACACACGGTATGCCCATCGAGCTGAGGGTGCTCAAGGACATGGGTGCCAAGAAGGACAGCGTGGAGCGTGTGGAGCTTCGCCGCAAGTGCCATGACTATGCCCTGACACAGGTGGAGAGGCAGAAGGCTGAATTCAAGCGCTTAGGCGTAATAGGCGACTTTGCCGACCCCTATCTCACCCTGCGCCCCGAGTTTGAGGCAAGACAGGTGGAGATATTCGGGGATATGTACAAAAAGGGCTACATCTACAAGGGATTAAAGCCCGTGTACTGGTGCCCCGACTGTCAGACAGCACTGGCAGAGGCAGAGATAGAGTATGCAAACGATCCCTGCTACTCCATATTCGTAAAGTTCAAGGTGACTGATGACAAGGGTGTGTTCACCTCACAGGGCATATCCCTTGATGACCTGTACTTTGTCATCTGGACCACCACCACATGGACGCTCCCCGGCAACCTTGCCATATGCGTAGGCCCCTCCTATGAGTACACCGTAGTTGAGGCTGCGGGCGAAAAGTATGTCATGGCAAGGGATCTGGCTGATACAGTCATGAAGGCAAAGGGTATCTCCGAATATACCATGAGCGGCTCCTTCAAGGGCTCCGACCTTGAATACATGGTAACACGCCACCCCTTTATGGAAAGGGATTCCATGGTCATCGTGGGCGACCACGTAACACTTGAGAGCGGCACGGGCTGCGTACACACCGCCCCCGGCTTTGGTGTGGATGACTTTGAGGTGTGCAGAAAGTACCCCGAGATAGGCATAACCGTGCCTGTTGACTCAAAGGGCATACTGACAGCCGAGGCAGGCAAGTATGAGGGCCTCACCACCGATGCGGCAAACAAGGCTATCGGCAAGGACTTAGAGGCAAGCGGCGCACTGTTTGCCATTGAGAAGATAGAGCACCAGTATCCCCACTGCTGGAGATGCAAGAACCCTGTCCTCTTCCGTGCAACGGAGCAGTGGTTCTGCTCGGTAAAGGCATTCAGGGAGGATGCCATAAAGGCAGTCCAGAGCGTGGAATGGATACCCGAATGGGGCGAGGGGCGCATCAGCAACATGATAAACGACCGTTCCGACTGGTGCATATCCCGCCAGAGAACATGGGGCGTGCCCATACCCGTGGCATACTGCAAGAAGTGCCGCAAGCCCTTTGTAAATGATGAGATGATAGCAAACGTTTCTGCTCTCTTCCGCAGGGAGGGCTCCGATGCCTGGTATATCCACGACATAAAGGACGTGCTCCCCGCAGGTGCGAAGTGCGAGTGCGGCTGCACCGAATTTGAGAGAGAGAACGACATATTCGACGTGTGGTTCGATTCCGGTGTTACTCATACCGCCGTTATGAAGGAAAGGGGCTTTGACCTCCCTGTGGATCTGTACCTGGAGGGTGCGGATCAGTACAGAGGGTGGTTCCAGTCCTCACTCCTCACCGCTGCCGCCATCGGCGAGGGCAGCCCCTACAAGGCTGTATGCACCCACGGCTGGGTGGTAGACGGCGAAGGGCGTGCGATGCACAAGTCCCTTGGCAACGGTATCGCCCCGGATGAGGTCATAAGCACCAACGGCGCTGACATACTGCGCCTGTGGGCAGCCTCCTCCGACTATCATTCCGATATACGCATATCAAAGGATATATTAAAGCAGCTGGCGGAGACCTACAAGAAGATCCGCAACACCGCACGCTTCATACTGGGCAATATCAGCAACAAGGGCGGCTTTGACCCGAATACTGATATGGTTCCCCTGTCCGCTCTCCCCGAGATAGACAGATGGGCGCTCATAAGGTTCAATTCCCTTATCGACAGGGTAAATGCAGGCTATGATGCCTATGACTTCCACATGGCAGTCCATGCCATACACAATTTCTGCGTAGTGGATATGTCCAACTTCTACCTTGACATCATCAAGGACAGGCTGTACTGCGCAGGGGAGAAGTCCACAGAGCGCCGCAGCGCCCAGACAGCAATGTATATCATACTCTCAGGCCTTGCAAGGATGCTTGCCCCCATACTCTCCTTCACAGCTGAGGAGATATGGTCATATGTGCCCAAGACCGAGGGGGACAATGCAGAGAGCGTATTCCTCAACGACAGCCCCGACAAAGTGGATATAGCCGCTGACGAGGCATTCACCGCAAAGTGGGATATGCTGGCAGCAGTGCGCTCCGGTGCGGCAAAGGCACTGGAGATAAAGCGTGCTGAAAAGTTCATCGGTGCGTCCCTTGAAGCAAAGGTGGTGCTCCATACCGCAGACAAGGCTCTCTTTGACAGGCTTTCCGCCGTGCAGGAGGAGCTTGCGGACATACTCATCGTTTCACAGGTGGCTGTGGAAAACGACGATGCAGGGGACTTCAAGTGCGAGGACGAAACTCTTGCGGGACTTTCCGTCACCGTGCTCAGGGCAGAGGGCGCAAAGTGCGAGCGCTGCTGGAAGTATTCCGACTATGTGGGCTCCAATGCAGTATACCCCACACTGTGCAGACGCTGTGCAGAACAGCTTGACAAGTGATAATACTTTTCTGGATATTGACGGCGGTGTTCATAGCCGCTGACAGACTGACCAAGGCGGCGGCGGAGGCAAACATCGCCCCGGGGGAGATAAAACGCATCATCACCATAGGTGACAGGGATATATTCTACCTGTCCCTGCACCACAACACAGGTGCTGCCTTCTCCAGCTTTTCCGGGCAGACCGTGGCTCTTGCCGTAGTGACTGCCGTGGCACTCATAGGGATAACGGTGTACTATCACCTCCAGAAGGAGAAAAAGCCCTTTATGACCGTGTGCTATGCCATGGTCATCGGGGGAGGCATAGGCAACCTCATCGACCGTGTGTTCCTGCATCAGGTGACGGATTTCCTCAATCTGTTCCCCTTCAGCTTCATATTCAATGTGGCGGATATATGTGTGGTCATAGGTGCCATACTGCTGGTGCTGTACTATCTGTTCACTCCCGAAAAGCCAAAGGCAGAGGGTGACAGCAATGGATAACACCGATGTCATCTGCCTTGTGTGTGAGACCCAGGGGGTGCGCATAGACAAGTTCCTTGCGGACAACACCGACATAAGCCGCTCCTACGGAGCAAGGCTCATAGCACAGGGGAATGTTACGGTAAACGGCAGGGCGGTGAACAAGAGCGCCGTGCTGCAAGCCGGGGATGAGGTGGTGTGTGCGGTGCCGCCGCCGAAGCTTCTGGAGGCTGTGCCCCAGAACATCCCTGTAAGCATAGTATACGAGGACGACGAGCTGCTGGTGGTGGACAAGCCCCAGGGCATGGTGGTGCATCCTGCTGCGGGAAATCCCGACGGCACACTGGTGAATGCCCTTATGTACCACTGCCGTGGGAAGCTCTCCACCATAAACGGTGTCATACGTCCGGGGATAGTCCACCGCATAGACAAGTTCACCAGCGGCCTGCTCATAGTGGCAAAGACAGACAGTGCCCATGTGTTCTTAGCCGAGCAGATAAAGGCACATTCCTTCACAAGGGAGTATGCCGGCATTGCCACAGGGGTGTTCCGTGAGCGGGAGGGCAAGATAGATGCCCCCATAGGCAGGGATCCCAGGGATCGGCTGAAAATGGCGGTGACACCCACCAATTCCAAGTATGCCGTCACCCACTACCGGGTGGAGGAGCAGTTCCCCTCATGTGCGTATGTTCGCTTCATCCTTGAAACGGGGCGCACACATCAGATACGTGTCCACATGGCGTATGCAGGCCACCCTCTTTTAGGGGATGACGTGTACGGAAAGCCCTTCAAAGGGCTTGAGGGACAGTGCCTTCACGCAAGGAAGATAGGCTTTGTACACCCTGTGACCCGTGAGTATATGGAATTTGAGTCGGAGCTGCCCCAGTATTTTGTAAACACTCTTGAAAGGGTGAGAGCATGAGATTCAGACTATATGAGCCGAAGGACTTCAGCGAAGTTGCCACGCTTTTTGCACAGGATTTCGGTGAATATCCCCTGTATGCCGCCGCCCGCTCCTGGTTTGACACAAGGGCTGAGTATATGGCATTTGTGCGGTGGATGACAGAGGTGTTACTGCGGGTGCAGCTCAAATACAACCGTGTGCTCCTGGGAGTGGAGAAGGGCAGGATAATTGCGGCGGCAGTCATTGCAGCCCCATATGACGACGAACCGAGAAAGCGGGACTTTGCAGTCTCCGCAGGGCTCCAGACCTTCCTCCCCACAAAGCCCTCGAATATCCTTGCTTTCAGGGAAATGCTCATAAGGGCGGAGGACTTCAACTACACTATTGACAAGGAAGAGCACTGGCATCTGTATATGCTTGCAGTGAAGAAGGAGTACCGTGGGAGAGGCGTAGGGAGCCTTTTCATAAGTAAGTATCTCATCCCCTTTGTGGGCAAGAACGGCGGGAAGTACATCTCCCTTGCCACCAACTCCCCGGAGAACGTGCGCTTCTATGAGCGGGCAGGCTTTGAGGTGCTCCACAGGGACAAGGTGAAGTTCAACAGCCACGTCACCCCCAACTGGTGCATGGGAAGGGCAACAGACGGCTGATTATCAGCAAATATGGATTTGATTTCTGCAAAAGACAGGTATATGATAAATACACTAAACAAGAAAATTGCATTTTTCTGTGACATGGACGGCACACTGCTGAACCACGACAAGACCATATCACAGGAAAACCTTGATGCCATAGCGGAATTTACCCGACAGGGAAATCTCTTTGTGGTTTCAACAGGGCGTGTTATACAGGCTATGCGCCGGTATGTGGATGCCATGCAGCTGAATGGTCCCTGCATCCTCTGCAACGGGGGACAGATATACGACTGCGGCAGGGGAGAGGTGGCATGGTCAAAGGATCTGGACTATGACAAGGCTCTTGCCATGGTGAATGAGCTCACCTCCCGATTCCCCTCGGCGTGTGCGGAAGTTTGCCGCCCCGACGGCATATACGACTACAATTTCAACGAATACGAGCGCCATCACTGGCAGATAGCGGGCTTTACCGCCACAGTGTGTGAGCGGGCGGAGGATATACCAAGGGGTAACTGGTCAAAGATACTCTTTGCCATGCCCCATGAGGATATAGAGCCCTTTGCGGAGTACGCAGAGACACTGGAGTTTTTCCCCTATGCGGATTTTGTCACATCCGGGACAAACTTCCACGAGATGCTCCCGAGGGGCTGCTCCAAGGGCTCTGCACTTAAAAAGCTGGTGGAGATATACGGTCTTGATGATTATGTCACCGTTGCCATGGGGGACTACATCAACGACATGGAAATGCTCCGTGCGGCGGATATAGCCGTGTGCCCCGCAAATTCCCATGAGGACGTAAAGGGAATGTGTGACATCGTCACAGAGGAGGACTGCGAGCACGGGGCGGTGACAAGGGCACTGAGGACAGTTTGCTCCATGACACAGGGATAACAGCCGTTTTCATTGACAGACTATTTTAAGAAACTTATAAATCGTGCGACTGCAACGAAAGGAGTTATACTATGGACGAGCTTATCAAAAAGCAGCTTCAGATCACTGCCTGCAAGGTGAGGATGGGCATAATCGAAGGTGTTTACAACGCAAAGTCAGGTCATCCCGGAGGTTCGCTTTCCATTGCGGATCTGCTGACCTACCTGTACTTCAACAGGATGAACGTAGACCCCAAGGATCCTAAAATGGCAGACCGTGACAGACTGGTGCTGTCAAAGGGGCATACCGCTCCCGCACTGTACTCCGTACTGGCACAGAGGGGCTTTTTCCCTGTGGATGAGCTGAAGACTTTGCGTCACATCGGCTCCCGCCTCCAGGGTCACCCCGATATGAAGTACATCCCCGGTGTGGATATGTCCACAGGCTCACTGGGACAGGGCATTTCCGCCGCCTGCGGCATGGCTCTTTCCGGCAAGCTCTCCAATGAGACCTACAAGGTGTACGCAGTCCTTGGCGACGGTGAGATCGAAGAAGGACAGGTCTGGGAGGCTGCCATGTTTGCAGCCCACTACAAGCTGGATAATCTCCTTGCCATCGTTGACAACAACGGCCTGCAGATAGACGGCAAGATAACCGAGGTCATGAACCCCCAGCCCATAACCGACAAGTTTGCCGCATTCGGCTGGCACGTCATTACTATGGATGCCCACGACTTTGACGACATCGACCGTGCATTCAGAGAGGCTGAGAGCGTTTCAGGACAGCCTGTTGTCATCGTGCAGACAAGCACAAAGGGCAAGGGTGTGAGCTACATGGAGAACCAGGTAGGCTGGCACGGCTCCGCACCCAACAAGGAGCAGTACGACACGGCAATGGCAGAACTCAACGCACAGCTTGCAGCACTGGAGGGCTAAGGATATGGCAGATATAGTTAAAAAGGCTACAAGGGAGAGCTATGGTGAGGCGCTTGCCGCACTTTCAGCGGAGTATCCCGATCTTATCGTGCTTGATGCAGACCTGGCGGCTGCTACAAAGACAGGCATATTCAAGAAGGCGTGCCCCGAGCGCTTCATCGACTGCGGCATTGCCGAGGCTAATATGATGGGCGTTGCGGCAGGCATCGCATCCACAGGCAAGAAGGTGTTCGCATCCTCCTTTGCCATGTTTGCAGCAGGGCGTGCGTTCGAGATAGTCCGCAACTCCATAGGCTATCCCCACCTCAACGTAAAGATAGGCGCTACCCATGCGGGCATCTCCGTAGGCGAGGACGGCGCTACACACCAGTGCAACGAGGATATAGCCCTTATGCGCACTATCCCCGGCATGACGGTCATTAACCCTGCTGACCATGTGGAGGCTCAGGCAGCAGTAAGGGCTGCCCTTGAACACAACGGCCCCGTATATATGCGCTTTGGCAGACTGGCAGTGCCCGTATTCAACGATCCCGACACATACAAGTTCGAGCTTGGCAAGGGCATCACTCTGCGTGAGGGCACCGACGGCACAGTTGTTGCCACAGGCCTTATGGTGAACGAAGCTCTCCAGGCGGCTGACATACTGGCATCAGAGGGCATCAATATCCGTGTAATAAACATCCACACCATCAAGCCACTTGATGAGGACATCATCGTAAAGGCTGCAAAGGAAACTCCCTTTATCGTAACAGCCGAGGAGCACAGCGTCATAGGCGGCTTAGGCTCCGCCGTATGCGATGTTACCGCCGCAAAGGCACCCTGCAGGGTGGTAAAGATAGGTGTCAACGACGTATTCGGCCACTCCGGCCCTGCTGTGGATCTGCTGAAGGAATTCGGCCTCTCTGCGGACAACATCGTAAAGACTGTGAAGGAGCTTAAAGCGTAAAGTGAGGGAGGATGCCGGATGAGCCACAAAGGTATCATTATCTGCGGGTTGGTTTTATCTTTGCTCATTCCCTCGAATGCGTGTTATGCTGCTGTAAGACCGGACTACACGGGCTGGGCGAAAACATCCTCTGGTGAAAGACGCTATTACTCCGACGGCGTCCGCTTGAAGGGTGTCCACCTTATAGGCAAGACCCTGTGTACCTTTGACAGCAAGGGTGTTCTCGTCTATAAAAGGAAGTATCCTTATGTGTCGATCCCATATCTGGTTTTTGACAATGATTTCTGCATAAGCCGTGATGATAAGGTCATAGAGTTTGACATGGATTTTACCCATATAAGCCACAAAGCCCTTGTGGGATTGGAAAGATATGATTATTGTATAGATCCGTACTTTGACTTGTATGGATACAGGAATGGGGAGTGGCAGCAGATCTTCCCACCATATGAGACCCTTCTGGATGACGTTGCACTGCTCGTCAACGAGGAAGGGAAGGCTCACTTGAAATTGCCCTTTGAATTTTTCGACGATCCCCTTGAAAGCGGCATATACAGAGTGAGGACACATTTCTTTATCGACGGCTCTCACGATGAATATGACACAGTCTGCGAATTCAATATAGTATGAACGGCACGGCCCCCGGGGATCTTCCCGGGGGCTGCTGTTATTCCAAACATTGCCAACCAGATGGGGATATAATAGCTGTTCTTTGTGTAAAACCTTGATTTTTTGAAATATTTGGAAAAATAACTTGCAAAATACATAATTTAAGTATATAGTAATATGTGTGCCGTGTGCCGCACGGCGTGCAGCTGTATGTATCACTACCTATGAAAAGGAGCATATATATGAAATTGAAGGAAATGAGCAGAGCACAGCTTGAAGCATTCAGGGATGAGGCTTTGCGTGAGTATGAGGATTTCAAGTCAAAGGGTCTTTCCCTTGATATGTCAAGAGGCAAGCCCTCAAAGGCGCAGCTTGACATCAGTATGCCCATGCTGGATGTTCTGAACAGCACCTCTGACATGAAGGACAAGAACGGCGTTGATGTGCGCAACTACGGCGGCCTTACCGGCATAGACGACTGCAAGGAGCTTTTTGCCGACCTGCTGGGCGTAAAGCCCTCCATGATAATTGTGGGCGGCAATTCCAGCCTTAACCTTATGTACGACAGCGTGGCAAGGGCATACAACTTCGGCGTGTACGGCGGCAGCAAGCCCTGGTGCAAAAACGAAAAGGTGAAGTTCCTGTGCCCCGTCCCCGGCTATGACCGTCACTTCGGCGTCACCGAGACCTTCGGCATAGAGATGATAAACGTGCCCATGACCCCCCAGGGACCCGATATGGACACGGTTGAGAGGCTGGTTTCCTCCGATCCCCTTATCAAGGGCATATGGTGTGTTCCCATGTACTCCAATCCCGACGGCTACACCTATTCCGATGACACCGTAAGGCGCTTTGCAGCATTAAAGCCCGCCGCCGATGACTTCCGAATCTTCTGGGACAACGCATACTGCGTTCATCACCTGAAGGACGATCACGACCACCTGCTCAACATCTTTGATGAAGCGGCAAAGAACGGCAATGAGGACATGATATACGAATTTGCCTCCACCTCAAAGATAACCTTCCCCGGTGCAGGCGTGGCTGTTATCTGTGCATCCGAGAACAACGTGGCTCACATCACAAAGCAGCTCTCCATGCAGAGCATCAGCTACGACAAGGTGAATATGCTCCGCCATGTGCGCTACTTCGGCAATGCCGATGGCTTAAAGGCATATATGCATAAGCACAGGGAGGTGCTGGAGCCAAAGTTTGACCTTGTGGTGAATATGCTGGAGGAAAAGCTGGGCGCTCTTGACATCCTGCGCTGGAACGCTCCCAGAGGCGGCTACTTCGTGTCCGTATACACTGAAAAGGGCTGTGCAAAGGAGGTAGTCCGTCTTTGCAAGGAGGGCGGCGTTGTACTCACAGGTGCAGGTGCCTCCTATCCCTACAAGAAGGATCCCGATGACAGCAACATCAGACTTTCACCCTCCTTCCCGCCCCTTGATGAGCTGAAGCAGGCAATGGAGCTCTTCTGCATATCGGTTAAGCTTGCTACAGTAACAGAGCTCCTCGGCTAGGGACTAGGAGTTAGGTGACTAGGGGCTAGAAAGGCAAATGTATTGATAGCTTGTTAGCTCAAATAGAAGTAAAAGGCACAGCATGATCGCTGTGCCTTTTGTTTTATACGCAAAGAGCGCATCAAGCTATCTGTTATCTGTCACAGTCTAGCCTCTGATCCCTAGCATCTAGCCCCTAGCTTACTATATCCCCCGTATCCATAGATGTCCATTCTCCGTTTACAAGGGCACGGACGATGTAGGCGGAGCCCTTTTTGTAGTTTCTGATGCGGATCTTGGAGGAGGTGGTCTCCGTCATCTTCTTGACGGTGGTGCCGTTTACCTTGTAGATCGCATAGCGCTCGGCACCGCTTACCCGCTCCCATGAGAGGACAGCCGTGTCACCCTGCGCAGTGAGGGCAGCAGCGGGCTTGAAGTAGGGCGTTGCCCCTACAGAGGAGGAATGCTCGTCGTCAGAGGTCACACCGTCCTTTACATAGCGCACCATGAAGGTGTAGTCCCTGCCGTTTCTCAGGTTCTTGAAGGTGACACAGTTCTTCTCCGTGGAAGCGGCCTTTGTGAAGACACCATCCCTTTCCACATATATCTCGTAGCTTTCCGCATCCTTTACAGCATTCCAGCTTAGTGTCACTTTGCTGCCCTTTTCCACAGCCTTTGCGGTGAGATAGTCGGACTCTGCCGTGTCGGTCTTCACTGTGGTCACAGGGGAGATGTACCCTGATGTGGCAGTGCTCAGAACGGATGTGTAGCCGCTGATGTAGGGCACCACATATGTGCCGGAGGATGTGGAGTCAGTGGTTGATGTTGAACTGGTTGCAGTTGAAGTGGCAGAAGCGGTGGAGGAAGTGGAAGAAGATGTTGTTGATGTGGATGATGTTGTGCTGGAAGTCTCCGTGGTGCTTTCGGAGGATGAGTCTGTATCGGCAGCAGCACCGTTTTCATTCAGGGGTGGGAGAGGATTGCCGTTCTCATCCACAGGTATACCGCCCTGGGGAGGTGTGAGAGGATTGCCGTTCTCGTCCACGGGCATAACGCCTTCGGGAGGTGCGGGGGGTTCGTTGTTGTCGTTATCGTCGTTGTTATTGTCGCTGCTGTTGTCGTTATCGTCGCTGTTATTATCATCGTTATCGTCGTTGTTATCATCGTCGCTGTCGTCGTTGTCCGTATCATCTGCGGGTGCGTAGTAGGCACCGTTTGCGGTGGCAGTGGCAGCCTGTGTGCCGTTGATAAGGAGGATGTATTCACTGCCCCCTGTAAGCTCCTCACAGGAGAATACTATGTGGTCTGCACTCTTTACGGCAGTGCCTGTATAGAGGATATTGCCGTCGGTGTCGGTTATGGTGATGGTGTCCCCGGCAGAGATGGAGATTGCGGTGCCGCCGTTTGCAAACATATTGTCCTGCATGGATCCTGCGGTGTTTGTGGTATTCACGTCAAACTGCATACCCATACCGCCGAAGCTGCCCATACCGCCCTGCTGCATACCACCGAAGTTACCCATGCTGCCGGGCATATTGCCGGGCATATTGCCCATATCGCCCATGCCCATTCCGCCTGCGCCGAATGCCACATATACCCCGGATGTGGGTGTTACAGCCATGCCGCTCATGCCCACAGCCGCAATGGTGCCGGGGTTCACATTCAGATGATATGCCCCGCCGTCCCCTATGTCAAGGGCACCGTTGCCGTTGTCGGCAGCGCCGAACACCTCGGTGCAGCCTCCTGTGATGTCCATGTTGCCGTTGGAGTCAAGGCCGTCGCCGTTTGCGTTTACATACCATGTGCCCCCGGAGATGTTCAATGAATAGGTGTAGCCTGTAAGGTCGCTGTTGGCGGCGTTCATGCCGTCGTCGGAGGTGCATATCCTGCCGCTGCCCCCGGAGAGGTTTATCACTGCGCCTTCGTAGCCCTCAACTGCGCTGTCTACGTTCACAGTGCCCCCCGAAATGTTCAGTATATAGTCGGAGTGGATGCCGTCATCCCCTGATTTGATGGTGACAGTGCCGCCTGTGACAGTGACAT
Organism: Ruminococcus sp. UBA4240; assembly: GCA_002395525.1. Classification (GTDB taxonomy): domain Bacteria; phylum Bacillota; class Clostridia; order Oscillospirales; family Ruminococcaceae; genus Huintestinicola. The sequence continues at coordinate 28,114 of DGXE01000074.1, forward strand.
TCTCGCTGCCGTTCTCGCCGTTTGTGTGGATGCCGTCATCAGCCGCATCAATGGTGATATTTCCGCCTGAAATGTTTATGTAGCTGTCGGACTTTATGCCCTTTGCGGAGGTGTCGCTTGCCTCTGTTACGCTGTTGTACCGATAGCCCCCTGCGGCGGTTATGTCCACATTGCCCCCGGTCATGTCAAAGCCATTGTCTGCCTGTATGCCGTCCTCGCCGCTTACTATGCTGATACTGCCGCCGTTTACGGTGACAGTGCCCTGTGATGTGGTGTCCTCCTCCTCGGGGGAGGATTTGAGCCCGTCACCGTCGGAGGTGAGGTTGATGCTGCCACCGTTTACTGTGACATTTCCGTCTGAGGCAAGGGCGTTGTTGGCGGCGGATACATTGAGGGTGAATGTGTCCGTGCTGCTCTCACCGATTATGACAGTGGCAGCTTCGCCGCCCTTTATGCCGTTTTTGCACCCAGAGCCGTCTGCGGTAAGGGTGCCGCTGCCTGTGATGGTGGCAGTGGAGCCGCTTTTCACCTTGATAGCCGCCCCCTCAAAATCATCGGAGGATTCATTGGCAGTATCCTCTGCATCCGTGAGCACATTGTTCCCCTCTATCTGGATGACTGCCTCTGCGTTTTTGTTGACGGACAGGGGAGCGGTGGTGCTTGATGTAAGGGTCAGACCGTTCAGGATTATGGTAACGCCTGTGGTGCCCTTCTTGACGGTGATGCTGCCCTGGGCACATTCACCTGTGACGACATAGGTGCCTGCCTCGTTTATGGTAAGGTCAGTGCCGGAGATCTTGTAGCCGCTGCCCTCGGTGTTCTCCGCTGTTACAGCGCTGTCGGTGAAGGTGAAGGTATTGTCATAGCCTGCGGCTTGCGTGTTCACCGCACAGGCTGTTATTACGGCTGCTGCCGCCAGGGTGACTGCTGTACCTGTGATTATCCTTGCTCTCATGGTATTTCTCCTATCTCTTTTATTTTGTTCTGCACCTTCGTGAGATGATATATGTATTATATCCCACATTTCTTAAAAGATTCTTAAAGAGAAAAAAATCGGCAGTACCGAGTAGATCAGGGTACTGCCGATGTTATCCGATGTAATGGTTACAGGCTCAGCGCATATTGGCGTTCTCGCTTAATATGTCCTCCTTGAATTCCTCATTGAGCTCGGGATAGGCGGAGAGCATAGGCTCTACATCCTTGCCTGATTTGCGGTCGAAGTAGTTGCGTGTTATCTGCACCACAAGCCCTGACAGACCTATGAGGCAGATGAGGTTTGGAACGGACATGAGCCCGTTGAAGGTGTCATCTATATCCCAGATGAGCTGGCTCTCAATAACGCTGGATGCCACGATGAGCAGCAGGAAAAGGGACTTGAAGATGATGACAGAGATCCTGACACCCTTTTTGCCCAGCTTTCCGAAGCAGAATTCAACAGCCTTTTCTCCGTAGTATGCCCATGCCAGCACTGTTGTGAAGGCAAAGAGGGGGAGTATTACAGAGAATATCGCAATGCCGAAGCTGCCGAAATTGGTGGAGAACATCTCCATTGCCATGGCGCTGTCATCCTCTGTGCCCCTGAGCGCATCAAGGTCAAAGGTGGTGAGGAAGGTGATTGCTGTAAGGGTGCATATCACAAAGGTGTCGAAGAATACCTCGAATATGCCCCAGAGACCCTGCTTCACAGGCTCTCTTGTTTCTGATGCGGAATGAGCTATGACGGATGAGCCGAGGCCCGCCTCGTTGGAGAACACGCCCCTTGCCATGCCCTTCCTTATGACTGTTGAGAAGGTGTAGCCCAGTATGCCGCCCCCTGCCGCCTTAAAGCTGAATGCCTTTGTGAATATGAGGGCAAAGGCGTGGGGTACATTGGTGATGTGCATACATATCGCTATGAGTGACATGACGATGAAGAGCAGTGACATGAAGGGCACCAGCTTTGATGCCACCTTGCCTATGCGCTGTATGCCGCCGATGATGATAACACCTGCGATGACGGCTATGACGATACCGATCACGATCTTTGAAAGGCCGATGTCTGTGAGACCGAATGCTCTTTCAAAGGCATTGGAGAGAGTGCCGCTTATCTTGTTTGCCTGTACTCCCGACATACCCACCGCAGCAAGCATACAGAAGGCAGCCGCCAGGTATGCCAGCCATTTCTGTTTAAGTCCGTAGGCTATGTAGTAGAAGGCGCCCCCGGAAAGGTTCCCCTCCTTGTCCTTCTTGCGGTAATAGAGACCGAGGACGTTCTCTGAGTAGTTGGTGACCATGCCGAAGAATGCGGAGATCCACATCCACAGCACAGCACCCGGACCACCGGTCAGTATGGCGGCTACAACACCTACGATGTTGCCTGTGCCAACTGTTCCCGAAATAGCAGCTGAGAAGGCTTCAAACTGGCTTATGGAGTTTGCCTTCCCATCCTTCTGGCGCTTTTGCCCCAGACTTTTCAGGGTAGGTATGATAGTTGTGTTGAGTGACTCCCTGAAACGGGTCACCTGGAGAAAGCCCGTCCTTACAGACAGCAGAAGACCTGTTGCAAGTATGAGGATGATAACAGGCCAGCCCCATACAAAGCCGTTTATGGCTGAGTTTACCCTCTCTATCAATGATATGATGCTTTCAAACATTTATACTCTCCTTTATAGAAAATAATACATAATTATTTTACCACATCAGTTTTTCAAGGGTATTTCCATTTTTATAACTATCTCTGAATAATGACCGTGGGACAAAACGGATCCCCCCACCGCAGCCGATGAGGGGAATCACTGGGTTATCTTACAGTCACAATGTCGCCCTTTTTGATGACGGTCCATTTTCCGCCGGCATATGCCCTTACGGCAAAGCTGCTGCCGCAAGTGTGACCGCTGTTCCGGTGATTATCCTTGCTTTCATGATTGTTCTCCTTCATTTCATTTATGTTCCCGTTTCGGGATGTTATGTGCATATTATATGTGCAATTCCGTAAAGGAGTCTTAAAAGAGAAGCAAGGTTTTGGAATGATCACCGGATAACTATTTCCTCTGTTCTGAGGCTGTAAAATGATCGGAATGTGTGATGACAGAGTATTTGTCTATTTTTTACAATTAACATGGGTTAATATATACATATTTTTGTTCGTGAATTGTCGAAATTGTAGATTTTATATGTTTTTAGGTGTGATTTTTATATAATTGCTTGACAAGCACTATTTAATGAGGTATAATGGTTACAACAAAGTAACAAAGGCAAAGCATGGGAAACTGTGTGACGCAAAGCTATAGGGCCTGAAATGGTAGCCAGTTGCATAAAATACAACAGCTTGTTATCATTATATCAAGCGTGATAGGCGTATATTTCCGCTCCGGGCTTTGCACAGGGGCGGATTTTTGTTTGGCGCCGCTTCATGACGTGATCACAGTATCACAATTGGTTTAACGGAAGTTTACAGGGAGTGATCTTTATGACAAGAACGAGGAATATGATACTCAGGGGCTTTACCCTTCTTGAGCTCATTGTTGTAATAGCTATCACCGGCGTGCTTTCAGCTATCCTTATCCCGACGCTGACAGGATATGCCAAGGAAGCAAGAATCAACGCCGCAATTACAGATGCGCGCACTGTAAAGCAGGCGATAGAGTTTTCACTGGTGAAAAACCTGGCGATAACCTACGAAAATACTTCAGGTGCCTTTAACAAAACGCTCTATCTTGACCAGAATAGAGATAAATCGAAAAGACAAACTGAGACGGTAGGAGCTTTCAGTCAAGTTAGCTGGGTTGCATACAGAAAGAATCAACTTAGTGATTCCGCATCTCAAAAAGTGGACAAAACGATTGCAGGCGCTTTGGACAATGCATTTACTGAGAGTTGGAAAACGGGAGATCCCGTCAATGCAATGAAGTACCATGATAGTACAAAAAATTGCGCAAAATATCTGAAAGATTGTCATACCAATTTCGGGCTGATAGTTGTGTATGATACATTGGGAACGGTACGGTTTATGCAGTTATACAGAAATGGAGTTTTGGTATCATACGTCAACGGTGATTATATTGTAAATACCGACCCTAAGGCACACTTTGTCGGTGAGGGTACATGGGACACTATCTATAGGGACGCTGGTGCTGAAGCTCCCCAGGAAGTATGTCAGATCAGTATTAAAAACGGTCAGGTCAAAAACGACGGAACAAATGGCGGATGGTTTTGACCTATGATATGATCTCGAACAATTATATAAAACGAACAGCTCGCTTAAAGCGGGCTGTTTTTTTGCGTGTAAACCCAGTCATGCAAGCAGTTTGCCGATACTTTATGCTGCTATGAGCAATGCTGAGCATAAGGCAATGAAAACCGCCTGCAGGTCATGCAGGCGGCGGATCATCCTATTATGCAGTCACTATATCGCTTTTGCAGATCTTGGTGGGTTTGCCGCCAACATACGCCCTTACGGCAAAGCTGCTGCCAGCATTGCCTCTGACCCTGACACAGGTCTTTTCTGTGTCGGCGATCTTCTTCAGCTTTCCGTCCACATACCTGTATACACGGTACTTTTTTGCACCGGGAACAGCCTTCCAGCGGAGGACAACGGAGTTATCAGATACGCTTGCCTTAACCAAGGGCTTGTAATATACCCGTGCGGTCACTCTTGCAGACTCTCTTACCTTTGCCAGCTCACCGCCCTTTTCATATCTGACGATGAAGGTGTATTCACAGCCGTTTTCAAGGCTGTCAAGGGAATAGCGCTTTTCTGTGGGTGAGCCTATCCTCTTGAACAGCCCCCTGTCACCATTCCTTGCATAGATGACAAAGCTGTCAGCTCCGTCGATGCTGTCCCAGGTGAGGGTATCCCCCTTCACCTTAGCGTTGAAGGTCTTGTACTGCTGTGATGCCTTTTCCGCCGTCGCGGCAGCCGTACTGTCGCCTGCGGGTACGCCCCGAACAGGTGCGGAGGGCTCTGTGTGAGCCTGTCCTATTACCACTGTGATGACCTCGGGCTTTGAGGTGCCGTGGCTGTCATCTCCGGCGGCTCTGTACCATACGTAGTAGACCCCCGGTTCAGAGGCTGTGGGTATCTCACCGGAAAAGATGCTGTCATCGGGGGCATTTGCCCCGTCTGTGCCCAGTGCATATACTATCTCGCCGCCCCTTGCAGTGCCGGGGTTCACCAGCTCATGGGAGCTGCCGTCCGCTATGAGCCCTGTCACTGCCGAAGGAGGTATTTCGGGCTGTGCCGCAGGCTTGTTCAGCTGCTGTGTAAAGTCCAGCCCCTCCGGGAACAGTATGCTCCCGTCCCTGCCGGTCACCGCCTCTGCGGGAGTACCCCTGCCGTCAGCCACACGGGCGGTGCGTGTAACGGAGGTATCATCGTACTTTATCAGGGAGTAGACCATGTGGCCGTTGATATTTTTTGTGATGTAGCCTGAATGGGCGTAGGAAAAGGCTATGGTCTGCTCCTCGCTCAGCTGGAATACGGAATCGGTGGCGGAGACCATACTGTCGCCGGGCAGCTTGTAGAATTCATTCTCCCCCTTGGAGTGGTCATGGCCGAAGAGCCACATGATATTCATGCCATATCTGTGGGCATAGCTGTTGACCAGCCGCACCACCGCCGCCGAGCAGGAGATGCTGTAATCACAGCCCCCCGACCATTCCCTGGCACCTGCCGCTGCGCTGTCGGGATCCACACCCAGGGCATGGAGCCCTGCATGGGTGGATATGAGGATGAGCTCTCCCTCATAGTCATGGGCTATGCCTTGGAGTGCCGTGTCAAGGTGTGCGTAGACCGTGTTCCCGGGAAAGCTCCCGTCCCCGTAGGTAAGGAGGGAGGGATCGGCAGGCCGTCCGTTGGAGGATCCCTCGTATGCACCCATTGAGCCTAAGTCCTCATAGTTTATACCTATGACGATAAGTCCCTCGTTGGAAAGGCTGGAGGAGGCAGAGCCTCTGCGGCGGCTGTCGTAGATGATGCCTGTGCCGGATATGCCTCCTGCCAGGTCGTAGTAGTTCTCCTCATCAAGCCCCAGGTCAGCCCTCTTGTTGGCGTTGGTGAAGCCTGTGGCATAGCCGTTGTCATGGTTCCCTGAGACCCAGACTGTGTCTATCCCCCCAAGCTGCAGGGATATGCGGTCGATCATCTCGTTGATGCACCTGTTGATGAATTCCTCGTTGTAGCCTGCCACATAGCTGTTGTTGTAGTCACCGGTCGCCACCACAAGGGCGGGTACAAGTCCTCCCTCATTTGCTATGGTGTCGGCTATGGCCTGACCGATGCTGTCCCAGTCCTCATGCACATCGGAAAAGGTGAGCACGGAGTTTTCAAGCACCCCTTTGCACACGATGAATGCGGTGGTATAGGAGCTTGCGGTATGCTCCGCCCCATCCGTTACACAGGTGGCCTTGCAGCAGATGGGGTATACGCCGCAGGCAGCCCCTGCAAGCTCCTCCACGGTGATGCTGCTGTATGCGGTACTGCCCTCGGACACCTGTGGTGTGCCGTATTCACTGCCCTTCAGGTACCATTGCAGAGTGATGCCCTCGGCAGTGCTGCCCTCCGGCAGAGATACCTCAACGGAATATGTGGGGGCTGAAAAGCCGCTCGCTTCTATTACATAGTGAGCCGCTGAGGGCTGTGAAGTGAATACGGGTGCGGCTTTGTCCGTCTCCTCTCCCTGGCGGGGAGGTCTGTCTCCGGGAGGGGGCTCGCCCTCCGGGGGCGCTCCGGGAGGAGGTTCCCCGAGAGAGGATATTCCCAAAAGGCTGCCCCCGTTCCCGCTGCCTGTCACATCCCCTCCGGGATAGCCATTCTCCTCACTCTCCCGCAGGACATTTACAAAGCCTGTGCCCTCCGGCACTGTATCCGCAGGGATCTCATCCGCAGCAGCCCCTGCGCCCCCAACTACCGAAAGGGCAAGCACAAGGCTGAGCAGCAGGCCTGTATATTTTCTTTTTTGCATAAGGTCACCTCTTTGCGGTGTATGATTTTCATTATCATATCATATTTCAGACAAGTTTTCAAGGCGTTTTCGGGGAAATCGGCATAAAAAAACCGCCTGCAAAGCAGGCGGCGGGAGTATACTCCTCTTAGTTATTCAAAGTCATATCCCATGCGGATGGCTTTCATATTGTTCTCTATGAGCTGAGCCTTTTTGGGGGGCACCATCTTGCGGATAGTGGATTCTATGCCGTCCATGGAGATTATGCCCGTCTTCTTGATGAGCATTCCTATCATGACGATGTTGGCGCCGCCTGTAAGGCCGTTCTCCTCTGCCATTGCAGTGGCAGGGATGTTGTAGATGTCAATGTCCTTTCTGTCGGACACGGAGTCTACCAGAGTAGTATTCACAAATGCGCATCCCCCGGGCTTTACCTCGTTTATGTATTTCACAAAGGAGGGCTCATTCATTACGATGAGTATGTCCGGGTTGTACACCGTGGGGGAGCCTATGGGCTCATCGGAGAGGGTAACGGAGCAGTTGCAGGTGCCCCCTCTCATTTCAGGGCCGTAGCTGGGGAGCCATGAGACCTCCCGTCCGTCCAGCATACCGCAGTAGGCAAGCACCTTGCCCGCAAAGAGTATGCCCTGGCCGCCGAAGCCTGCCAGCTGTATCTCACTTGTCACCGAAAACACCTCCCTTGTCAGTCATGTCCTTGTATACCCCAAGAGGATAGTAGGGGATCATTTCGTTCCTTACCCTCTCTATTGCCTGTGAGGGGGTCATGCCCCAGTTGGTGGGACAGGTGGAGAGTATCTCGATGATGGAAAAGCCCATGCCGTCAAGCTGATTCCTGAAGCCCTTCATTATGGCCTTCTTCGCCGCCTTTACGTGGGCGGGAGAATCCACTGCCACACGCTCTGCGTAGGCACAGCCCGAAAGGGTGGATACCATCTCGCAGATGCGCACGGGGAAACCTGCATAGCGGGGATCTCTGCCGTAGGGAGTGGTCTGTGTCACCTGCCCGGGAAGGGTTGTGGGCGCCATCTGACCGCCTGTCATGCCGTATATGGTGTTGTTTATGAAGATGACGGTGATATTCTCGCCTCTTGTGGCGGAGTGTACGGTCTCCGCTGTGCCTATGGCTGCAAGGTCGCCGTCCCCCTGATAGGTGAATACCACCTTGTCGGGATTGGCACGCTTTACGCCTGTTGCCACAGCGGGAGCACGGCCGTGTGCCGCCTCTATCATGTCACAGGTGAAGTAGTTGTAGGATGTTACCGCACAGCCCACAGGGCATATGCCTACGGTGCGTCCCTCTATCTGGAGCTCGTCCATCACCTCTGAAACAAGGCGGTGAACTATGCCGTGGGAGCAGCCCGGACAGAAATGGGTGGATACATCCGCAAGTGACTTGGGTCTTTCGAGTATCATCATATATCCCCCTTTCTTATCTTTTCATCAAGAGCCTTGATCTGTGCCAGCACCTCTGCGGGTGTGGGGATTATGCCCCCGGTATGCCCGAAGAAATGCACAGGGCGCTTACACTCTATGGCAAGCTTCACATCGTTTACCATCTGACCCATGGACATCTCCACATCAAGGTATACCTTTGCGGTGGAGAGGGTGTCCTTATATGCCTGCTCAGGGAAGGGCCACAGGGTGACGGGGCGCAGCATACCTGCCTTTATGCCCTCTTTCCTTGCGGCATTTACGGCAGAGCGGATTATTCTTGAGGTAGCGCCGTAGCCTGTTACGATTATTTCCGCATCCTCTGTGAGATAGGTCTGTGCGGATGCCATCTCACGCTTTACCACCTCATAGCGTTCAAAGCGCTGTATGTTGGAGGCTTCCAGCTCATCGGGCTGGAGATAAAGGGAATTTATGATGTTGTGGGGACGGGCGTTGTTGTGACCCACTGCTGCCCAGGGCTTTTCGGGCTGTGCCGAGGATATCTCCGGGAATACAACAGGCTCCATCATCTGCCCTAAAAGTCCGTCGGAGAGTATCATGGCAGGCATTCTGTACTTGTCTGCGCTCTCGAATGCCCATACAGCAAAATCCGCCATATCCTGAACGGATGCAGGGGCAAACACCAGCAGATGGAAGTCGCCGTGCCCTCCTGCCTTTGTTGCCATGTAGTAATCCGACTGTGAGGGCTGAATGCCGCCCAGACCGGGGCCGCCCCTCTGTACGTTTACTATCACGCAGGGCAGATCACAGCCTGCAATGTAGGATATGCCCTCTGATTTAAGGGATACACCGGGGGAGGATGATGAGGTCATTGCACGCACACCGCTTGCGGCGGCACCATAGACCATGTTGATAGCGGCGATCTCGCTCTCCGCCTGTAAAAACACGCCTCCCTCGATCTTGGGCATACGCTTTGACATATACGCAGCGATCTCAGTCTGCGGCGTGATGGGGTATCCGAAGTAGCAGCGGCAGCCTGCCCTTATGGCGGCTTCGGCAAGGGCTTCGTTACCCTTCATAAGAACTCTTTCTTCAGCCATATTATTACCTCTCAGGATGTTGTAAGGGTAAAGCCCCTTTTACTTTTCTACTCTTATAGCGCAGTCAGGGCACATCTCAAAGCAGAAGCCGCAGCCTATGCACTTGCTCTGGTCGCTGCACTCTGCGGGATTATATCCCTTTGCCGTGCGGACATCCTTGAGGATAACGATTATCTTTTTAGGACAGACATCAACACACAGCCCACAGCCCTTGCAGCGGCTGTGATCCACGGTCATTTTAGCCATATTGACCCCCCTTTTCATTCTTCCCAGATATTTTTTATAAGTATTTTTACTTTGCAGTAGTCCCCGTCTGTCGCAAGAAAGTCCGGGGCAGTGGTGCAAAGTACGGGCAGCTCTGCCATTTCGGACAGCCTACCTGCAAGGGCTTCTCCCTTGACTATGGTGTCCTCTGTGGTTTCACGCCCTAAGTTTGTGTTGTTGACGATTGCGGTGGCTCTGAGCCTGCTGGCGCTCTCCACCTCACGGAGGATGTCAAGCGCCTCCTCCGGTGTGTGGGTCAGAAGGCGGCAGAAGTTTACCGCATAGTACATATCATAGCCTGTGCTGTCAAGGTATGCGGCATACTTTCCCACAGGATATGCCCCCGCATCATCGCCCCCCAGGTCGATTATCAGGGGGCTCTGCTCCGCAAGGGTGGGTATGTCGTAGTCAAGACTTGGTATGTCCAGATTTGAACGGGCATACATAGGTGCCGTCATGGCTATGTCATTTTCCTCAAAGAAGGCAGAAAGATCAGCCGTGCGGTAATAGGGATTCACCGTGTCCATATCCACGATGCGCACAGCCCCCTGCCTCCTGTACTGCGCCGCAAGATTTGCGGCGAATGTGGTCTTGCCGCTGCCGTAATGGCCCGTAATAACGGTTATATGTTTCATACGCTGTCGTAAAGTGTCAGTTCCCCTCAACGGAAATTATGTAGTAGTACACGGGCTGACCGCCGTTTATAAAGCTTATCTCCAAATCCCCCAGCTTGGAGCGCAGCAGATCCTCAAACTCCTTTGCCTGCTCCGGTGATACGTCGCTGCCGTACATCACCGTGACAAATTCCGCCTGACCCTTGGTGTTCTTCACCAGCTTCTTGGTGAGCTTGTAGGCGGCCTTGGTCACATCCCTCTCTGCAAATGCCATGCGGCCGTTTTCAAGGGCAAGGATGTCCCCCTCCTTGATGTCGTGGCCTGAAAAGCTGCTGTTGCGGGCAGCAAAGGTGATAAGCCCGGACTGTACCTTTTCCGCAGCCTCGGTCATGGCAGTCCTGTTGGTGTCGGTGTCCGCATCCGGGTCAAAGACGGTCATTGCGGATATGCCCTGTGGGATGGATGTGGTGCGCAGAACGTACATGGTCTTCTCAGACAGCTTCATTGCCTGCTCTGCCGCCATGATGATGTTCTTGTTGTTGGGGCATACGAACACTACCTCGGCGGGGACGGCATACACAGCCTTCAATATGTCATTGGCGGAGGGGTTCATGGTCTGTCCGCCCTTTACCACCTCATCGGCGCCAAGGTCTCTGAATATGCCCTCGATGCCCTCTCCGTTTGCCACACAAACGAAGCCGTATTTCTTCTCCGGGGCAGCGGGAACGGGCTTTTCATTTGCCTTCTTGAATGCCTGCATCCTGTTCTGGCGCTGCAGACGCATATTGTCCACCTTCATGTTGCTCAGATATCCCAGTGAAAGCCCCTTTTCAAAGGCAAGGCCGGGATGCTCTGTGTGGACATGGATCTTGATTATATCCTCGTCGTGTACCACCACGACGCAGTTGCCGATGCTTTCAAGGTAGCTCCTGAGATCCGCCGCCATCTCCTCGGTCAGATCCCCGTTTACGATGTACTCGGTGCAGTAGCCGAATACTATCTCCTCGTCGTCCTTTATCTCAAGGTGGAACTTGCTTTCAGAGGTGCTCTCCGCCTTCTTTGCCTTTCGGGGCTCCCCCCTGAATGCACGCAGCATTTCCTCAAATATTATGCACAGACCGTAGCCGCCTGCATCTACGACCCCTGCCTTCTTGAGCACGGGGAGCTGCTCCGGAGTCTTTTCCAGAGCTGCCTTGGCGGCTGTTACCATATCTGCCCACTGGGATACGGTGTCATTGGTTTCAAAGGAAAGCTCCCTTGCCTTTTCCGAAGCCACTCTCGCCACTGTGAGGATAGTGCCCTCCACAGGCTTCATCACAGCCTTGTAGGCAGCCTCAACGCCAAGGGCGAGCGCTGCGGCAATGTCGTCGCAGGTGGCCTGCTGCTTGTCTGCCAGCCCCTTTGATATCCCTCTGAACAAAAGTGACGTGATAACGCCGGAATTGCCCCTTGCACCTCTCAGCATGGCACCTGCCGCCCTTGACGACACCTCTGCCACGGATGCGGAATCGGGAACGCTTTCCAGATCCGTCATGGCGTTTGAAAGGGTCAGGGACATATTTGTGCCTGTGTCTCCGTCGGGAACGGGATAGACATTGAGGTTATCAATATCCTTCTTTACCTCCCCCAGAGTGAGGGCGGCGGATATTATGGCATCTCTTAACATCTTACCGCTGATGAGCATATATACCTCCGCTTATGCACCCCTGCAGGGTGCTGTATCGTCCGATAACCGGTCAATCACTTTATTATAGCACACTAAAAAAGCCCTTTCTACCTGTAAATTGTTACGGACATTTGACAATTTTCGGGCAGGATGAAAAGCGGGGGGTCTGATGTCTTGACCAATGAGAAAGTGACAGGCTTTTTTCAGCTTGTTTTCACAATATTCTCAAAATATGCCCATAAGTTATTATTGACTTTTTTTGGATATAATGTTAAACTATTGGTGACTAAGGAAGGAAAGAGGGGCTTTTTGCCCTTGAAAAGCTTATGACAATACGGGAGGGAACACAATGAAGGAAAAAATGGCAGCGGCGGTCATAGCATCGGCTCTGATGCTCACAGCCTGCGGATCATCAGGCGGCTCCTACAAGAGCGACAATGCGGTGCAGGGGGCATTGGCAGACAGCAGCTACAGCTACGACGATTACGAAAGCTACTCAGAAGAGGACAATGGGGAAAGTGCCGGCGACGGCACCACCATTGACCTGCAGAAGAGTGCGGAGAAAATGGTCTACACCGCCTCTGTGAATATGGAGACCCTTGACTACGACAATGCCCTTTCCTCCGTAATGAAGGATATACAGGATATGGGGGGCTTTGTGGAAAATTCCAGCGAGTCAAACGACAACCGCCGCTGGTACTACGCCGACCCGGGTGTGACCACACGCTCCGCAAGGCTTACAGTCCGTATCCCCACGGAGAAATATTCCGACTTTCTTAACGGCCTTTCAGCCTACGGGCAGATAGTCAACAAGACCCAGAATGCGGAGAACATCAGCCGCCAGTACGGGGACACACAGGCGCAGATACAGGCTCTTGAGATAGAGCAGGAGCGTCTGCTCGAAATGATGAACAGAGCCGAGACCATAGAGGAAATGATATACGTTGAGGAGAGGCTCACCACCGTTCAGGGGCAGCTCAACCGTGCCAAGAGCAGTCTTTCCTCCATGGATACGGATGTGGCATACTCCACTGTGACCATCACCCTTGATGAGGTGCATGAGTACACGGAGATAAAGACAGAGGAGCCAAAGTTCATCGAAAGGCTCCGTGAGACCGTGGAGGACTCTGCTTCCAGCTTTGCATCCTTTGCGGAGGGGCTTCTGTTCCTGCTGATATACCTTCTCCCCTATGCAGTCATAGCGGCGGTGATAGTAGTCATCGTACTGCTTGCCACAAAAAAGAAGAGGGCTGCCAGAAAGGCGGAGCGTGAGAGGATCAAGGCTGCACAGGAGGCAGCAAGGGCACAGGGAATGAACCCCGCTCCCCCTGTATACGGCTATCAGCCTCCTGCTGCCCAGAGCACTCCTGCCGTACAGAGCACACCTGCCGTGCAGGCTCCCGACACCACCGGCGACACCCCGAAGGACGGGGCTGAGAAAAAGGACTGACCATGCCGTTTAACATAGTGCGGGGGGATATAACCCGCTTTGAATGCGATGCAGTTGTCAATGCCGCCAACAGCTCCCTTTTAGGGGGCGGCGGCGTTGACGGCGCCATACACCGTGCCGCAGGCCCCGCCCTCCTTGAGGAGTGCAGGGGCTTAGGCGGCTGTGAGACAGGGCACGCCAAGGTCACAGGCGGCTATGATATGCCCTGCAAATACATAATCCACACCGTAGGTCCTGTGTGGGCAGGGAGCGGCAACGGTGAAGAGGCACTGCTTGAAAGCTGCTATGATTCTTCCCTTGCCTTAGCCCTTGAAAAGGGGTGCAAAAGCATAGCCTTCCCACTTATATCCGCAGGGGCGTTCGGCTACCCGAAGGACAAGGCCCTTGACGTGGCTGTACGTCGCATAAAGACATTCCTTGAGGACAATGACATGGATGTGACCCTTGTGGTATATGACAGGGGTTCCTTCGACATAGGCCGTGAGCTTTACGGGGAGATACGCTCCTTTATCTCCGACAGCGACGTACACATTGAAGATGCCGCCTCCCGCATGAACAGGGTATTCGGGGCATTTGGCAGATCCCGTGAGAAAACAGCGGCATCCGCTCCGGTATATTCTGCGGCAATGGCGGCGGATGAGTGCTCTGCTGTGGACACGGAGCTTGAAACCATCACCCACACCCTTGACGAGAGCTTCTCCCAGATGCTGCTGCGCAAAATTGACGAGCGTGGCATGACCGATGTGGAGTGCTACAAGCACGCCAACAAGGACAGGAAGCTCTTTTCCAAGATACGGAGCAACGTGCTGTACCGCCCCTCAAAGAACACAGCCCTTGCCTTTGCGGTGTCTCTGGGGCTCACATACGAGGAGACACAGGAGCTGCTCTCCAAGGCGGGCTTCGTGCTGACCCGCTCCAGCAGATCCGATGTCATTGTGGAGTATTTCATCAGAAAGGGCGTATATGACATCTTCACCATAAACGAAGCCCTTTTTGCCTTTGACGAGGCACTGCTGTAAGATAAGTAATAGGTAATAAGTGATAGGTTAAGTATCGGAGGAGATGCTGCGGTCATCATCAGGCTGTCCTGCGTCTTGCTTCCTGGTCGAGGTGGTTTTAACGTGACAAAAAAGAGGAAAATTGCCGCCGTACTGGCGGGGGTGTTCCTGTTTGTGTCGATGCTGGTGATGTTTTCGGCTTTCTGGGCACTCAGGGTGTTCAAAAGCCTTACCCTTGACGAGATAATCTTTCACCTGCGAATGCCCCTTAAAGGGACAAACACGGATATGGTGGGAGATTATCTGCTGACAGGGCTGATGCCCGCACTGCTCATATGCGCTGCGGGGGTGGCAGTGGTGGTCACGGCGGGGAAAAGGAACCGTGCCTTTCCGGCGGCAGTGGCGTCGGTGCTGGCATTGGGTCTTGTGTCAGACGGGGTATCCATGGCAAAGCTGGATGAAAAGCTGGGCGTGATAGAATATGCCACCGCCTCGGAATCGGATTTCATCGAGGACAACTACGTTGACCCCAAGGACGTGAGCATCGTCTTCCCGGAGAAAAAGCGGAACCTTATCTACATCTACCTTGAATCCACGGAGGTGACCTTTGCGGACAAGGCAGAGGGGGGCGCATTCGAGGAGAACCTTATCCCTCATCTTACGGATATCGCCCTTGAAAACGAGTGCTTCAACGGGGATACGGGGGCACTCAACGGCGGCATATCCTATCCCTGCACCACCTGGACCATGGGCGCTATGGTAGCCCAGACCTCAGGGCTCCCTCTGAAGATACCAGTATACAACAACTACATGGACACACAGGAGTCATTCTATGCCGATGTCACCGCCCTTGGGAACATCCTTGAAGACAACGGCTACAAAAACGTGCTGATGGTTGGTTCTGATGTGGTGTTCGGCGGGAGGAAGATGTACTTCTCCTCCCACGGGGATTACGAGTTCTTTGACTTTGTGCGTGCCCTTGACGAGGGACGTGTGGCTGAAAAGGTATTCTGGGGCTATGAGGACAAAAAGCTCATCGAATTTGCCAAGGAGGAGCTTCTGACCCTTGCGGAGGAGGATAAGCCCTTCAACTTCACTATGCTCACTGTTGACACCCATTTTGAGGATGGCTATGTCTGCGAGGACTGTCCGCACACCTACGAGGATCAGTATTCCAACGTCTATGCCTGTTCGGATGCCCGCATCGGGGAATTCCTCTCCTGGATTCAGCAGCAGGATTTCTATGAGAATACCACAGTCATCCTTATGGGGGATCACCCCACTATGGACTCGGATTTCTGCGAGGGGATCGACGGGGACTATACCCGCAGAGTGTACACTGCCTACGTAAACAGTGCAAAGGAGTATACAGGGGGCAGGAGAGAGTATTCCACCTTTGATGCCTTCCCCACCACTCTTTCCGCGCTGGGCGCACATATAGAGGGGGACAGGCTGGGGCTTGGCACGGATCTCTATTCCGATACCCTCACCATAACCGAGAGATACGGTGCAGAATACTGCACCGCCGAGATAGAAAAGCGTTCGGAGTTTACCGATTCCCTCAACACCTTCTCCATATCCCCGGAGCTTATCGAGCGCCTTGAAAGGGAGCATGGGGTGGAGGTGACAGAGACCCCGGACGGTCTGAAGGTCATATATGCCCTGCGCTTTGACATATCCCACCTGCCCGGCTTCGGCTATCTGGAGGCAGAGCTTTCCCACGGCGGAGAGAAGGCGTACCTTATCCTTGACCATCTTGACAAGGAGACCCTGAATTACAGCAGCACCAAGACCGCAATGCCCGGTGTTGCCCGTGAGGACGTGACCGTTACGGTATATCTCGTCCAGAATGACGGCACACGAAGTGCCATAGGCACAAGGGACTTTTCCGAGGAGGAGACGGCGGTAACATAAAGCGACCCCTTACAGCGCAGGCTGTAAGGGGCTTTTCTGTATTTATGCCAGACAATCTTCAATTGCCTTTATCTCCTCATCGGTGAAATCAAGGTTTTCCACTGCCTTTACGTTGTCCTCTATCTGAGAGGGCCTGCTGGCACCTACAAGCACCGTAGCCACTGCCGGATTGTGGAGAAGCCATGCCACAGCCATCTGTGAAAGGCTCTGCTCTCTGCCTGCGGCAATGTCATTGAGGCGGTTCAGACGTGCTACCATTGCATCATCAAGCTGATCGCCTATCCATGTGGCACCTCTGCCCACACGGGAATCAGCGGGCACGCCCTTCAGGTACCTGTCTGTCAGAAAGCCCTGATACAGGGGGGAGAACACCGCAAGGCCGATGCCGTTTTCCACAGCATATCTGTCCAGTCCGTCCCGCTCCACCCAGCGGTTGAGCATGGAGTAGGAGGGCTGATTTACGATAAAGGGGGTCTTCAGCTCCCTGAATATGGCGGAGATCTCTGCTGTCTGCTCTTTGTTGTAGTTGGATATGCCCACATACAGTGCCTTGCCCTGATGTACTGCATTGTCAAGGGCAAGGGCAGTTTCCTCAAGGGGGGTGTTGGGGTCATATATGTGGTGATAGTAAATATCAACGTAGTCAAGCCCCATGCGCTTCAAGCTCTGGTCAAGGGAGGCGGTGAGGTACTTGCGGCTGCCGTTCCTGTCCCCGTAGGGACCGTCCCACATCTCGTACCCTGCCTTTGTGGAGATGCACAGCTCATCACGGTAGGCTCTCAGCCCCCTGTCCAGTATCCTGCCGAAGTTCTCCTCCGCAGAGCCGTTGTAGGGGTGGCCGTAGTTGTTGGCAAGGTCAAAGTGGGTAATGCCCGCATCAAAGGCGGTGCAGCACATCTCCTCCGCATTGGCGAACACCGAGCCGTACCCGAAGTTCTGCCACAGCCCCAGTGAAATGGCGGGCAGCCTCAGCCCGCTTTTTCCGCAGCGGCGGTATACCATTTTGTCATATCGCTTTTCGTTCGCTGTATACATAGTATCACCTTTACTTCTTGGGGATGTTCACCTCATCCAGGGTGATCACCTTGTCGCTGTTGTAGACCTCTTTCAGGTTCTCCTTGTCGTTTTTCTTGATGAAGTCCGTGTGCCAGATCATGAAGTAGCTCCACAGATCCTCGTCCTTCTCGAATTTCTCCACGGAGGGCACAAGACCGCATTCATGGAAGGTCATGGGCTTGCCGGTGTTCATGGCTGCAAGGCGCTTCCATGCCTTTTTGTTGGTGGAGTTGTCGTAGGTGTCGGAGCCGATGATGTCGCAGTAGTCGTTGCCGGGGTACCAGCCGTCCTTTACATCTCCGGAGTAGCCCAGCACCCAGATGAGATTGTGCAGTCCCTTTTTCTCGGTGAAGTAGTCGTACATCATCTGCCAAAGCTTGACAAAGTTTTCCTTGCCCCCCTTGCCCCACCAGAACCACTGTCCGTCAAATTCGTGGAATGGGCGCCACAGTACGGGGATATTGTCGTCCTGCAGCTTGGAGAGTGCATCCGCTGCCTTGTCCCAGTTTGCCACCATGCCCTTGTATTCGGGGGTGCCCGGGGTGAGGAGCTTTTCAAAGTCAGGGGTGTCGTTCAGGCTTTCCTGATAGCCCTTGCCGTTTATGCCTGTGTGCCAGCATATGGTGACGATGCCTCCCTTGTCGTGCCACGCCTTTGAACGCTCCACAACGCCGCTGAAATCGCCGTTCATGAAGTCAAGGCCTCTCATGGCGGGGTACTTTCCTGTCACTTCCTTGATGTAGTCTACCTCGTAGTCCGGGGAGCCCATCCATGTGGATTCCTGCTGGCAGGAGATCATCACCTTGCCGAAGCTGTCACACAGGTAGGTGTAGAGAGCCTGCGCCTCCTTTGTGGCTTTTGGGTCGGAGAGTTTTCCACTTTTTGAAGATGCAGAGGATGCGGAAGCTTCAATTTTTGATGTTGTCTGAGCAGGAGCCTTTACCGTGCTGTCGCCCTTGACACAGCCGGATGTGGTCGCTGTCAGCATTGAGAGTGCCAGAAAGGCGAGCATAAATTTGTTTCCCATAATTTTTCCCCCTTAAAAAAATTAAGATTTTTTCTATAATACCATATCTCAAAATAAAAATCAATAACATATACTGATATAAATATGATAAATACTTTAATAATAGGGGGGAACGGAAAGCCATCCCCGCACCGCAGGGATGGCTTTCGGATTTATGCTTTCAGCCCTGTTTTCGCCTCAAACTCGGCAACAGTCATGTTGGCTCTCTTGGCGGCATCGGCAACTGTAAGGATATCGTCCTTCACGAGGGAAATCAGTGTAGATAGTATGCCTCTTGCTTCACCGATAGCTTCACCTCTTGCTTCACCGATAGCAATGCTGTCATTCCTTATATCTTCTATCGCCTTGCACATATCCACCTCATCCTTTCCTGTTTCATAGTGCAGGTCTGAGCCTGTTACGGTGTTGATAACGTCTGCTGTTTTGCGGGAAATATGCCTGAAGGTGTCATCACTGTGGATCACATCCTCCAACTTTTCCTTATCTCTGGAGTACTTTATGAACTTCAAAAGCTCACGCAGCTCTGTGTGGAACTGCTCAAAGTGTTCATCGCCGATCTCGGCGGGAGCCACAAGATTTATCCTGTAGTCGGGAACGAACCGCAGTATCGCCTCATCATTGGTATACAGCATCTCATGGATGGATCTGGGGGCGCTCCACTCATCAGCGCCGAAGTATAGAACCAGTGTTATCACCGGGTGCAGTCGGTCCGTGTGATAGAAGCCGGACAGGAATTCCGCATTCGTTTCCGGTCTGTCCTTGTTCTTCCTGTGTTCCCTTGCGGTAAATTCCACCTGCTTGGTGTACTCTATCATATCGTACAAGCCGTTTCTGACAGGCATGGCATAGTGAAGCTCCGACTGGTTCTCCACACCGAGCAGAAGGTATGTGGCTCTGTCATCGGTCATGGCAGCGTAGAGCTTCATCACGTCACGGAGCTTCTGTATAGCCACGAGATGTTCGTCACTGTACGGCACAGCGATCTCTGCCGTGTCCAGAGGCCTTAACTTCTCCGGAACGATGACCCTTTGCCCGCCGTAGATATAGAAGTTGAACAGGTCTGCAAAGGTCGCATTTTCGCTCATGTAGTCCCTGGTCACGGTGTCCTTGTCAGCCATGGGTATCGCCCTCCTTTCCCTGAGCCTATTATACCATCTGTACGGTCTGCTGTCAAGGGAAAAACATCAGATCTGCCGTGTCCCGGGCGACTTGGGGTATCTTGTTGAGCTATGCAAGTGCAGTTTCCGATATCAGCACATAAAGTCTACAATTTGCGGTTGACTTTTTTGCACAGATATTGTATAATTAGGGAAATCCGTACAGGATGGGAGAAATGATGATAAGACAGCATATTATATTCAGCGGCCGTGTGCAGGGCGTGGGATTCCGCTACAGGGCGGTAAATGCCGCACGGATGTACAGGGTCGGCGGCTGGGTGAGAAATCTCCCCGACGGCAGAGTTGAGGCCGAGCTGGAGGGGACGGAGGATTCCATATCTCAGGTGATCCTTGCGGTGGAGCGGGGCACCTATGTAAGCATCGACAATATGTGGGTTAGAAACATCCCAGCGACGGGTGAGACTTCTTTCTGTGTGAAAGACGAGGAGTGACAAGACGACGATGGAACATCAGTCAGTGACGGTACTGGACTTCGGCGGGCAGTACAATCAGCTTATTGCCAGAAGAGTCCGTGAATGCGGTGTATACTGCGAGATAAAGCGCTTTGATACGCCTATAGATGAGATCGTGGCGGCAAAGCCTGCGGGGATAATCTTCACAGGCGGCCCCAACAGCGTATATGATATGACATCCCCCCATATCTCGGAGGAGATATTCAGGGCAGGCATACCCATACTGGGCATATGCTACGGGGCACAGCTCATGGCATACACCCTTGGTGGAGAGGTATCCTCCTGTGAGAAGAGCGAATACGGCAAGATAGCCATTCACACAAAATTCAGGTCTGCCCTTTTTGCAGACGTTCCCGGGGACAATATCGTGTGGATGAGCCATACGGACTATATCAGCCGTGTGCCCGAGGGATTCACGGTGACCGCATCCTCTGCGGACTGCCCCTGTGCGGCTATGGAGTGTGCGGACAGAAAGCTGTATGCGGTGCAGTTCCACCCGGAGGTGACCCACAGCGAATACGGCCGTGAGATAATGCACAACTTCCTCTACAATGTGTGCGGCTGCAAGGGCGACTGGGTGATGGACAACTTTGTGGAAAACACCGTACAGTCCCTCAAGGAGCAGATAGGGGACAAGAATGTCATCTTAGGGCTGTCCGGTGGCGTTGATTCCTCCGTGGCGGCGGCTCTGCTCTCCCGTGCTGTGGGGAAGCAGCTTACCTGTGTCTTTGTGGATCAGGGGCTTATGCGCAAGGACGAGGGGGACTATGTGGAGCAGACTTTTACAAGGATGTTCGATATGAAGTTCGTCCGGGTAAACTGCCGTGACAGGTTCCTGCGGGAGCTAAAGGGCGTTACCGACCCGGAGCAGAAGAGGAAGATCATCGGCACCCAGTTCTACAACGTATTCTGGGATGAGATACGAAAGCAGGATGAAAGGGGCTTTTTTGCCCAGGGCACCATATATCCAGACAGGATAGAATCAGGGCGGGGCAATAAGGCCGGACAGGGCAGCACTGCCGTTATAAAGACACATCACAACATGGTGAAGATGCCCGATGATATCGAGTTCGAGGGGGTCATCGAGCCTCTGGGAGAGCTTTTCAAGGACGAGGTGCGTAAAGTTGGCGAGATGCTGGGTCTGCCTCATGAGCTGGTATGGCGCCAGCCCTTCCCGGGACCGGGTCTGGGCGTGCGTATCATGGGTGAGATCACCGCTGAAAAGATAGAGATATTGCAGGAGGCTGACGCTGTATTCCGTGACGAGATCGAGAAAAGCGGCATAGCCTGCGACCTGCGTCAGTATTTTGCCGTTCTCCCCGATGTGCATACAGTAGGCGTCATGGGGGATCACCGCACATACGAGCATCTCATCGCCATACGTGCCGTCACCACCGACGACTTTATGACCGCCGACTGGGCACGCATCCCCTACGACATCCTTGCCCGCGTATCAAACCGCATAACCAACGAGGTGGAGCACGTAAACCGAGTAGTCTACGACATAACCTCCAAGCCCCCCGGAACGGTGGAGTGGGAATAATAAACGTCCCGAAAAATAGGGCGTGAACACGCCAAATGCCGTTATCAAATCGTTATCATGGCAACGTTTTGGCAACATTTCTCAATTATCGGCAACAGTGATATAAATATTGTCTGAAAAGATAAGAGCTATCTGATTC